>CAZQLE010000196.1:0-7043 GCA_964593905.1 uncultured Anaerolineaceae bacterium | reverse complement strand
TTGCTGGGGGCCGTGGGCGGGGGATGGCTGGTAAGCCGTTCGATCAGCCAGACCGCAGCAGACCCGCAGACACCCTTTTTTCAAACCACTGCGCCAGCCGCGCAGCAGCTTCAGGTGGCTTCCACCGATATTCAAACCGCCATTACCGGTGCGGTTGAAAAAATTGCTGCGACCGTGGTCACCGTTTATGGCACCGTGCCCGGTCAGCCTTCCTTTTTTGGCACCCGGCCCGATGAAACCGTATCGGGCTCGGGGGTGATCATCGCACAAGACGGCTACATCATCACCAACAACCATGTCATTGAAGATGCCAGCCAGGTGTGGGTGGTGTTGGTGGATGGCACCGAGCTGGCCGCCAAAGTGGTCAGCACCGATATCTTTGCCGATCTGGCTGTTTTAAAAGTGGATGGCACCCTGCCGGCGGCGGCTGTGCTGGGCAATTCAGATACGCTTAAGCTGGGCGAAACCGTCATCGCCATCGGGTCGCCGCTGGGAAATTTTAAGAACACCGTCACGGTCGGCGTCATCAGCGCCCTGGGCCGGTCGCTCGATTCTGGTCAGGGCTACCGCATGGAAAATCTGATTCAGACCGATGCCGCCATCAATCAGGGCAATTCGGGCGGACCGCTGGTGAACCTGGCCGGAGAAGTGATCGGCATCAACACCCTGGTGGTGCGCGGGTCAGATACCACTTCCACCGTGGCCGAGGGGCTGGGTTTTGCCCTGCCCGCCAACACCGCCCGTCAGATTGCCGAACAGATCATCAAGAATGGTTTCTTTGCCCGCCCGGTGCTGGGCATTAACTGGCAGCCAGTTTACCCACAACTGGCCTACCGGTATGATTTACCCGTACAGTGGGGTGTTTATGTGACCGATATCGATCCGAATGGCCCGGCCGGTCAGGCCGGTATTCGCGCCGGAGATCTGATCACGGCCATCGGAGATTTTAAAATCAGCGAAACAACCAGTTTTTATAATGCTTTGTTCAACTTCCAACCTGGAGCGACCATCGATGTCACCATATTGCGGGGCAGCGATACCCTTTCGCTTAAGGTAACCCTGGGTTCATCCAACCAGTCTTGATCAAGGAGGCCCGCTCATGGCGCGACGTGTATCCGTCGTACCCCACGATCCGGCATGGCGCAGTGGTTTCGATACCGCAGCGCGTGAAATTTTGCTGGCCTGGGGTGATGAGGTGGTTCAGGTGCACCACATCGGCAGCACCGCCGTGCCTGGTCTGGCAGCCAAACCCATCCTCGACATTCTGGTTGAAGTGCGCGATATTGAACGGCTGGATGCGTTCAATGCCGGCATTGAACAACTGGGCTATCATGCCATGGGCGAATTTGGCATTCCGGGGCGGCGCTTTTTTATTCGCGGCGGCGATGAACACCGCTCTCACCACCTGCACGTCTTTCGCGCCGGCAGCCCCGAGGTGGAGCGCCACCTGGCCTTTCGTGATTTTCTCACTACGCATCCGGCCCGGGCAAAACAATATGGAGACCTGAAAGTGGCCCTGGCAAAAAGCCACCCCGAAGATATTGCCGCCTATATTGAAGGCAAGCACCACCTGGTGCTCAGCCTGGAAGAACAGGCGCTGGCCTGGCGGCAGGCCGGGGGACGGATGATCCGCACCCTGCAGCTGCACCTGCAAGCGCTGACCTTCGCCGAATTGGAACAATATACCCTGGCCCAGGCCGATCTGGCGCGCGGCCTGGGGCTGCGCCTGACCGCAGCCCTGCGCACCGATGCAGTGGAACGCGCGCTGCGCACAAAGCTGGACAAAATGCGCCAGGCCCCCGTTGCAGAGCATCCCTGGTACACTTATTGGTTAATGGTGATCGAAGAAGAACGCTTTGGCGCCGGGCTGATCGGGTTTAAAGGCTCACCCGACGCTGAAGGCCGGGTTGAAATTGGATACGGCACCGACCCGGCCATGCGCAGCCGCGGATATACCACCGAAGCGGCACGCGCGCTGATCGGCTGGGCCTTTGCCGACCCGCGCTGCACCACCATCACGGCCAGCCATGTCTTAAAAGAAAATATCAGCTCGATCCGGGTGCTGGAAAAAGTGGGGATGCAGCTTCTGGAAGAGGACGAAAACACCCTTTCCTGGATCATGCGACGAAAGGATTAGCATAATGCATACCCAACCGCAACAAACCCTCAATGATGTACGGGCTGTCTTGCAGCAGTTTCAAGATGGCTATACCCGCCGTGAGACACTTCAACTGGATGAATTTATGAAGATCTTCGCCAGCGGGTGGAATGTGGAAATGATCGGCACCGGTGCGCTGACCCCCGGTGATGATGAGTGGGCGGTGAACCTGCCCGCCGTCCGCAACCTGATTGAGAGCGACTGGATCTACTGGGGCGATGTCAAACTGGATATCGAGGGCGCGCGCGTGCTGGTGCACGGAGAAACCGCCTGGATCACCACCCGCGGCACCGTCACCCGCAACCTGAAAGCCGAGACCAATTACCAGAACACACTGGATACCATTCAGCAGACCCTGAAACAGCGTGAAGAACTGCTGCCCGAAGAGCGCCTGTTAGAGGTGCTGCGCTCTGGCGTTTCGGCGTTATACGAAGCCCGCCAGGGAGATGAATATATCTGGCCGCTGCGTTTCACCGCGGTGCTGGTGCAGCAAGGGGTTTCCTGGCGGTTTGCCAAGATCCAATTTTCCTTTGCCACCAAGCGCTTCCCAGATGTGCGCCAAAAAGCAGACAAAAAGCGTGGCTAAATTCCGGCTGCACCCGGCCGGGTGTAAACCGGTGCAAGAATTTTGGGACGATTGAAAAAAGACGGAGATAACCATGACAGACAACAATGCCTTCATTCGTAACTACCATGATTTAAGCACGCCGCGTGGTTTTCAGTTTGAGTTTTACTGCGACCACTGCGGCAACGGTTACCGAACCGCCTTCAAGGCCTCCACCACCGGTACCGTATCCGAGCTGTTGGATACGGCCAGCGGTTTATTTGGCGGTGTGTTCAGCTCGGCGGCCAATATCGGCGACCGGGTCAATTCGGCGGCATACGAGCGCGCCAAAGAGGCCGCGCTGGTTGAAGCCACGCAAGAGATGAAAAGCCAGTTTGTGATGTGCCCGCGCTGCCGGTCGTGGGTGTGCAAAACCTGCTGGAACACCAAACGCGGGCTGTGCAAGAGCTGTGCGCCAGACCTGGGAGTGGAGATGTCGGCTGCACAGGCCAGCCGCTCGGTGGAAGAAGTGTGGGCGCACGCGGCCATGTCGGAAGAGGATAAAAAGCTGGCCGAGGGGAACTGGCAGGAGACCATCGTTGCCTCGTGCCCCAAGTGTGGCGCAGCGCAGGCGACCAACGCCAAATTCTGCCCCGAATGCGGCGCAAACCTGAAACAGGGTGTTTTTTGCGCCCAGTGCGGCGCAAAATTGCAGCCGGGCGCAAAGTTCTGCGGTGAATGCGGGGCCAAAACAGGCTGAGCGGCCCCTGCACCCCCTCGGGATGGATTGCGTATGCAGAATGGGGCCATCAACAGGCCCAGGGCAGCACCCTTTCTCTATCCATACAACCAGACCAAAAACAACATCGATCAGCAACGTTCAACAAGAGGAGTAAAGCATGGAATACAAAATTGAAGGCACGGTGATGCAGTTATTGGAGATCCAACTCAACCAGGGCGAGGCCATGTTCACCGAATCGGGCGGGATGTCGTGGATGACCGATGGCATTGACATGTCTACCAACACGCGCGGCGGGTTAATGTCGGGTCTGGGGCGGGCACTGGCGGGTGAATCTTTGTTCATGACCACCTACACCTGCACCGGCCGCAGCGGGCGGATCATCTTCACCCCTGAGCTGCCGGGCAAGATTCTGCCCATCGAACTGGCTGCCGGGCAGGAATTGATCTGCCAGAAAGATGCCTTTATGTGCGCGCAGACCACGGTGGAAATGAAGATCCACTTCCGCAAGAACCTGGGCGCGGGCCTGTTTGGCGGTGAGGGCTTTATCTTGCAAAAAATCACCGGGCCGGGAACCGCCTTTTTGGAGATTTCGGGCGAAGTGAAAGAATATAGTTTGCCGGCGGGCGCACGAATTAAGATCGATCCCGGTCATATCGCGGCCTTTGAGCCGACCGTGAAGTATGAAGTGGAGATGGTCAAGGGTATCAAAAACATCTTTTTCTCAGGCGAAGGCCTGTTCCTCGCCACGCTGACCGGCCCCGGGCGGGTCTGGCTGCAAACCATGCCGATCGCCAACCTGGCGCGGCGCATTGCGGTCTACATCCCCAACAAAAGCAGCTAAACAGGGCTGCGACCAGCAGGGGTAAGCCTGAATTCTGGCTGTTTCACCCGGCAATTTTTTCGGGACGCCGGGGCAGTGGTATGGAGGTATTGTATGAGTGATGGTTTGAGCAGCAGCGCCCAAAAGGTGCAGCGCACCCTGGAGACCCTGGGGGTAGATTGTCAGGTGGTGGAACTGCCCGGCTCGACCCGCACCGCCAAAGAAGCGGCGCAGGCCATTGGCTGCGAAGTGGCGCAGATTGTAAAATCGATCCTCTTTTGCACCCGCGAAACCCGCCGGCCCGTGCTGGTGGTTGCCAGCGGCATCAACCGCGTGAATGAGAAATTAATCGCCGGGCTGGTCGGCGAAGCAATTGAGAAAGCCGACGCCGATTTTGTGCGCGAACGCACCGGCTTTGTCATCGGCGGGGTGCCGCCGGTGGGGCACGCCGAAGCCATTCTGACCTATGTTGACCGTGATCTGCTGCAATATCCCGAGATCTGGGCCGCAGCAGGCACCCCCCACGCGGTCTTTTGCCTCACCCCGCAAGATTTAACCCGCATCAGCGCCGGAGAAGTGGTCTCCATCGTCTGATCGGGCGGCGCACCCGCCCCGGTGGGTTATGCAAAAAGCAACTCATCCTGGTGTTCTGGGCGGCGCTGTGCTGCCCAGAACACCAGATCTGACCCCTCGATAGCCTTGGAGGGCCCCATGGAAATGGAGCAGTATTACCAGAAACTCGCGCGGCTGATCACCCAGCCGCCCGGGGCACGCTATCACAGCCTGGCCGATTTTCATCGCGAGATCTCATCCCGTTACTGCGCCGCCGTGGCGCGCATGGGTGCGGCCGAAGCCGCCGCCCTCAGCAGCGACGGCCGCACCCGCGCCCTGGTGGTGGGGCATATTTTGGAATGGGACCGCTATCTCATTTTGAGCTGCGGAGAGCTGCTCAGCGGCATGTCGCAGGGGCAGCTTGGGCGGTTGACCGGTTTTGTGAACGAAGACGGCCACCTGATGAATTTTGACGATATCGACCAGTTCAATGCCCATCAGGCCCAAAAACAGGCCGATTGGCCCTGGGAGCAGATTCAGAGCGCGGCGCTGGATGCCTCGCGCGTGTTGGTGACGCTCTTCACCACACCGGGGTTGATGGACCTTAAACGACTGGAAGGGGCGCGGCCGTCTGTCTGGCGGCTGCCCGGCGATATCGCGGTCTCGGCCAGTTCGGCCTGGAAATTATGGGGGATTGTTCTTGAACATGAATCGGTGGAACATGCCCACGACCTGGGCATTGACCTGAGCGGTATGCTGGATTGAAGATTTCATCCGCCGGTTTTCAACAAGAATCGGTCAATTTATCCACAGTAATCCACAAAAACCGGTGAGTTATCCACAGATTTTTGGGCTTTTTCCACCGAAAAAAAGATTTCCAAAAATATTTTCCACAATCGGGCTGTTTTCAGGCTAAATTATCCACACGCATCCACAGTTCTCCCGGGGGTTATCCACATTGTGCCTATCGTTATCCACCGTTTTTGGGCAGTTATCCACAGTTTTAAGGATTCTATTGACAGGTCTATCCGAAACGCAAATAAATGATGGGTGTCAAGAAAAAAACGCGCCCCCGCTCCAACCCATCCCACCGCGCCCGATGCCACGCAGCAAAGGCATCTTAAGCGATTCAGCGCTTGCTGCGCGTTGTACAATAATAAAAATCTTGCAACTGCCGAAGAGCTTCAATCCACCTCCGGCGCGCAAAATCTTCTTTCAGGCGGCTCATGTCTTATGCGAAAGGTTAAATCTTGCGGCGTACTGGTATTTCGTGAACACCCCCGGCGGGCGTTTCTCTTAATGCGCCATCCTCACCGCTATGATCTTCCCAAAGGCCATATCGACGATGGTGAAACCGAACAGCAATGCGCCCTGCGCGAGATGGAAGAAGAGACCGGGCTGCCAGCTGATCTGGTGACGCTGGACCCGAATTTTCGCTTTGAGACGGTGTATTTTCCGCGCGAGTGGCCCGGCTTTGTGGTGCATAAGACGCTGGTGGTCTTTCTGGGCCGGCTGGCCGAGCACGCCCCCACGGCCATTCGCCCCACCGAGCACAGCGGTTTCGAGTGGATCTACTGGTCACCCCCGCATCGCTATCAGAGCCTTACCATCGACCCATTAATGGAATCGGTCGAGCAATTCTTTGCCAGTAACGCAGGCGGGGTGAACGAGAATTTCAGCAAAGAGCCTTGATATCCGTGGTATAAATAGGGACGTGGAACCCCAACAAACGTCTCCAACTCCATTCCCATTAGGTAAACTTCCCCCGGAAGCGCTGGCAGCCATGCTGTTAAAAGCCCCGCTGACCGACCCGCGCGTGATCATGGGCCCCGGCATCGGTCTCGATTGTGCGGTGGTCGATCTGGGCGAGCGTTATCTGGTTTTTAAAAGCGAGCCGATTACCTTTGCCACCGAAGATATTGGCTGGTATAGCGTGCAGGTCAGCGCCAACGATATCGCCACCACCGGGGCCACCCCGCAGTGGTATATGGCCAGCCTGCTGCTGCCCGAAAACCGCACCACCCCGGCACTAGTTGAGAAGATTTCCACACAGATATACGAAGCCTGCCGCCAGATGGGGGTTTCGGTGCTGGGCGGGCATACCGAGATCACCCATGCGCTGGACCGGCCGATTCTGGTTGCCACGCTGGTGGGAGAAGTGGCGAAAGACCGATTGGTCACCCCGCGCGGCGCACAGAGCGGCGACCGCATCCTGCTGACCAAGGGC
>CAZQLE010000195.1:0-7282 GCA_964593905.1 uncultured Anaerolineaceae bacterium | reverse complement strand
GATCAGACCCAGCGTCATGGCCCCGATTTTGACGAAACTGCTGCGGCGCTGCACCCAGCGCCAGACCAGCGGCACGGCAAAAAGATTGACCGGCCCCAAAAATGAATATAAGCGTGAGGTGTTGCGCACCCCGGTCGAACCGGTGAACTGCACAAAGATCATCACAAAGCTGATCAACCCGGCCAAAATGAGGGCACATTCATACCAGCGGCGGCGTTGAAAAGCCTTCCAGCCCCAGATGACCACCAGTGGCAGCGTCAGCAGCACTGGGCCAATTTCGGCCAGGGCCGCCAGCAGGCTGTAGGGCTGGGTCAGGTTCATCACCCCCAGGTGTGAAGAGACGATGCTGGGCGGAAAAACAAACCGGAACCCGATGGTCTGGTAAGAGACGGCCTCGGCGCCGGGGGTATCGCTCAGCGTGTTGACCAGCACCTCGGTCAGGGCCCCGCCTTGCAGCATGGAAAGCACCCCGCCGATGACGATGACCACCAGCCAGCGCAGCAGGGTGGGCGGAATTTTGATGGATCGATCGCGGATCATTTGTGCCAGGGTAAGCATTCCCCAGGCTGCCAGGCTCAGCACCAGGCCGACTTCGGTTAACAGGCCGCTGCCGGCCAGGAGCACAACCGAAACAAAACCACCGGCCCAACTGCGCCAGCGGTTAAAGGTAAGCAAAAGCGGGAAGGTGATGGCCGCGCCGATGGCCCCGTTTGCCCCGCCCAGGGCGAGGATGGAGGGGTTGGAGATGCCGTTAACATAGGCAAAGGGAAAGGCGATGGGCCCCATGCCATCGATGCCCCAGTTGCGTACCAGCGCCTCATACAGATTGGGGGCGGTGCTGGCGCCGCTGCCGATGAGCTGAATTTGTTTGGAGATATTTAACTGCACGGCCTCGGGCAAAAAGAGCAGCAGCCAGCGTGCCCCGCTGCTAAACACTGCGTATAGGCTTCCAAAGAAACCCGCCAGGGCGCTAAAGGTCAGCCGCCGCACCCACACCCCGGTCAACACGGCCGAAAGCGCCAGTGACACGGCGCGGGCAACATCAAAAGCTTCCCAGGGGAACAACCCTCCCAGGCGCACCAGTTGGGCCGAGAACAACAACAGAAAATAATGGTAATTGTAGGGAACGGATGGGTCGAGCGCAAACCGCAGCGGCAGCTCGCCGGCAGCCAGGATCGACAGGGTGGGCATGTGGGCATAATCATCAAACAACGCCAGACCGCGCGCCATGCGGATGAAGATGGCCGACAGCCCCAGCAAGACAACCATTTGTGATATCGAGATGGGAATTTTCAGCCCGCGCCAGCCGTCGCTGCGCAGCGCCAGCAGCAGCCCCGGCAGCATAACCAGCCCGGCCGCCGCCCAGGCCGCGGCCGAAAGGGGCAGAAAGCGGGCTGTCAGATTGAGCAGCAGGGTTTCGGTCACCCAGCCGACAGCCAGCCCCACAGGCAGCACTTCATTTTTACGCAGCCTGAAAGCGCTCTGCGCCATCCAGGTTCCGCCGGCTGCCCATAAAATAAACCAGATGATCGTTGTCAGAAGGTTGCCCGAATTCATGATCTGCTCTTGAGAGGAGAGGTTTGCAACAGTACGGCCGTCGTATTACCAGCCCGACCCCGGACAGGATGATCGGGGGTGCCGGTTGGGCAAACTGCGCGGGACTAGAATTTCCACCTTGACCTCTGGAAAGGTTTTTACCGGTTCATAGTAACATAAAACCGGCAGGCTCACCCAGTTTACAAAGGAATTATTCTCGATATTAAACTCGCGGTCTTCCTTTTGAAAACTGATCTGTAACGGCTCACTGATGATCACCTCAAACCGTTGGCGGGATAGGTCTGCAAAGAAAGGCGCGAAAAAAGCTGCGTTATCGGCCATGGCCTCATCCATCATGCGTTTCTTTTCATAGGCTGCCACCAGCGGAACACGCGGCACTTCGCCGAAGGTGAGCAACTGGCGCTGATCCAAAAACAAGACCTCGCCATTCTGACTGCCGCGTTCGACATACTGGCGCACAAAGCTGAGCGCATCGCTCACTTTGGCTTCTTCGGGCAGTTCGTGCACGCGGGCCGTTGCCAGATTGTTCCAGACCGGCAGAACCACTGCCGCCAGCAGCAGCAGACGCAGCCAGAATGCGCCCCTGCCGCCAATTTCCCACCAGGCGGTCGTATTGGAGTACCAGACCAGACCCATGAAAAATACCAGGGTGATCAGAAACATATCCAGATTATGCAGGTTATTCCCGCCGCCAACCTTCACCGAGACGATCAGCCCGACCAGTAAAAATGCGGCCAGGCTGCCGCTGATGGCCGCCACAGGCCACAACCCCGGCTGCCATTTGCGGCGCAGGATAAACCCGAAGCAGATGATTAACAGCGGCCCGATGGCGAGCAGCAGCCCGAGTAGAATGCCCTGTTCGTAGGTGGCGTTGGGCAGCAGCCGCGACCAGACCAGCGGTTGGCGGTTGAGCGTTTCTAACAACCCGGCCAGACCCGAAGCCCCGGCCTGGGTGGCGGCTGCAACGGGCGCAGAGGGCGTGGAACCGGCCGCAAAAATTTTGGAAAGCTGTTTGATCCCCACACTGCCGATCATCCCGGCGGCGGCCAGCAGGATGGCGCGCAGCCAGCGCTGGCGCGGGGTGGTGGCTCCCCGCGGGGCGGGGTCGGCCAGGGCGACCATCGCCGCCCAGATGCTGGGGGCGAAGATCCAGGTCATGCGCGAGATGCCGGCCAGATAACCGGCAGCAAAGACCAGCAGCGCAGCCAGCCAGGTTGGGCGTTTGCGGGCCAGCGCCGTCAGGGTGGCTGCAAAAACCAGCGGGGTGTAGATTGGTCCTTGGTTGAGGAAGAGCATAACCCACAGGCTGCCCAGCAGCCAGGCGGGGGTGCGGCCTTTTTCGCGGGGGAAAACGGCCAGCCCGAGGAACAGATAGGGCAAACTAAAGAGGATTGCATCCCACAGACGCATCTGCCAGATTTGCGGATCGAAGAAAAGGAAGGGCAGCCCCCATAATGACTGGCGGCCTTTATCGATGTATGCCGGAATGGTCTGATCGGCCGGGAAATCATACAATCGGCGGCCAAAACGGACTGAGTAATCCCAGATGCGGTTGCCTTCTGACCAGGTGAGCGAGAAGGGATAATCGACCACATCTTGCATTGCCTGGATCAAAAAGAATTCGGCACAAAAGAGCAGCGTCCCGACGAGTAGACCCGACCATGAAAAAGAGCGTCCTTTTTCAGAGAGCAGCCAGGCCATGCTGCCCGCCGTGGTGAGATACAACACCGCGCGCAGCCAGTCTCCGCTGAATACCTCGCTCCAGCGGCTGAAAAGCAGCAGCACGGCGGGCAGCGCGGGCAGCAGCAGCGCGAGCCCCGTGCGCAGCGGACGCGGCAGCCGGTCGCGCAGACGGTTGAGCGGTGTAAACCAGCCCGGCCGCCAGATGTAAACCAGCGCGGCGGTAAAAAATATCAGGCAGATCAGCAGCACACCGAGAATGGTCTCGGATACCAGGTTTTTATAGAAGGCCGCGCCAAAACGGGCCAGGATATCGCGGGCGGTGTTATAGATTAAAACGACCAGAACCGCCGTGGCAATCAGCCGCGGGACGGGAAAAGCTCTGAATGAATTGGGTGAAGTGGGCGGTTTCGGGGTGGTCATGGTGAATCTACCGATTGGCGCAGGATTGCAGGGTTTCAATGGGTGGGTAAGGAGGGGTCAGCAGCGCCATATACTGGCGGCAGGAAAGATCGAGCGAATAACTTTCTTGAATGGTTTTGCGGGCGGCGGCGCCCAACCGGCTGCGCAGCGCGGGGTCGTGCAGCAGGCGCAGGATGGCAGCGGCCAGCCCGGCGGGGTCTTCAACTGGCACCAACAGGCCGTTTTCTCCATCGCAGATCAGGTCTTCGACCCCTTCCACGCGGGTCGAAACAACTGCCGCACCGGCGGCCATGGCTTCGAGCAGGGCGATGGGCATACCCTCGTTGCGCGAGGAGAGCACAAAAACATCGCAGGCCTGCAAAAGCGCGGGCACATCGCCGCGATTGCCCAGCAGCGAAACTGTGTTTTGCAAAGCGCGGCGGTGAATTTCATCCTCCAGCGCCGGGCGCAGATACCCTTCACCGGCAATGGCCACTCTGACGGCGGGCTGTGCGGTTTGCAGTTCGGCCGCGGCCTGGATTAAAAAGGTATGTCCTTTGGGGGTGACCAGGCGGCCTACGGCCAGCACCAGGGGCTGGTTTTCTTCCAACCCCAGTTCGCGGCGAACGGCGGCCGCGGCTTCGGGCTGGCGCGGCGGCAGGGCAATGCCATTGGGGATGACCGTGATTCGCTCAGGGCGGATGCCCTCGCGGATGGCTTTTTCACGCAGTTGGGTTGATACGGCCACCAGGGTGCTCGCTTTGCCACTGTTGACCAGCCAGTTGTGCAGCCGGTTGAGCAGGGCCGGAAAATGCTCCAGGCTGCCGTGATGCGTTGCCACACGCCGGGGGACGCCCATCAGCCAGGCGGCAGGGATGCCGATTAGATTGCTGTGATGGGTGAAGGTTTCAATGGCTGTGAAATTTGAAGATTTTAGCAGCCTGAACAGACGAATGATCCCGCCGCTTAACAGGCGAATTTTGCGCCAGAAAGGGGCCTTTTTATCCCAGGCGGCCAGGTTGACCAGTGGGAAAGGGCTGTGAGCCGACCATTCTGGGTACACACCGTCGAGATCATAAAAGAAGGCAGCCGTCACCGCGCAGTCATGCTCGCTAAACCAGCGGGCCTGCTGCAGCAGAACCATCTGGGCTCCGCCGGTGGTCATTTGAGACCCGAGAAAAAGAATGTTGGATTTGCAGGAAGATCTCATTAGCTGCCTGAAAAGGTGAGGTGTGTGTGGGGGATTATAACATACCGGATTAACTGCTTTTCTTAACCAGTGTTCTATTGATTGAATCAGTCAATATTGTTATAGTGAATGTGCATGAACAGCCTTTAAGTTTTTGCCAATCGAACCAGTGGGGAAACCGGGTATCGAACGGGAAAGCGGCGTACGACTGGAAAGTTGGTGGTATTGCCGGTTTGAGGCTCCTGAAGGGCCTCATGAAATAGACCAATCCGCAGATGCGGACCCTGTTGCTGGGCAGGGAGAGTGTAAGATCTCGTGTGTCAGAAAAGGCTGTTCATGCTTTTTTGTTGCCTCAGACCCGAATTGTTGTTATAATTCCCGCGCATGACCCAGTAGCTCAATAGGATAGAGCAAGGCACTCCTAACGCCTAGGTTGAGAGTTCGAGTCCCTCCTGGGTCACTCCAGTTTTGGATGGTTTAATTTTCTGATTGGCAAAACATAATATGGTGCAACGGTTGGACGAGAATGCATGGGTCTGTCAGAAGGGCACCCCCCACGTCATTCTAAACCGGTGCGCAGCACCGTGTAGCACAGGCGCGCAGAGCGCGAAGAATTCCTACCTGTGCGGGCAACGGCGAGGTTTTGCCGATTGGCGCAGGGATGCTTCCGCCTTTGGCGCAGTATGACATGTCCGTGTCATTCTGAGCCGAAGCGCAGCGCAGGCGAAGAATCCCTACCCCTGCAGGCAGCGGCAAGGGTTTGCAGATCGGCGTAGGGATGCTTCACTTTGTTCAGCATGACATGTACCTTTGTCCGTGTCATGCTGAGAGAGCGCAGCGACGCCGACGGTGCGCAGAGCGCGAAGAATCTCTACCCATGCGGGCAACGGCGAGGTTTTGCCGATTGGCGCAGGGATGCTTCCGCCTTTGGCGCAGCATGACACGGGACAAAAGACATGTGTGCCGCGAATGACTTTCGGCGTGCGAGAAGGGGTTCCTTATCCCTTGCTTAATTGTCAGACAACTGAGTATAATCATTAAAACGCTGCGGCAGAATTTTGGGTTGGCAGCGTTTTATCATGTGTTTTTAAATCAAGGAGGATTATTGTGAACACCACTAAACCGGTAACCTGGTTGGAAAACCCCCGTGCGGCGACGATCTCGTCCAGCCCGGCGGTTGCGCGCATCTTCCCTGCCGGGGTCTCCCGTCAGACATGCGCTTTCCACCGCCAGATTCCGGGCTATCGAGTTTCGCCCCTTAAAAACCTTAACCGTCTGGCCGATTTTCTGGGTCTGGGCGGCATCTGGGTTAAAGATGAGGCCATGCGGTTGAACCTTGGCTCTTTCAAGGTATTGGGCGGATCTTTTGCAATTTACCGTTATATCCAATCTCAGTTGGGGATTGAGAAACCGTTATCCTTTGCCGAGCTTTCTTCACCCGAACTGCACGCCCGGCTGGGTGACCTGACCTTTGCCTCTGCAACGGATGGCAACCATGGGCGCGGTGTGGCCTGGGCGGCCCGCCAACTCGGCTTTAAATCGGTGATTTATGTGCACAAGTTCACCTCAGAAGCGCGGATTAATGCCATTGCCCGCAATGGCGCGCGGGTGGTGGTGGTCGATGGCACTTATGATGACGCCGTCCGCCAGGTAACGGCAGACGCTGCGCAGAACGGCTGGCAGGTTATTTCCGATACTTCCTGGGAAGGCTATGAAGATATTCCGACCTGGGTTATGCAGGGCTATGCCACCATTTTCTCTGAGGCGCAGGAGCAGTTTGCCGCTCAGGGTTTAATCAGCCCGACCCATGTCTTTATGCAGGCCGGGGTGGGTTCACTGGCAGCTTCGGCGACGGGCTTTTATTCGGCTTTGCTGGGCGGCGACCGGCCCAAGACTGTGGTGGTTGAACCGGATAAGGCCGCCTGTCTGTTCCGCTCTCAGGAAATTGGGGATGGTAAACCGCACAGTTTCTCGGGCGACCTGGATACGATTATGGCCGGTCTGGCCTGCGGCGATCCGAACCCGCTGGCCTGGGATATTCTGCGGGATACTGCTGATTTCTTTGTCAAGTGCCCCGATTATGTGGCCGCCAAAGGAATGCGTATTTATGGCGTGCCTTTGGATGGCGACCCGCCCATCATTTCGGGTGAATCGGGCGCTGTGACACTGGGCGCTTTGATGTTTATTATGGAACAGGCCGAGTGCGCCGATTTGCGCGAAAAACTGGGCCTGGGCCCCGATTCGCAGATTTTGCTGGTCAACTCAGAGCGCAATACCGACCCCGATCACTTCCGCCGCGTGGTGTGGGAGGGTGGGGTGGCCGTGCCGCACGAATATCGGCGCTACCCCGACCCGTTTGCGCACAATTAGCGTCTGGACGAATACCATTGAATCAAAATCAGCAGCCGGTGAAAACTCACCGGCTGCTGTGCTTTTTGTGCCGTAGGCTGATGC
>CAZQLE010000194.1:0-7306 GCA_964593905.1 uncultured Anaerolineaceae bacterium | reverse complement strand
CGGCCACAGCGACCTCCAGCCCGACAGCCATCTTTTTTTCCGGCGCCGGCGATATCTCCATCTGCGGACAGGATGGCGACGACCAGACCGCCGCGCTGCTGCAAAACATTCCCGGCCTAATCTTCACTTTGGGAGATAACTCCAACGAATCGGGGCGGATGATTGAATATGAACGCTGCTTTGGCCCAACCTGGGGTCAATTTCTGGACCGTCTGCGGCCATCGGCGGGGAACCATGACTATGTTACGCCGGGCGCACCCGATTATTATGCCTATTTTGGCGCCGCCGCCGGAGAAGCAGGCAAAGGATATTACAGTTATGATCTGGGAGACTGGCATATCATTGTGCTCAACTCCAACTGCGGAGACGTGGCCTGTGGGCGTGATTCAGAACAAATTCGCTGGCTTAAAGAAGATTTAGCCGCCCACCCGAACCGCTGCAGCGCTGCATACTGGCACCATCCGCTGTGGACATCCTATTCAACCGGCGGGTCACGGAATATGATTCCATTTTGGGAAGTGCTGTATGAAAACGGGGTTGATTTCGTAATGAACGGAGATAAGCATTTCTACGAGCGCTTTCAGACCCTCAACCCTCAGGGAACCCCCGACCCGTTAAGAGGCATCCGTCAATTTACCGTCGGAACAGGCGGCGCATACACCATGTTTTTTAACACCCCCGACCCCTTCTCTGAAAAACAGGTCACCGGTGAGTTTGGAATTATTCACTTCTCACTGCGGCCAGAAAGTTACACCTGGGAATTTATCAATACCGCCGGTGCAGTGCTCGATCGCGGTTCTGCTGCCTGTCATTAAAGCACTGTGCAGTGGTGAGAAATAATCCACCACTGCACAGCATTTTTATTTCCGGTCGGCTTTTAACCGGCCGAAAGTGAAAACATTACTTGCGCATTCCCAGCTTGATCAAAGCTGCCGAGAAGTCTTTGGCAACACCCAGAATGCGAATGCTCAGGCCATAAGTGGGGGTCTTAACGCTGGCCGCAGGAGCCTTATCGCTCCAGTAGCTTCTGAAGTCTTCAAAGCTCGGCATGGCATTAAACCCGACGTACCGCTTCACCTTACCGTAGTACCCCAGCTTCATCGTCGCCGGGCGATAGGGGCTAAATGTGGCGTCATAAGATTGCACACGGCTCGTCCACGGTGAGGTTACATGCGTGGTCGGATCCGATGGCCGCATGATGGGATTCGGATGAGAATCTACCACCAGCAGGAACCCGCCACCCGGATGCGTGCCCGTCCAGTTATCGGTGAAGGTCATATCACGGTACCACAGCAACATGCCTGGGGTATAGCTAAACCACCAGGGTTCGTTGGGGTTGCCGGTGGACCCAAACGGATCGAATTGATACACATTGGTCAGGCCATTATCAAAGCTGACCATACTGTAATCACCCATATCCGTTTCCATTTTGTTCAGGTTGCGCCACTCCAGCATATAGTACTGCGGCTGCGTGCCGCCGCCGGGGCTGCGATCCCAGCCATCCGCGGTCCAGGCAGCATCTTCGGCTTCGACATCGTCAAAGAACACCGGTGCGCCATCGGCCGACACACCGATATCATCCAGATACCAGCCGGCCATCGATGTGCCCCAGTCGGTGATATAGCGGAAGCGCAGTTGAATCACCTTGCCGGCATAAGCCGAGATGTCATGCGTCTTCTGCACCCAACCGCCGCTGTTGCCGGTGAAACCGGGCAGGTTTGGCTCAATGGTCGGGTAAGCGCTGGGATCATGAACCGAGGTTGTGCCCTCCACCGGCAGTGACACCCAGGTAGCGCCACCATCTTCCGAGACCTGCACAAAACCAAAGTCCCAGTATTCTTCAATGTCATACCAGGTCCAGAAATCCAGCGTCGCTGCGGTTTTTCCGGTCAGGTCAACCGTCCGTGTCAGGTTGGTGTCAATTTCATCAGCCTTGCCACCAAACCATTCCATCGCGCCGCTGTGAGGCGTATTCACTGAAAAGGCCTTGGGCGGCAGATTAATACGCACCGCATTATAGGTGCCTTCTCCACCCCAGCGTTCCACCTGCTCCAGACGGATTCCCGTATTCCCGGCCGCGGTAATCGCATCCAGATTGGTCACCAACAAATTGTCGGTCACCCAACCCAACGCATAACGGCCCCAGATGGAGATGCTGGGCGGTTGAGTTTGCGCAGGACGGCCAGTCCATGAACCCGATGACATCAGGCTCCAGAAGCCAACCGAATCACCGGCACCAGAATAAATGGTGTCATATTCATCCGGCAAACCCAGGTCATGGCCGAACTCATGCGCGAATACACCCACGCCACCGTCTTCCGGCATGATGGTGTAGTTGTAGATAAAGATGCCATCCGGGCAGTTGGGGGTCACCGCCATGGGCACCAGCGCAGAAGAGCTGTGCGCCCAGATGGCGTCATCGCCCTGAGCGCCGCCGCCGCCCGATTGGTCAATACCAGCATGGATGAGCATGGGATGATCGATGATGCAGTCGCGATTATTTTCGTTGTCGGTATAGGGCCAATCAAAAACAGCTTCGTTGTCGTAGGCATCCCAATCGATGCCGCCAGCGGCATCCACTGCTACAGCCAGGTCTTCGATCAAGTCTCCGACCGTACCCGGCAGCAGGTTGTCATGGCCGCCATCAGGGTTATCATCACCGTAAAAGGCTTCCGGCTTTTCCACCTTAAACCAGCCAAACGTATCACCAGTCACTGTATAAGTGCCGTAAGACTGTTCAAGATAGTAATCGTACATACTGCCGCGATGTTCGCCCGCATAATAGGGGGTCCCATCGGGAATGGTCCAGCCACCCGGTGTAAACAACATATCCTGATAATGCTGCGTGCTGAAATCCGGAATCCACAGATCAAAACTGTTATCTGGGGTGGGAATTTCATTGTGCAGTGGGCCAACTTTTCCATCATAATCGGCGCCATTGCCACCAAACTCCACCAGTAACAGCAGCAATTTATCCATTCCTTCAACAGGCTTAAATTGCGGATTGGATGGCAGCACAGAGATTGAGCGGCCCAACTGTTTTCCAACACCCTGAGAAGCAATCTCTGTCAGGGCCTTCTCGTTGCTATCGAGCTGCTTGCGTCCCATGGGGTTTTCTTTATCTTCAGCGCCATACATCATTTTCTTCTGAAGATAATCCATGACCGCAGCTTTTTTCTCTGTGTCTGAATCGCTGGCGCTGATAACTCCCTGGTCTAACAGCGCAGCTTCAATTTTCTCATAATTTGCCGGCATTGCATGCTCTACCACCCCGGAAGCACTTCCGACCGGCAGCGCCGGAGTTACCGCCATTACGACGATCGTCAAGAGACTGACGAACAAAAGCAGCCTGGACTTCATACGTTCCCTCCCATCAAGGTTATGTTCATTTTGAAGATCCAATTTAAAACGACCGTTTTTTTTGGGTTACAAATCACCTCCTTTTTGACGCCCCCATTTCTGCGCTTAAAACGACAAAACCGACCGCTGGGGCCGGTTTCGCTATTTGCTCCCCGAAGTCCCTCCATCCCAACAGGGTGGATAAGCGACCAGTTCAGGTCTTCGGATCAACACATCCCGATTATTAAGAGCAGAAATTGTTTGGAATTGTTATCAAATTTGTAATCCAATCATAACAAGTTGGTTTTTGATTTTCAATCCCTTAAATGAAAAATTTCTAATATTGTCAGCATCCTGGTCATTTATAATAAACATATTAATACAATTAATTTCAAAATCATTTTGCGGCTACACACGGGCTATAATAAAATTGCCTTCAAGCCACACGCTGAGCAGACGCAAAATGACCGGTTGTGGCCGGCCAAACTCGGGAGAAGCGATGGAGTTATCTGAACTGGGGAGCATTCAATTCCCGTGTGAATTTCCCATAAAAATTATCGGGGTCCACGGGCCCGGATTTGAGGAAGAAATCACCTCAATTTTGCTGCGGCATGTCCCCGATCTATTGCCTGAAAACGTGATCCACCGCTCCAGCAGCGGTGGAAAATATCTTTCGGTGTCGGCGGTTTTCATTGCCCAGACACGCGAACAGGTGGACAAATTGTATATTGAGTTAACCGGGAATCCAAAAGTGAAATTTGTTCTCTAGCAGACCATTGGGCAAAGCTTAATTCTACTTGATTGATCTAAATTGATACTGGTATAATCCGCATGATGAAACAAAACTTTACCCGTAGAGACTTTTTAACCCTGGTCGGGCTGGGAATGGGCAGCCTGGCTTTTAAGCCGTTCTTTAATGCCTATGACCCCAGCGACAGCGGCGACCTGGCGCGTATCGCCATTAAATCGGTCAGCGTATACAAAGAGCCCTGGGACAAAAGCAAGATCATTCAACAGCGCTATCGTGATGACCTGGTAAATGTCTATTATGAAGTCGTTTCAGAGAAGGGCCCCGGTTATAACCCGGTCTGGTACCGGGTCTGGGGCGGCTATATTCACAGCGCCCATTTGCAGCGGGTGAAAATTCGCCCGCAACCCGTGATCCATCAAATTCCGACCACCGGTCAGATCGCCGAAGTTTCGGTACCGTTCACCCAGGCAATGATGCCGGCCGGCGGTGGAAAATGGAAAGATGTCTACCGGTTATATTACCAATCGGTGCATTGGATTGTGGGCGTTCAGGAAGGCCCCGATGGCACACCCTGGTATCGTATTAAAGACGAACTGTTTGACGTGGATGCGTTGGATTATTTTGCCCCGGCCGAACACTTCCGCTTGATTGCTGCTGAAGAGTTATCGCCGATCTCGCCAGATATCCCCGCTCATAAAAAGAAAATTGAAGTCTCGCTGGGTACGCAAACTCTGACCGCCTACGAAGACGGCAAAGAAGTTTTGAAAACCCTCATCTCATCCGGGCTGCCGCAATCCTCGCCCCCTCCGGGTCAGGTATCCACCCAGACGCCGCGCGGGGTCTTCAACATCCAGAATAAAATGCCATCCAAACATATGGGCGACGGCAACCTGACCGCCGATCTGGAAGCCTATGAATTGCCGGGCGTCCCCTGGGTGTGCTTCTTTGAACCCGAAAACGGTGTTGCCACCCACGGCACCTACTGGCATACCAACTATGGTTCCACCATGAGCCACGGCTGCATCAATATGCGCACCGAAGAAGCCCGTTGGATCTACCGGTGGGCTACCCCGGTTGCCAATCTTGAGAAAGTGGATACCAAAGGGTTCGGCACTCAGATCGAGATTTTCTAGCCCGGTTTGAAATTTAGCCCACAAACTCCATGAAAACCTGATTGCCCAGCAGCCGGCCCTTCCAGGTCAGGCGTAAAATCGCTTGATCTTCGCCGGCCCATTCCAGCAACCCCAGCCGCACCAACCGGTCAATTTGTTTTCCGTATACTGTGGTCAATTCCTGCCCAAAACGTTGCAAAAACCCGGACCGGTGCACCCCCTCTCGGGTTAAGCGCAGCCCAACCATCATGGTTTCCTGCATTTCAGTCTGCGCATCAATTTTCTGGCTGTGCAACACCGCCGGCCCCAATGGGAAAGACCGTGCTTCTTCCGTCTGGCAGCGGGCAATATAGGCCAGAATGCGCGCCACATTTTCTGTACGCACGCCATTCATGCTGCCATGCGCCCCGGCGCCAAAACCCAGATAAGGCTCATTACGCCAGTACTGGCGGTTGTGACGGCTAAGACGCAGCTCTCCCCGGGCATCTTGTCGGGCAAAATTAGAAATCTCGTACTGTTCCAACCCGTGTTCAGGCAGAAAATTCATGCTCCATTCCAGCATATCGGCCGCCAGATCCTCATCGGGCGCAGAAAACAACCCCCGCTTCATCTTCCGCATGAGGGGCGTACCCGCTTCAATGGTCAGGCAGTAAATCGAAAGATGGTCCGGCTCAAACGCCAGGGCCTGTTTCAATGAAGCCTGCCAGCTTGCCAGGCTTTGCCCCGGCAGCCCGTAAATCAAATCCAGACTCAGGTTGTCAAAACCGGCTTTGCGCGCCCACTCCACCGCCCGGGCAACATCCATCACTGCGTGCTGCCGTTCCAACAGCTTCAACTCCTCCGGCAGCGCAGATTGCATCCCCAGGCTGATACGGTTCAACCCGATTTGCCGCAAACTGTGTAAATACTCGGGGTTGACCGTGCCGGGGTTGGCCTCAAACGTGGCCTCAATTGAATCTGTTAACGAAAAATGGTCCCGCAGCGTCCGAAAAATCTGCTCAAAGCCCTTCACCGGAATCAGCGAAGGGGTGCCGCCGCCGAAGAAGATGGTGTGCACCGGTTGTTTTTGAGGCGCCGCCGCTGCAACCTGGCGGATTTCAGATTCCAACGCGTTGATATAATCTGCGATACGATCTTCCTGTCTGGCGTAGGTATTAAAATCACAATACCCGCAGCGGTGACGGCAGAAAGGAATGTGGATATAAATGCTCCATAACGTCATGCCGGTAGCATAGCACAGGCCGAAAGGATTGCAAAGGGGAAATTTTCGCTTGACATAAACAAAAAACCCTTAATCAGGGTATGGTATAATCTCATTTTCTAAAGAAACCCATGCTTCTCGCGCTGTGCGTGAGGAGTCACCCAAAGAGATGTTATGAGTCCTGAAACGAATAATCCCAATACAAAAGTCTGTCCAAACTGCGGGACGCGCATCAGCGATAACGCCACCCGTTGTCTTGTGTGCGGGAAAACGTTCTCCAGTGTCGATCTTCCTGAGACGACCAAAGGCAAAACCCGCTCAACCATCCAGGGACCGCGCATGCCAGAGGTTACCCTCAGCCTGCCCATTGCAATCGGTCTGTTCATATTGATTCTGGGTATTGGCGCCGCAATTGTGTTTGCGGTCTTAAGCTCCACCGGGCAGGTTGTGGAACCCACCATCACCCCTACGCCCTCGTTGACGCCAACGATCACCACCACGCCAACCTCCACTTCAACACCCACACCCGAACCGACCTGGACGCCGCTGCCCCCATTGGAATACACGATCGCACAGGGAGATATGTGCGCCGGCATTGCCTCTTTCTTCGGGGTCAATGTTCAGAGCATCGTGGTGCTGAATAATTTACCCGCCGACTGCGGCACACTGTATATCGGGCAAAAACTAAAAATTCCACAACCCACGTTAACGCCTTCACCCATGCCCACCGCCACCCTGAGCGGCGCCGAGGCAACCGATGAAGCCTGTGAGAAGATGGAATATACGGTCACCGAAAACGATACCATTAGCGGCATCGCGGCCAATTACAGCATTGCCATCGACACCATCAAAGAATACAACGGTCTGACCAGCGACATCGTCTATTCGGGTCAAATATTGACC
>CAZQLE010000193.1:0-7359 GCA_964593905.1 uncultured Anaerolineaceae bacterium | reverse complement strand
CCGGTATCCTTGATCAGGATGGTGTTTTCTTTGGGATCGGTTGTGATCCAGATGCCCAGCTCGGTATCGGCATCCAGCACGTCTCGGTTGGTGAGCATCTCATAGCTGAGCCGGGTCAGCGCGTCAGACGCATTCGAGATCAATTCACGCAAAAAGACTTCTCGCTCGGTATACAGCGAGTGGATGAGAATTTCAAGCAATTGCCGTGTTTCGGCTCGAAACGTAACGGGTTGACCGGTTGAATGTGATTCATCGACCATAATCGTGACATCCTCCCTGATGGGTAATAATTTCAAACCAACAATAACGCGCTTTCATTAGAATTGCATAAAAAATGGATTTTAATCAAAGTCATCCCATTGACGAAAGGCCAGAATAAACAGCAAAACCGGCGATGTCAGCCCGCAGAATGCACTGGTGAGATCTGAATAAATGATCTGGAAGAAGAAACCAACCAGTGCCAACCCGACAAAGCTGTATAAGGCCCAGCTTTTCCATTGCCAGATGCCAATGAAAACAACCAGCTGCAAAATTGCATAGGCCAGAATGCCGATAAATATCGCGCTTGAGAACTGATTTAAAACCAGTAACTGGGGTGCTTCTTTGGCAGCCAGAACAATTTGTTCCTTAAACCAGGGCAGCATTGCCAGCACAAACAGGGTGGCTAGAATGCCTGTCACCCCCGAGATGATGCTAAGAATCAGATAGGCTGTTAAACACCCGCCCCGCGAGCGTTCCTTCTTCTTGCTGCGCGGTGAAAACGTGGCGCCCGGAACCGGGGCGGGCTCATTTTTGTCAATTTCCCATTCCTCTTTGGATGGCTCGTTCATTGCCGGAGGAGGGTCCATGGGTCCGGTATAGAGTGCTTCGCTGGTCGGCGTTGGGCCATTAAACGGTGAATTTGAAGGGAAGGCTGCATCCGGGTCGGGGCCAAAGGCCGGAGGAATGGCATCGGGGGCGCTAAAGGGGCTGCGGGTGTCATTCGTAAACGGGTCCTGGGCTTTGGCTGCGGGAGGGGTATCCAAAAAGGGTGAGGATGACTCTTCTGTCTGGCTGAAGGTCAATAAAAAGGCCTGATCGGGATAATATTTTTGAGCAAAGCTGGTCTGAAATTCTTTAAAAGGCACCTGGGCTGCCAGCGCCTGGTGCAGCAACGCCCAGGCGGTCTGATCGGTAATATCTTGTTTTAGGAGCTGATGCAATAGCTGTGCGGCGCTTTTTTTATTGCCTGCCTGAAGCGCTTTTCTGGCCTGGTCATGCTGTGAAGAGGAATTTTCATTCATCATCTGGTTTTCTACTTTAATAGGGAAATCAGGTTAATGAGAACATGCAGTTTGCCTGCCGGACGATCAAATTGGGAACCCGGATTGCACCCATGGCGGGAATGGAAGGACAGGTAATAACCGCATCATATAAACTGGAAAACATTTCGCGGTTTACTTCCAAAAACTTTCCCACATTGGCCGAGGCGGCCATGCGAAAATGACCCTGGATGTGAAGGCTTCCCAGAGAAACCTGAACCGGCACCATAACCCGATTTTTTTCGGTGGAGTCATAATCGGGTGGGTCAAAAGCCGGTGGGGCGAGATGAAACCCTAAAACATTATGGGTATAAATGTAAGTGTGAGAAAATACCAGCGGGTGGCTGGATGCGCTCTGGGTATTGATGATGCGGGCGTTATAAACGCAAAAATTGTCGGGGGCTGAATTTGTGCGCAGCCAGGTGCTGATTCGAACGGCTTTTTTTACGATGACCTCACCAAAACAAATGGCATGATCCAGATAAACAATTACAGCCCCACTTTTTTCATCCTGTTCAATGGGCGGCTTTGCATCTGCCATGAATAACCCTCCTGGGTAACAGGTTTCATGATCACCCCGATTTCAGGGTAACACCTGAAACTTTGAGTTGTGCGTTTTTTTGTATATGGTTTAATAATAATTGTATAGATTCAGTAAACGTTGAAACCTTGCATTTCTGAAAAGTGACTGGGTTTTAGCAGAATGCGCGGTGTCTGTAAAAATGGGGTCCTGGCTTATTCCACCAGAACCCCAAAAAATCATTTTCCAAATGCAGGCATCAAGCTCAGACGGCTGCAGCGTCCTTGCGGCCAAACCAGGTCTGCCATTCTTTCTTTTCCCAGACCACCAGCAGCGGTGCAGCAATGAAGATGGAGGAGTAGGTGCCCATCAGCAGACCAATCATCAGGATGACTGAGAATTCCCGCAGGGTTACACCACCCAGCAGCGCCAGCGCCAGCAGCATGAATTCAGAGGTCATCAACTGAGTGTTGATCGAGCGCTGCAAGGTCTGGATGATGGAGTGGTTTACAAGCGTCTCAAAGGGCAGACGGCGGAAGATGGTACTGTTTTCGCGAATGCGGTCAAACACTACGATCTTATCTTGAACCGAGAAGCCAATCACGGTTAGCAGCGCGGTCAGGAACAGAGAGTCGACCTGCCAGCCAAAGAGCGCACTGCCCATGGCCGTGATGCTGATGACAACCAGGCTGTCGTGCAGCATGGCAAGAATGGCGCAAACGCCATAACGCACGGCATGTTGAATGCCCCGGAACGCGAAGGTAATGTAGATGACCACACCCAACGCTGCGACCAGAACGGCCAGCAAAGCGCGGTTGGCAACTTCGGCACCGATGGTCGGGCCAACATTCTCAGCGCTGATGATGGTCAGCGTGTCGTTAAACTCGGTCTCAAGTCCGCTCTCAATTTTGGAGAGTTTTTCTTCTTCCATGAAGGATGAACGGATAATGAGCTTGTCTTCGCCAGAGGTTAGAACCTGAGCATCTGTAATGCCCTGGCTGTTGTAGTAGACCAGGACATCTGCCGGGGCCGGTGCTTTGCCAGAGTTGAACTGGATCTCAAGCAGGCTGCCGCCGGTGAAATCGATGGATAACGACAAACCGTTAATCGCGATGAGCACCAGACCGGGAAGAATGATGATCGCAGACAGGAGAAAATAGAGATAGCGCCTGGAAAGAAGATTCATATTTGCTTTCCTTTTATGCGCCAAACCACTTCTGGTGTTTGGCGGGATTAATGAAATCGAGCGCTACGTTGAGCAGGGTACGGGTGATGACGATAGCGCTAAAGAGGCTGATGAGCACACCCAGCGAGAGGGTGAGCGCAAAACCTTTGACGATGCTGGCCCCAAAAGCGGAACCAAACCAGAACAGAATGGCGCTGGTGATCAGGGTGGCGATATTCGAATCGCGAATGGATGACCAGGCGCGTTTCCAACCCAGATCAACCGCCTGGCGCAGGGTGCGGCCGTTGCGAAGCTCTTCTTTGGTGCGTTCAAACATGAGGATGTTCGCATCCAGAGCGCCGCCGGTACTCAGCAGCAGACCCGCAAAACCGGGCAGGGTTAAGGTAACCGGAATGAGTTTGTACAGCGCAAAGGTCAACACGGCATACATGATGATGGCCAAAATGGCAAGTACGCCGGGCAAACGATAGTAAACGGTCATAAAGGCGGTTACCAGGATGAACCCGACCAGTGCGGCGATCAAACTCTTGCGCAGTGAATCCTGTCCGAGGCTTGGGCCTACCACGCGGCTTTCCACAATTTTCAAAGAAACGGGAAGTGAACCATAGCGCAGTTGGACGGCCAAGGCGTTGGCAGATTCGGTATCAAAATTACCTTCGATGATGCCCGAGCCTTCGGTAATGGCAGAGTTAATGACCGGGGTTGAGATAACTTTTTTATCGAGAACGATGGCCAGATATTTGCCGACGTTCTTGGATGTGTAATCGGCAAAAATCTGCTTGCCTTCCGATTTGAGTTCAAACGAGACGACAGGTTTGCCAAGCTGATCGGTGGTTACGCCGACAGAATTGAGCTGATCGCCGGTCATTACGGTTGTCCAAACTTTTTCCTCTTCGGCCGGGGCGGTCTCTGTCTGTCCGTCTGCAGCAGGGGTGGGAGATGCGGCTTCTGCGGGCTGCTCAGAAGAAGCTTCACCGCCCAGGGTGGTCTTGATGATCGTGCCTTCTGGGGCCGGGGTAGTGCCCATATCGACAAACTCAAGCACGCCCGTGTTCTTGATGACAGAAACGACACCTTCGGTATCGGTTACGCCAGGAAGTTCACCCACAATGCGAATGCCGCCGGCTACCTGGAAGGATGTTTCGCTGACACCCAGGCCATTGGCACGATTTTCAAGAATTGCTTTTGCATCTTCCATTTGTTGAGGGGTGATCTCGCTGCCATCTGCAGGCGGAATGGCTTCAAGCAGAACTTGCATACCACCCTGCAAGTCAAGACCGAGCTGGGTCTTAAGCGAACGGGAGAAATCACCAATTTCGATGCCAGGATTTCCCGGTAAGACGATCCAGATGGCTCCGGCTAACAGCAGGAGAATTAAAATAAGAGCTACATAGCGTTGACTCATTCGTGAAATGCCTCCGATTTGGACAAATGCAGCCAGGAAGCTGGCGTATCCGCGAATTATACCCTTATTAGATATAGATGAGTAGGGATATTAAATCTGTGGCTTAACAGCTTTTGCCATTGTTGGCCTGAATTACACAGGTAATTTGCTCAGGTTCACCCAGCAATGCAAGGACATCTTCCCGAAGGATGGTTTGATCACCGGCCGGGTGAAGCTGTTGTTGCTGGCTGCGGTTAATCATGACCACGCTGACGCGGTATTGATCTTCCAGCTCATTGATCGTTTTGCCCACAAAACGGGCATTGGCATGAACGGTTAGACTGGCCAGGCTGTTTGGCTTGCCGCTGATCGAGATGGGCGGGGTGATATCCATATCGGCCGCTGTTGCGGCAAATACGGGCGCTGCCATGCCGGTGGCGCTTAGCGCGATAAAACCAAATTGCTTTTGCAACAACTGGGCAAATTCATCATCAAATATGCGGATAATGACTTTGATATCCGGGTTCAGGCTGCGCGCTTTTACTGCAATTTGCAGGTTTAGATTATCGTTCTGGGTGCACAGGATGATGGCCCGTGCTTTGCGGATGCCGGCGGATTCAAGGATCACTTCTCGACTGGCGTCATCCTGAATGACCGGAATTCCCAGCTCGCGGGCATGGTGGTATAAATCGGTTTTGGTTTCCAGGTCCACCACTACCACATCCTGATCCATTTCGTACAATTTGCGGGCCACCCGAAACCCCAGGTGTCCCATTCCCACCAGCACGACATGATTGCTGAAGGTTGACGCTACGGCCATCTCCCATTCCTTTCCCCTTGCACGACGATTAAAAAGCAAGACCCCAAAATCGGCCAGACCCTGGGCCAGAATGCCAATTCCCAGAACTGGCATGATAAAAAAGAAAATTTGCAGATACCATATATGTGGAAAATCACCGCTGGCCTGCAAAAAGGCCATGGTCAATACCAGGTACACCGCTTCTGCCGGACCCGAAAGAGGAATGCCGGCCGTTTGTGCCAGAAAAAAATAAAGCGTCCCACTCCCAAGCAGCATGGCTGCAAACAGGAAGAGTGGAACGCGAAAACGGTTTAGCAAGAGAAAGGTATCTCTAAAATTTGCTTTAAGCTCTCGTTTTAGAGATTTGATGCGGTGCGCATTCATTAACCCAGCAAGTTTTCAGATGGAACCGGCAGACGCATGGTCATGCGGCGGATTAAATCGGCGTCTTTGGCAAGAACGCACAATACAACCACACTCATATCATCATTGGGCCGTCCCTGATCCAGCCGAACCCCCTGCGCCAGGATCATATCCGCGATGCTCTGTGCGTTGGCTTCCTGATCTTCGATCATTGATTCGATCAACGTGCAAACATCCAGTATCTCGCCAGATTTTCGCCCGGCCAGATGCAGCCCATCGGTATACATTACTATGGTTGTGCCGGCTTCAAGCGGAACTTCGGTGATGGCCGGTTTAATGTTTCGTGAACCGCCAACTGCGGTCGATTCGCCGCTTAAACATTCGATGCGCTCACGCTGGGCAACAAACAATGGCGTCGGGTTGTTGCGACTGATTACGATGGTGTGGGTTTGTAAATCGGCAGAGATGATATTTAAGAAAGCCGTTGTCTGCCCGCCGCGCTCGGTAAAAAGATAATCAGAAGCTGCGCGTGCAGCCGCACCATCCCGCACGCCCTCTGCCAGTAAACTAATTACTTTTCTAACGACAGCAGTGGAAACGACTTTGGCCTCTTTACCCGAGGTAAGCCCATCACATAAAACGATAGAGATCCCCCCGGCGGGTCGTTCGACAACCTCTAGTGTATCGCCGCTTTCGGGAGATCCGTATTGGTTCGCCTTGGCAACTGCAATCTGAATTTCCATGGTTTGATTGTACTCCAAAAACGAGCCTGAATTGACACTGTACCTATGTTACGGTTTTTGTGCCTCGACGACAAGCCTGTAACCCAGTGAATTTTGGATTTTTTCTGATTTTACTCGAAATCCCTGGGCTTCCAACTGCGGGGTCCACAACGCCACCAGTCGGTTTTCGCCATTGGGGTGGTAATAACCGACCCAGGATAGGATTTGGTTAATCAACGCATACTGGAATGGCTTCTCGGGCAAGCGGGCCGAAAGGAGAATGATCCATTTTCCCTGCGGGGTAAGGACACGGTGTACTTCGCTCAGGGTTAGCGGGTCAAAGGCGTATTCGCTTGGAAAGGTGGACAGAATGACCGGGAAACTTTCGGACCCGAAGGGCAACTGTTGCGCCCGCCCGCGCACCAGCCGCGCAGGGGCCGGCGAGGCCAACCGCGCCAACCGCTTTTGCGTCTGACGACACATCTGGGCGCTTTCATCCAGACCGGTGGCGAAGATCCCTTTTTGCAGCAGTTCGGCCTGCAAATGTCCCGGACCAAAACCAAGCTCAAGCACCGGTGGTTCTTTAACCCATTCGGCAATGCTGAGCACCCAGGGCCGCCATAAACCGCCCGAAACCAGATCGGCCACCAGGTCATACGACCAGGCCAGCCGGTGGTAAAGCTGTTGGAAGAACCAGTTTAGCAAGCGCAGGGCGGTTTTTTCGATCATCGCGTTATTATTATAGGCTGAATGCGGCTGATTGTGGGGTGGATGGGATGATATTTTGCCGGTCGTTGGGGTCGGCAGGGGGGGCAGAGTGTGGTAAAATTCTCTCTGTTCGGAGCAGATTCTCGACCGCAATGGTATTTGTCTGACAGGACCATGAAGCCGGTCTTGACACTTCTGCCAGGTGTTCGGTATAATTTGACGGCTTGTTACACGAAGCAATCGTTAGTTCGCATTTGATACAGGAGTAGTGGCATGGTTCCTCTTCCAAAACGGAAACTTTCTAAGGGTCGGCGAGATCGCCGCCGCGCCCACGACGCTCTGGTAGCGACCAACCTGGTGCAGTGCAGCAATTGTG
>CAZQLE010000192.1:0-7387 GCA_964593905.1 uncultured Anaerolineaceae bacterium | reverse complement strand
TTCATAGAGCACGCCGCCGGTGCCGGAGCAGAAGATGGGGGTGGCCGTGGCGGTGGCGGTTGAGGTGGGCGGCGGGGTGAAGGTGTAGGTGGCGGCGCTGGTGATGGGGCCGGTAAGACCGGTGACGCGCGAGACGCGGAATTTTTCAACCACGCCTTCGCGTTCGGTGGTGAGGCGCAGGGTGGGCCACCAGTTGCTGACAAAGGGGGTGATCAGGGTGTGGCGGTAGGTGAGGATGATCCGCACCCGGTCGCCAGGGCCGCCGGCGTCATCCACATAGCGCTGGATGGTGCTGGGCGCTTCCACTTCCTGGCAGTAGGTGGGAAAGGCGTACTGATCGGGGCTTTCTCCGCTGGGAATGGTGTCATAGTACTCGGGGTTGGGGTTGAACTGGTAGGCGTGGGTTTTGCCACCCACGGCCATCAACCGCGAAGAGCACATAGAGATGTTAAAGTACCCTTTTGCGCCAGGGTTGCCGCGATAGGTTTTATCGAAATTGGCGGTCTGGTAAGCGCGGGTGAGGTAGGAGGTGTAGTTGCCCGAGATGGGCTCGGCCAGATCACGGGCGATGCCGGTGGCACCGCTGAGCGCAACGGTGCGAATGGAGGGCATGCGCGCCCAATCTTGCAGCTCACCGTTGATTTCATCCACATTGGTGATGACGTTGGCCCCATCTTTTACCGGCACCACACAATCGGCTTTGCCGTCGAGCAGGTCCAACTGGCTGTAGGTTTTGGTGATGGTAACCGGGTTTTTGTTGGAATCTTCATATTCGCCGGGGTACTGGGTGCGGTTATTTAGCGCGGCCGCAGCGGCGGGGCAAAACTGGCTGTCATAACTACCGGTGACGGCATAGCGCACCGCCAGACGGGCGCCGTTTTCCAGCGCCAGCCAGGCTTGCAGCAGACGGCCAAATTCGATGATGCCAAATACGAGCAGCAGTAAGAAGGGCAGCGCCAGGGCGAATTCCAACATACTCTGGGCACGCTGGCGGCGGCTGTGGTTCTGCCGTTTGAAGAAAGAAAAGGGGGAGCGATGTTCGGGTTTCATGCTGGCACTCCGCTACTGATTGATCCGGGTATAGATGCGAGAGGCGATATCTTCAAAGATCGGCAGGAGTTTATCGCCAGTGGGTGCGTAATAGTATTGGCCGCAAGAGACATTGGCCTGTAAACCGATGCAGGGATCGGTGGTGCGGTCGCCGTCATCGCCGACCGCGGCGACATAGCGCAGCAGGTCTGCGCCGACATACTGGCCGCGGAACTGCTGGCCGGCCAGGCCCAGCCCGATGGTGTAAATGGCAATGTCGTTGCCGCGCGGTTCTTTGGGGTTGGCCGAACGGGTGAGCGCGGCCTCATCGGCCATGTCGCGGGCGTAATCCATGGGGCTGTAGTAACGGAAGGGCAGACTGCCCGACCAGAGGGTGCTGGTGCCCAGCACCGGCGCGCAGGTGGCGCCGTTTTTGAGGGTGGCATCTGAGGGGTGATCTTTATCGATGCAGTAGCGCGGGCTGAAGCTGCTGTCGATGCAGAACACGCTCCAGTAACCGAACTGAGCGCCGCTCTTGTTGGTGCCGTCATTGAGGGCGCCGTTGCAGAAACCGTTTTTGTAAGCGGTGGGGATATCGGAATTGGTGGCGTTGGTATCGCTCATGTTGGCGAAACCATCGGTGAGCAGAACAACCACCCACACCGCGCCGGGACGGGCATTGCGGCGTAAGACGTTGGAGGCGTTGCGGATGCCGCAGCCGGTGCAGGTGGAGAGGGTGGCCATGGTGGCGTTGGGCGGGGTGGCCGCATCGCCGTTGGGGTCGTTGTCGATCATCCACTGTTTGGCAAACTGGTCTTCTGATTTGCCCTGCAAAAGCGGATCGGTATTGCCTGTCAGGGTGTAGATGCCGTCCTGATTCCAGTCAAAGGCATCCAGAATGCTGTCGTCATCGCAGGGCACGCCGCCCCAGCCAAACGGGTCGGGCGCACCTTCCTGGGTGGACCACCAACGATCTTCCAGAATTTTGACGCCGCTGATCTGGGTGTTCATGGCCGGACAGGTGTAACCCAGCACGGCCGCGTTGTCGACATCTGCACCGTCGCCGTCGCGGTCATCGGGGAAGACCGGGTTGAAACGGCCGGGGTTGAACCAGTTGGGCATTAAGCGCCAGAGCGGGGGATCGTCATTCAGCTTGATTTTGTTGATGGAGGCGACCACCTCGTTCAGGTTGTTGCTCATTTCGTAGGTGTTGGTGCTGGAAGAGACGCGTTTGATGGGCACGGGGTAGGCCTGACTGGCATAGGTGACGATGCCCACCTGATCGTAGCCATCGTAGAGGGTGTTGACCAGGGCCTTGGCGGCGTCTTTGGCCTCTTCGAGCGGATGGCAGGATTTGCTGACATTGCAGCCATCGGTGGTGCCTGTGCCGACCCCGCCCGGTTTGGTGCTGTCATACTGGGTGATATTCTGGTGGTTGGGGTCGTAATTGTCGATGATGGGGCAGCGCTGCCCGGCGGCCACAAAGGGCTGGCAGATCTGGGTAATGGTGTCAGAAGCCATCGATTCGGAAAGGTCCATGACCACCACCAGATCCACCGGGGCGGCCTCGGCGATGGCATCGGTGCGCAGGTCGAGGGTGTGGAAGCCCAGCAGGGTGAGGAAATACATGGGCGTGTGCTGCGTGGCGCGGATGTAGACCAGCTTGCGCTGCTGTTCGCCGTTGGCGGTGTTGGGGCATTTGTTATAAAAATCCGGCGCAGCCGTCGAAAGCGAATCGTCGCGCTGGCCGTCGTTGTTGGAATCACAGATATACAGGCTGAAATCCACACTGTCGATGCCGACATTGTGCAGCTTTAACACTTCTTTGGCCGATTCGGCCATGCCGTTCACATTTGAACCGCGTTTAAAGTCATTGGCGGCGGCGACCACTGCTGCATCCACCGCGCGTTTTAACTGGCCATACGATAAATACATCACCCCGGCATCAACGGCCAGGCCAACGAAAAAGATCAATGCCACCAGAGCGACGGCAAAGATGACCAGAACCTGTCCGCGCGAGCGGGAGGGGTCTGGTTTACCAGCCGACCGGGGTTGGCGTAGGCTGCGCAGCAGGGACGGGCATAAGCGTGTAAGCATGGATCCTCAACGGGTCGGGAATGAATTGGGTGACGATGGGCAGCGCCATAATCTGATCGTAACAGTAATAGAGTTCGATGGCTACAAAACCTTTGTTGGCTGTGCTGGCGCTGGTGCGCAGCTCGGTGTTGACGCGGTCTTGGGTGTAGTAGGGCGCAGAGCGAATGACCGTGGCGGGGTCATCACAATTTTTGGACCAGTTGGCATTATGAGCTGTATCGGGATCATTATCCGAAAATGCCCAGAAATGCTGCTGCCAGGTGCCGGGTGAAGTGGTGGGGTGGGTATCTGAAACGCAGTAACCGTTGGCGTTGACGCAGGTGCGGCCGGCCTTGGTGGTGTTGGTGCTGTTTTGCCATTTGGTGGTGGTGAAGACGGTGATGACGACATCGTCGGTGGTCGGGTCAAATTCGGCATAGGTGTTGAGGCCGTTGCAGAATTTGTCGTTGCCGCCGGGGCAGGTGCTGCCCCAGGGCGGGGTGAAGATGCAGGCTGTGTTGTAGTAATAGTCGAAGGGCAGGTTGGTGCCCGGCCCGCAGGTCCATGCAGAAGAAGAGACGCGGGTGAAGGGATCGCGCACCGAAGCAAAACGGGCAGCCTCGCGGGTGAGATCCAGAATATCGAGATAGGCAGAGATGAAAGCGACGACCTCAACCATGCCGAGCAGGAGGATCAGCAAGACGGGCAAAATGATGGCCAATTCAATGAATGATTGACCGCGTGTTTTGCGGTTCCCGGTAAGCCGGAAGGAGCGGAGGCGGTGAAGAATGGCTGGCATAGTTTCCCTTAATGAATGGACAAATGACCTTCCAGAACTGACTGTAATCTTACAGAGGAATCTCAAAAATTCAAGTATTTTGGCATGGCGGCGGGAATCTGTATTCCCGCCGCAACAATTTTGTAACCGAAATGAAACATTTGGGGGTTCCACTGCATCTTAATGCACCCCGTTTGCAGCTTTATGCAGTAGACGGGGGATTGAAAAAGAAGGATACTGATTTCAATAAATAGAACATAAGTTCTTTATTGAAAGGCGGCCTTTGCGATGAAAACAGCACCCACCCGCAAGCCTAAAGCCGGTGACAGGGATTTTGGATCGGATATTCAAAATTTGCGGCTGCTGATTGAACGGATGTTTGCCGAGACGCAGGGCGTGGAGGATGTGGATGATTTGCGCAAACTGCTGGAGACGATCAGCCGCAGCCTGGTGCGTCTGGTTCAACTGACCCAGATGCAGACCGCGACAGCCGCTGAGGCGCAATCGGGTGAGGATGAAATTCGCAAAGTGTTGGATGAAATTGTGGCAGCAAAACGGCGGGGTGAATGCAGCCGTTTGCCGGGGGTATGCGGCAGAGCTAAAAATGCCAAAGTTGAAGCACCCATCGCAGAGACAACCGATCTGTCGCGGGAGGTTTCCGAATGAACGACAGACGCCGTGGAGCGCTTCAATCTGCCGCACCCCCACTCCGGCCCGCCTCTCAAAACCGGGCGGCGGACGCCGAACAGCCCTCTTTTCTTGCCGCCGCGGAGGAAAAGCGGGCCAGAGATAACCGGCCCCGAAAAATTCTGGTCACCGAAAGCGCAGATGAAGTGCAGTGTTTTAGCTGCAATTACGCGCTGCTGCCGCTGCGCAGTTATCAGGTTGAGGTGGCCTGGCATATTGTCGATTCGGTCATGCAGGATAAGGGGCTTTCTTTTGTGGTGATGTTTCCGCGCCAGTCGGGGAAGAATGAGTTGCAGGCCCAGATGGAGGTTTATCTGCTGGCGTTGTTGAAAGACACCCCGGCCGAGATCGTCAAGATTTCGCCGACCTGGAAACCGCAGTCGCTGAATGCGATGCGCCGGCTGCAACGGGTGTTGGAGAAGAACTGCCTGACGCGCAAGATTTTTGTTAAAGAGTCGGGCTATATTTTTCGTGTGGGGCAGGCGCGGATCTTCTTTTTCTCGGGTGCGCCGGAGGCCAATATTGTGGGTGCCACGGCTTCGACCCTGTTGGAAGTGGATGAAGCCCAGGATGTGCTGCCGGCAAAGTTTGACAAGGATGTCGCCCCGATGGCGGCTTCGACGAATGCCACTCGCGTGTTCTGGGGCACCGCCTGGACGCCGACCACGCTGCTGGCGCGCGAGCTGCGTGCGGCAGCCCGGGATGAAGCGCAGGACGGACGGCGGCGGGTGTTTCGTATTACGGCGGATGAAGTGGCGGCCGAGGTGCCTGCTTATGGCAAGTATGTTGCCAGACAGGTGGCGTTGTTTGGGCGGTCGCACCCCAATGTGCGCACCCAGTTTTATTCGGAAGAAATTGACGCCGAGGGCGGGTTGTTTCCACTGGCGCGTCAGGCGTTGATGCAGGGCACACACCCGGCCGCCGATGCGCCGCAGGCGGGGCGGATGATGGCTTTTTTGATCGATGTGGGCGGAGCCAGCGAAGCCGGCGGAGGGGCGCCGGGCAGCCATGATTCGACCGCGCTGACCGGGGTGGAGGTGGACTTGACGACGATAAGCGACCCGGCGCTGCGCGCCCCCACCTACCGGGTGTTGTTTCGGCGGGTGTGGACCAATGTGCCCCAGCCGGTTTTGTATGCCCATATTCAGAACCTGGCCGCGCTCTGGTCGCCGCGGCGGGTGGTGATGGATGCCACCGGCATTGGGGCCGGGCTGGCGGCCTTTTTGGAACGGGCACTGCCGGGGCGGGTGATGCCTTTCCTCTTTAATGCGGCCAGCAAGTCGAAGCTGGGCTGGGATTTTTTGGCGATTGTGGATGCGGGGCGCTGGAAGGATTATGCCCCGCCGGATAGGTTGTTTTTTCGGCAGTTGTCGCAGGTGCAGTATCAGATTGTGCCCGGCCCGGCGCGGCAACTGCGCTGGTCGGTGCCCGAAGCAATGCGCGACCCCGAGAGCGGCGAACTGGTGCACGACGACCTGGTGCTTTCGGCGGCCCTGGTAGGGGTGTTGGAGGGGCTGCCCTGGTCGGCTGCGGCCGAGACGATGATCATCCCTTCGGTTGACCCGCTCCCTGAGCTGGATCAGGGGTTTTGAGATTGCGAAGCGTGAAACGCGATATGCGGATCGTTAATCGAGAACAGTGTGCCGTGAGCCGGGAATCGATTTAGCGCTAATTCACTCACCAATCACTGTTCACCAGGCACTGACTATGAGGTGATTATGCTTAGAACCTTTCTTGATCTGTTGCAGCGAAAACGGTTGGCGAGTGCGCTGCAGGAGAGCGACGCAACATTTGGGGCGGGGACGCGCTGGCTGTCGGGCGGGTCGGAGCGTGACCGCGAGCCGTTTACGCGCGAAGAGCTGCTGGCGCAGTCGTTGGAGGCGTGGCGGGTGAACCCGCTGGCGCGGCGGATTGTGGCGCTGACCACCCAGTATGTGGTGGGCGGGGGAATTTCGTTGAGCTGCGCGCACCCGGCCACGGCGCGGTTTATCAACCAGTTCTGGCATGACCCGCTGAACCATATGGTGGTGCGCTGCATGGAATGGTGTGATGAGCTGACCCGCACCGGCAACCTGTTTGTGCTGCTGACCACCGACGCCGGCGGGCGGTCGTATGTGCGCGCGGTGCCGGCGGCGCAGATTGAGCGGATTGACGCCGCCCCCAATGATATCGAGCAGCCGCTGCGTTTCTGGCCGCGGCCCAGCCTTGAAAACCCCAATCCTCCGCCGTGGCCGTCTGCCTGGAGTGAATCCCATTCCTTAGCCTTCCAGACAGACGCCCCTGCCAAGGGGCCGACCGCCTGGAGTGAATCCCATTCCATGAATTTCCAGGCAGACGCCCCTGCCAAGGGGCCGACCGCCTGGAGTGAATCCCATTCCATGAATTTCCAGGCAGACGCCCCTGCAAAGGGGCCGACCGAAAAGGCGCTGCCGGCGGTGATGCTGCATTACGCGGTCAACCGGCCAAGCGGGGCGCAGTGGGGCGAGCCTGATCTGGCGCCAGTGTTGAAGTGGCTGGCGCGTTATGCCAACTGGCTGGAAGACCGCGCCCGGCTGAACCGCTATCGCAATACCTTTCTGTTTGTGGTCAAGTCGCGCTTTAGCTCAGAAACAGACCGGCTGGCGCGTCAGCGCATCTTGAATGCTGCTCCGCCCGCGCCGGGATCGATTCTGGTGTGCGATGAGAGCGAAAGCTGGGAGGTGATTAACCCGCAGTTGGAGGCGGCCGACGCCAACACCGACGGTCTGGCGTTGAAGAAGATGATTGCAGCCGGGGCGGGGATTCCGATGCATTTTTTGGCCGAACCCGAGGGTTCAA
>CAZQLE010000191.1:0-7443 GCA_964593905.1 uncultured Anaerolineaceae bacterium | reverse complement strand
AATTGGCGCAGGTCAATCCTTTTTTGCAATTATTTCTTTTTGTGCTGGTGCTGGGCGCGTTCTTTCACCGCCTGTTTGCCGTGCTGGGGCGGCCGCTTTCACGTTTTACGGCGTGGGCTGCGGCGGGCATTTTGAGCCTGATCTTTCTGGCGCTAATGCCCAATTTATTTCAATCTTTCCTCTGGCTGGATGGCAGCCTGATTTATTTTTCGGCGCTGATTCTGCTGATCTTTACGCTGTGGTTTGCGCTGGGGAATTTGCGGCGGAGAGGTTGGGCGCGCCAGGCAGTTTTGGCGCTGCTGGCCGTGTTCTCTGCCGGGTTCAATGAGCCGCTGACCGCGGCGCTGCTCAGCGGCGCGGCGCTGGCGCTGCTCTTTGCCGGGAAGAAACTGTGGGGCGATGTGAACCTGCGCCGCACGTTCTTCTCTCTGGCCGGGGGCTGGCTGCTGGGCGGGGTGCTGCTGGTGGCCGCACCGGGGAATTTTGCCCGCGCTGATCTGCTGCGGGTAAAACCCGAGCTGGCCCAGGTGTGGATGGAGCTGTGGCTGCGGCCCGCCATCTTCTTGAATGAAATGCTGACCACCCGCACCGCTTTGCTGCTGGCAACCCTGCTGGTGTTTTTTGCGCTGGGCAGCCTGGTGTTTCGCCCCATCTTTACCCGCCGCAGTGCGCTGCTGGCTTTTTTGTTTTGCGCGGCAACCTTCTGGGCCGGTTTTGTGCCCCTGGCGGTCACCTCAACCCGCGAGACCCGGCCGTTGATCACCCCGGCGCTGCTGTTGTTGGCGGCGCTGGCCGTCTTTGGCCTGGCGGCCGGCAGCCATCTGAAATCGGATCTGTTTCGTCGGACTGCGCCGGCGTTGATCTGTTTGGTTCTGGCCGGGCTGCTGCTGCCGCTGCCCTGGCAGGCGTATCGCCAGATTGAACCTGAGTTTCGCACCTTTGCCGCCCAGTGGGATGTGCGCCACGCCGATCTGCTTGAGCAGCGGGAACAAGGGGTAAAAATTGCCAGCACCCCGATCTCATTCCAGTGGCGTTATGGCATGGCCGATTTGCGCGGCCGGAGCTGGCACTGGGCTGACCGCTGCATGGCCTCTTATTATGGTTTTGAAGAGATCAAACTGACCCGGCCGTAGTTGTGCAGACCGATTTTCTCTGCAAACTTGACACATGCTGAAATTACCCTATAATTTTGGCATGTATTTTTATGCCAGGAGAAACCCACGTTTGAACGCCTGCTTGTGTATGAGGCGGGGTTGTTGGTTCACCGATCGCAGTGAGCATTGGTAACCCCTCTCACGAGACAGCCAAACTCGCACCGGCGAACTGCACAGCCCCGCTATTTTCTTAAGCGCATCGGCCAGGCAGTTCGCTTTATTTTTGCTTATGGCTGCATCCTCCCCTGATCAACCCATTTTTTGGAGAAAGAAGTAAGAAGAATGTCTCGCAACCACCGGTTACACCCTCTGTTCATCCTGTTTGTGATCTTAAGTCTGGCGTTGGCTGCATGCAGCCCGGCTGCCGGAACCGCCGACGCGCCGGAACCTGCCCCGGCCGGAGATTCTGCGGCGCCTGCCCAGGGCGGCAAGCTGGTGATTGGTATGGCTACCGAGCCGGTCTCGTTGGACCCGGCTGCCGGCCTGTTTATTGCCGAACAATACCTGCTGATGAACATCTACGATCCGTTGATCTGGATCGACCCCGAGCTTAAGCTGCGCCCCGGCCTGGCGACCGAATGGAGCGCCAACGCCGAAGGCACCGAGTTTACCCTCAAGCTGCGCACAGATGTCAAGTTCCATGATGGCACGCCCTTTAATGCCGCCGCCGTAAAGGTGGCCCTGGACCGCGCCGCGGCCGGCACCAACCCCGCGGCGGTGGCCCCCACACTGTTGACCGATTACGACGGCACCACCGTGGTGGATGACGCCACCGTGATGGTCAAGTTCAAGTCTGCCCGCGCCACCTTCCTAGAAGACCTCAGCCGCATCTGGCTGGTCATTCCCTCGCCGACAGCAGTGGAGAAATCGGGCGCTGATTTTGGTCAGAACCCGGTTGGCAGCGGCCCCTTTATGTTGAAGGAATGGGCCCCGCAGGATCATATTACCCTGGTGCGCAACCCAGATTATGCCTGGGCGCCCGAATTTGCCGCCCATCAGGGACCGGCCTATCTGGATGAAATCACCTTCCGCTTTTTGCCTGAAGCGGCCACCCGTCTGACCGCGCTGCAATCGGGCGAGGCTCAGGTGGTGGAAGACCCGGCGTATCAGGAAGCCTCGACGCTGGCTGCCGACCCGGCGTATCAATTGGTGCGCTTTACTGCGCCGGGCATGCCTTCGCACATGATGATTAACACCGCTCTGGCCCCCAGCGACGATCCGCTGGTGCGGCAGGCCATGATTTATGCTGTTAATCAGGAAGAACTGGTGAAGACCGCTTTCTTTGATATGCAGACGGCCGTGCACAGTGTAATCTCGCCGACCACGGTGGGGTATAACCAAAAGGCCGGTGAGCTGTATCGCTACGACTTTGAAAAATCGCAGAGCCTGCTGGATGAGGCCGGCTGGAAAGACAGCGATGGCGACGGCATTCGCGAGAAAGACGGCCAAAAACTGCACATCGAATATCCGGCCCTGCCCGCGTATGAAGAAGCCTATATGGAACTGCTGGCGGCGTATTTGCAGAAGGCTGGTTTTGAGGTTAATATCACCAAGCTGGATGACGCCGGCGTGTCTGAGTTTGCAATGGCCAACCGGCACAACATCCTTAACATGGGCTGGATCAGCCGTGACCCGTCGGTGTTGAATATCACCTACAATTCAGCCAATATCGAGCAGGGCGCGGCCTATACCCGCTTTGCGAACGCCGATCTTGACCAGGCGCTGAACGATGCCCCCAAAACGCTGGATATTGAGGCCCGCAACGCGCTCTATCAGCAGGCGCAGCAAATCATTATGGATAACGCGCTGGTGATTCCGCTGCATACTTATGACCGCGTGATGGTGCTGCGCGCGAATGTGCAGGGTTGGCGGTTTGACCCTGAAGGTTACCCATACCTGTACGAGGTCTCGCTCAAGCCGTAAGATGTGGAATTATCTCGGCCGCAGGCTGCTCACTTCTCTCCTGGTATTACTCGGGGTCTCGGTGCTGACCTTTTTGATGCTGCACCTGGTCCCCGGCGACCCGGTGCACGCCATGCTCGGCCGTCAGGCCGTCTCGGCGGAACGCATGGAAGAGATGCGCCAGCAGTTGGGCCTGAATGACCCGCTGCCGGTGCAATATTGGAACTACGTCTCGCGAGCGCTCCAGGGTGACCTGGGGCGCTCGATTCGCAGCAACCGCCCGGTGATGGCGGCCATTCTTGAGCAGTTTCCCGGCACGCTGCAACTCACCGGCGCGGCCATGACGCTGGCGCTGTTGATCGGCCTGCCGCTGGGCATTCTGGCGGCGCTGCGCCATAACCGCCTGCTCGACCGGCTGATTACCCTGACCGCCATCGGCGGGGTTTCGACGCCCACCTTTTTTCTGGGGTTGCTGCTGATTTTGATCTTCTCCACCCGGCTGAACCTGCTGCCGGCGGTGGCCTCGAGCAGCGACTGGCGCGGGCTGGTGCTGCCGGCCCTGACCCTGGGACTGTTTGAGGGTGCTTTTCTCATTCGGCTGGTGCGCTCCAGCTTTTTGGATGAACTGAACAAGCTGTATCTGTGGACTGCGCGCGCCAAGGGCGCCAGTGAACGCTGGGTGATGGTGCGCCATGTGCTGCGCAATGCGCTCATCCCCATTGTGACCATTGTCTCGCTGCAACTTGTCTATTTGCTGGCCGGCTCGGTGGTGGTTGAATCGATCTTCGCCCGTCAGGGCATTGGCCGTCTGGCGCTGTCGGCGGTGCAGAACCGCGATTTCCCCATGGTGCAGGGGGTGGTGTTGTTTATTGCCGCGCTGTATGTGGGCATGAACACCCTCACCGATCTGCTGTATGCCCTGATCGACCCGCGGATACGCCTGCAATGAGCACCACAACGGCTTCTCTTCAGGTAAGATCACCGGCCGCCCGCCCGGGCGGCCTCTCATTAAAGACGTGGTTGTGGCAGGCGCGCACCGCGCTGGTTGGGCTGGCGCTGGTGTTGCTGTTGACCGTGCTTTCGCTGGTTGCTCCGCTGGTCAGTCTGCAAGACCCGCTGGCGGTGGACCCCGGCGCAGCGTTTCAGCCGCCTTCGGCGGCGCACTGGATGGGCACTGATAATTTTGGCCGCGATGTGTGGACGCGCTTTCTGTATGGTGGCCGGGTTTCGCTGTTGGTGGGGCTGGTGTCGATGACGCTCAGCAGCACGGTGGGGGTGCTGCTGGGGGTGTTGGCCGGGTATTATCGCGGCTGGGTCGACAGCCTGCTCTCCTGGCTGATCGAAGTGTTGATGGCTTTCCCCGGGCTGCTGCTGGCGCTCTCGGTGATTGCCATTCTGGGGCCGGGGCTGGTGAACGTGATGGTGGCGGTGGGCATTGGCTCGGTGCCTTCGTTTATGCGCATGGCGCGCGGCGCGGTGATGCAGGTGCAGCAGATGGAATATATTGAGGCAGCGCGTTCGATTGGCTGCCGCGATTCACGCCTGCTCTTTCGCCATATTTTGCCCAACATCCTGCGCCCGTTGATTGTGTTGGCCACCCTGGGTATCGGCGGGGCCATTCTGGAAGGCGCAGCGTTCAGCTATCTTGGGCTGGGGGTGCAGCCCCCCACGCCAGAATGGGGCGCGATGCTTTCGGCCGGACGCGGCTTTTTGTCCAACGGCTGGTGGGTCAGCATCTTCCCGGGGCTGGGCATTTTGCTGGTCATTCTGGGCATTAACCTGCTCGGCGATGGGTTGACCGATCTGCTTGACCCGCGGATTCAGAACCAGGCGAACGATTAGCGAGGAGCCATGACCGCTCTCTACATCTATAATGCGCGCATTCTAACCCAGAATGACCGTCACCCGCTGGCCGAAGCGCTGTGGGTGCGCGATGGACGAATTGTTGCGCTGGGCAGTGTAAAAGAAGTGGCAGACCGGGTTGAGCCCGGCGCCGAACGGTTGGATGCGGCGGGCGCGGTGATGACCCCCGGTTTTATCGACAGCCACGTGCATATGGCGATCAGCGGGATGGGCAGGCTGGCGGTGGATTTGAGCGGGCTGGCCGCGGTGGAGACTGTGCTGCGCGCCCTGCGTGACAGCGCAGCGCAGCGCCCGGCAGATGGACTGGTGATTGGGTTGAATTTTCAGCCGGAGCTGAACCCCGAAAACCGCTGGCCCACCCCGCGCGAACTGGATGAAGCCTGCGGCAGCCGCGCGGTGTATGTGATGGACCGCTCGGGACACCAGAGCTTTGTTAACCAGGCCGCGTTGGACGACCTGGCCCTGCCCCCGGCCACCCCCGGCGTAAAACGCGCGCCGGATGGGAGCTTTCTGGGGATGTTGAGCGACGAGGCCAACACCCACGCCTTCACGCGCTTCTGGGCGCGTTTTGGCGCAGAAGTGGGCCTGGAGGCGGCCTTTCAGGCCGCTGCGGCCGACGCCGTGCGCGGCGGGATCACCAGCCTGCATGTGTTGGAAGACCTGGAGGTGGTGGAGAAGCTGTTGACCTTTCGCGACCGCCTGCCGGTGCGGGTGACCCCCTACACCCAGACCCGCGATGTGGCGGCTGTGCTGCGCCTGGGGCTGCGCCAGATCGGCGGCTGCGGGCTGGTGATGGTGGATGGCGACTTCACGCCGCATACCGCCGCACTGCTCGAACCGTATGCTGATCAGCCCGAGACAAACGGCAAGCTCTATTACACCCAGGCCGAACTGGATGAATATGTCTGGCAGGCGCATGCGGCGGGTTTGCAGGTGGGGTTGCACTGTGTGGGCAGCGGCGCGATTGAGCAACTGTTGAACGCCTATGAAAAAGCGCTGGCGCGGCTGCCGCGCAGCGATCACCGCCACCGGATTGAGCATTTTGAACTGCCCGCCCCCGGGCAGGCCGAACGCGCCAGACGGCTGGGGCTTTCGCTGGCGATGCAGCCTTCGTTTAACCATTACTGGCCGCACCACGGCGAGTATCCGGGTGTGGTGGGCGCCGAGCGCGCCGGGCAGGTAGACCCCCTGGCCAGCCTGATGCGGGCCGGGCTGCCCATTGGGCTGGGCTCCGACAGCCCGGTCACCCCGCTGCGCGCCATGTTGTGGCTGCACAGCGCGGTCAACCATTCCAACCTGCAAGAGCGCATCAGCCCCGCCGCAGCGCTGACACTGGCCACGCGCGGCAGCGCGGCGCTGGCGTTTGAAGAGCATGAAAAAGGCAGCCTGGAACCCGGTAAGCTGGCCGATTTTGTGCTGTTGGAGAGCGACCCCGGCGCGGTGGCGCCCGAAGAGATCGGCGATATTGCGGTGTTAAAGACCTTTGTGGGCGGGCGTTGTGTGTATGATGCTGTCGTGGAGGGCAAATGAGCGCGCCGCTGGCCGGAAAGACGGCCGTGGTGACCGGCATTGGCACCGAGACGGCCGATGCCGTTGCGCTGGCGCTGGCACAGGCCGGGGCCGGATTGGTATTGTGTGGGCTGGCGCCCGACCTGGTGGAGCGCGCCGCCGCGCGGCTGCGACCACTGGGCACACCGCTGACCACGCTGACCCTGGACCTGAGCCGTGAAGCAGATGCCGCCCGCCTGGCCGGGGCGGCCGGGGCGGTGGATGTGCTGGTGTTGATTTCGGCGGTGTGGGGCGGAGGATTGATCCACGAGCATCGGGTGGATACCTGGGAGCGGGTGATGGCGGCCAATCTGCGCGCACCGTTTTTAACCCTGCGGGCCCTGCTGCCGGGGATGCGTGAACGGCGCAGCGGGCATATTGTGGTGTTCAGTTCCGATTCGGCGCTGGGCGCCTATGAGCGTGACGGGGCATATGGCGTGTCGATGCACGCCCTTAACGCCCTGGCCGCCGCTGTGCGGGTGGAGAATGAGGCGCACGGCATTCGCGTGGATACGCTGGTGAGCGGGCTGGCGCTTTCAGACGGCAACCCGGCCGCCTTGCAGGCTAACGACCTGGCCGAATGGGCGCTGTGGCTGATCACCCGCCGCCCGGCGCTGACCACGCAGGCCCCGCTGGTGATCGGCGCGAATGGCCCTGGCTGAGCGGCGACAAAATGCTTGTCGGGTGGGGCGGATTATGATACAATCCACCCGTTATTCTGGCCTGTGATCCCGTGGAGGGATGGCCGAGTGGTTTAAGGCGCCTGTCTTGAAAACAGGTGTGGGGCAACTCACCGTGGGTTCGAATCCCTCTCCCTCCGCCTTTCAGGTTGAATAGCAAACAAGTGAAAATTGGGGAGGTGCCAGAGTGGCTGAATGGGCTCGCCTGCTAAGTGAGTGCCGGGGTTAACTCGGCCGCGGGTTCGAATCCCGCCCTCTCCGCCATCACAAAAAGCCAGCCATTGCGCGGGCTTTTT
>CAZQLE010000190.1:412-7552 GCA_964593905.1 uncultured Anaerolineaceae bacterium | reverse complement strand
GCGGCGGGCCAAAGAAAAACCAGGCGGCAAAGGTGAGCAGCGCAATGCCGATGACTGCCGGGACAAAGTAGGCTGAAATGCGGTCAACCAGTTTTTGAATGGGGGCTTTGGAGCCCTGGGCTTCTTCGACCAGGCGGATGATCTGCGCCAGGGCGGTTTCTTTGCCGATTTTGGTGGCTTCAAACTTGATCAGCCCCAGTTTGTTCAGCGTGGCGCCGATGACGGGTGCGCCGGGGCCTTTTTCAACCGGCAGCGATTCGCCGGTCAGCATCGATTCGTCCACCGAAGAGCGGCCTTCTACCACCACCCCGTCGACGGGGATTTTTTCGCCCGGCCGCACGATAACCACATCGCCGACCAGCACTTCATCGACCGGCACTTCCATTTCCTGCCCGTTGCGCACGATGCGGGCCGATTTTGCGCGCAGCCCCATCAGCTTTTTGATGGCCTCGCTGGTGCGGCCTTTGGCGCGCACTTCGAGCAGCTTGCCCAGCTTGATCAACACAATGATCACCGCGGCGGTTTCGTAATAAACGTGGCCCGAGAACAGCCCCAGCGTGATCGGAATGGAATAAAGGAAGGCGGCCGAAGAACCCAGCGCCACCAGCACATCCATGTTGGCCGAGCCGTTGCGCAGCGACTTGTAGGCGCCGACATAATACTGGGCGCCCACATAAAACTGCACCGGCAGCGCCAGCGCCAGCATCACCCATTTGATCCAGGTCGAATGCGAGACTTCCATTGAAAGAAAGCCCAGGTCGCCGGCCATGGCAATGACAAACAGCGGCACGGCAAAGATCAGCCCGACGATCAGGTGCTTTTTCTGCTGGTCGATCTCTTTCTGGCGGGCCAGGGCTTCGGCGTCTTCGGCGTCTCCGCCGCTTTCAACCACGCCAAACCCGGCCGCGGTAATCGCACGGCGCAGGTCGGTCTGGCTGACCAGGGTGGGAATATAACGGACCTGTGCCCGTTCGGTGGCATAACTGACCCGCGCTTCGCGCACGCCTTCCAGCGCGGAGAGGGTTTTTTCCAGCCGGCGGGCGTCGTTATCGTCGCTCATGCGCTGGATGATCAGGTCGGCTTCACCTTCGGCCACGCCGTAGCCGGCGCGCTGCACGCGCCCGATCAGGTCCTCCAGGGTGGATGTCTGTGGATCATACTCGACGGTGGCCCGTTCAGACGACAGGTTGACCGAAGCGCTTTGCACGCCGCTGACCTTCTTGAGGTTGCGTTCGACGGCGGCCGAGCAGTTGGCGCAGGTCATACCGGTAATAGGGAGGGTAACGAAACGGATATCAGACATAAGATCCTTTCAAGAAAACAATTCCCTCCAATATTATCCGGTTGCCTGCTGCGCTTCAATGCGCCATCCTGACCGTGGCAGGTAGGCATATCTGCCTATATATGAAAGGTGTGCAAAATGATAGACTGTCAAAAGTCTGATTGTGGTTGTGGCTGTTGCCTGCGCATAAAAATGCGTCATTCCGAGCCAAAGTGCAGCGCAGGCGAAGAATCTCAGCCTGGTTGCATATGGCAGCCATCGCAGTGGAGCTTCTTCACGCTGACGCGGGGTGTGCTCGCCCTGCACAAAGCTGCGATCACGAATTAATCTGCAAATAATATGGAGTTTCCTTTGGTAAGTATTCTGCTTGCATTTGTGACCGGCCTCACCACCGGTGGATTGAGTTGTCTGGCCGTTCAGGGCGGGCTGTTGGCCAGCTCGCTGGCTGATCAAATTGAAAAAGATCTTTCAAAAACCGGGCGGGCCCAAACCCAGCCCCGCCGTCAGCCGCAGTTGGCCCTGCCGATTGTGGCTTTTCTGGCGGCCAAGCTGCTGGCCTATACCCTGCTGGGTTTTTTGCTCGGGCTGGTGGGGCAGATGTTTCAGCTTACCCCGCAGGCGCGGGCGGTGTTTTTGATCGCGGTGGGCATCTTTATGCTCGGCTCGGCGCTGCGCATGTTGAATGTACACCCCATCTTCCGTTATTTTGCCTTTGAACCCCCGGCCTTCTTGCGGCGCAAACTGCGCAAGACGGCCTCCACCGCCGGGTCATCGCTTTCCACCCCCATCTTTCTGGGGTTGATGACGGTGCTCATTCCCTGTGGGATCACCCAGGCGATGATGGCGGTCGCGCTTAGCGCGGCCAACCCGCTGCAGGGCGCGGCGCTGATGTTTGCCTTCACCCTGGGCACCAGCCCGGTATTCTTTGCGGTGGCTTATTTTGCCACCCGGCTGGGCTCAAAATTGGAAAAGAACTTTATGCGCTTTGTGGCGGTGGTGGTTCTGGTTTTGGGGTTGATCACCATCGACAGCGGCCTCACCCTGGCCGGGTCGCCCTATTCGCTGACGCGTCTGCTGAACGGTGCGCCTTCTCAGGCCAGCGCTGTGACGCCGGTGCAGGGGATGCAGGCGCTTGAGCCATCTGCCGCTGGGCCTGCTCCGCAAGAGCCGGCCGCTCCGGCAGGCGCGGCGGAGGAGAATGTCATCACGGTCAATGTCATGAATCACGGCTATGAGCCCGAAACCGTGCACGCCAGGGCGGGGGTTCCGGTGAAGCTGCGCCTGGTCAGTGACGGGGTCTATTCCTGCTCGCTGGCGGTTATCATTCCGGCGCTGCGTGTCGAGCGGTATTTGAATTCGACCGATGAGGCCTGGGTGGAGATCCCCGCACAGGAAAAAGGGACCGTCATGCCCTATTCGTGCTCGATGGGCATGTATTCTGGCAATATCGTTTTTGATCTGTGAGGTGTGCTGATGACCCGAAAAATCATTCTAACCATCGTCGGTATCGAATGTCCGAACTGCGTCATGAAACTTGAGGGCATTGAAGACCGCCTGAAGGGTGTGGTGCTGGCCGAAGCCAGCTACCATAAGGGTCAGATGGTGGTGGAATTTAACGAGGGCCAGGTCAGCGAAGAGCAGATTCGGGCCGATGTTCACCGCCAGGGCTATCAGGTGGTGCAGATTAGCGGCTGACCGGCCACCCCGCGGCATACCAGCGCAGATAGGTCTCCACCTGTGAACCCCAGTAAGCATCTTCATGTTTTCCGGTGCGGTTTACGCTTTCGTAGGGGATGTTGTTTTCATCCAGAATGAGCAGAAAACGGTTAAAGTTTTTGCGATAGCCGTCTTCGCTGCCGATGTCGGCGCGAATGCGCAGCGGGTAGCCGTCTGAAATTGCCTGGCGCAGCAGCAGCCCGGTTTTGTAGGTGGAGTAGGGATAATCGGTGATGCTGTGCAGCCCCAGCGAGCCAAACTGTTCGGGGTAGGCCAGGGCAATGCGGGCTGCCCATACCGCCCCGCGTGAAATGCCGCCGATGGCGCGACATTCCCGCTGGCTGCAAATGGAATACTTTTCTTCCAGCGCCGGGAGCAGCTCCAGCGCCAGGGTGTCACCGTAGGACGATTCGGTGATCGGCTGCAAATGGTACTCTTCAAAGGGAAAGAGCATGATGAATGGGGCGGCGCTGCCGCTGGAGATCAGGTGGTCGCTGACGCTGACCGCTCCCAGATCGATCCAGTGACTGGCCGGGTAACCCTGTCCGTGCAGCAGGATGAGCAGCGGGTAACCATCAGCTTTCTGGGGGGTGTAGCAGGGCGGCAGGTAAACCTGATAGGCCAGGGGTTTGCCAAGCGCCGGGGCTTCAATTTCTCCCTTTTCAAGATGGCCGATGGTCTCGGCGCAGCCTGCGCTGACCGCGGGGGTGGCGGTAAGGGAGGGCTCGGCCGCTTGCGGCGCGGTAAATCTTACCGTCGGGGGGGTGATGGACGGTTGGACAGCCGCCGGCGGGGCGGGAGTGGGGGACGAACAGGCGGTCAACGCCAGCAGCACGAGTAAGGCAGAGATGATTGGGTTGTGATGACTCACGAAGAAAATCCAGCTTGACGTTTTTTGACTATTCGGATTATACTCTACTTGCCGGGGTGTAGCGCAGTTGGCAGCGCACCGCGTTTGGGACGCGGGGGTCGGCGGTTCAAGTCCGCCCACCCCGACACGCTTGTAAGCCGCCGAAGCACACCACCCGGCGGCTTTTTTCTAAACCCGAAGAGGATGGTAAAAAATATGGCGAATCAGAAACTCGATGTAATCATCGAAGCAGTTCGGTTTGCAGCCGGTGGTCAAATTGAATGTGTGCGGGGATATGAACGCCGTGGTCCGGTGTATTCTGACCGGATCATCCTCTCGCGTGATGAACTGGTGCGCCGCCTGGAAGCCGGGAAAAAGGCCGCTCTGGGAGAGCGTGTCATTTTTCAGGGGGCCACCTTTAAAACCGGGGAGCCGGTGGAATTGGTGAAGGCAAACGGCAAGGTGTTTGTCAGCGCCGGTGGCAGCCGGGTGGAACGCGATGAATTGAAAAGTGCTCCGCTTTTCTAAATTTTCTCAGAGAAGATGACATCCCGCTCCATGCCCGACCTGGAGTTTGAAATCCCGTTGTGGACCAACGGGGTGTTTCAGGTTATGGGTCTGGATGAGGCCGGGCGCGGGGCCTGGGCCGGACCAGTGTCGGCCGGGGCCGTAATGCTGCCGCCGGACCCCGCGGTATTAAATCGCCTGAATCAGGTGCGCGATTCCAAATTGATGACCGCGCGCCAGCGCATGGCGCAGGCAGAATTGATTCGTGCTGAAGCGGCGGCCTGGGGGGTGGGGATGGCCAGCCAGACCGAAATTGACCTGCTGGGAATTGTCCCCGCCACTCGTTTGGCGATGAAACGCGCGTTGGAGGCAACCGGGGTAATCCCCCTGCATTTGCTGGTGGATGCGCTGCGTTTGCCCGAAATTCACTGCCCGCAGACGGCCATTATTAAAGGCGACCGGCGCTGTTTGAGCATTGCGGCGGCCTCGGTGCTGGCCAAGACAGCCCGTGACCGCTGGATGGCGGCGCAGGAGGCAGCGTATCCGGGTTATGGTTTTGCCCGGCACAAAGGATATGGCACGGCCGTTCACCGTCGGGCGCTGAATGAACTGGGCGCCTGTGCGCTGCACCGTTGCAGCTTTGCGCCGTTGCGTGCGCTGCTGCCGACCGCTCTGGAAGATTGTAAAGATTAGCCCCGGCGCCATCCCAAAAATTGTTGCAACAAGGAAACCCTGATGATCTCTGAAACTTTGCGCGTTCCGTGGACTGGATTGTTGTTGATGACGGCGGTGGTGCTGGTGGGTGCGGCGGCCATTGGCGTTGTGGCCGCGCTGGTGGGGGGCTTTGTTTTTCTGGTGGTGCTTTTTCCCATTCTAATGGGTCTGGCGGGCGGCTGGCTGTTGGCCTGGGCCGTCCGCCGGGGTAAGGTGCATCAGGTGTGGCCGGCGGCGCTGGCGGCGGTGGTGATGGGGGTCTTAATTTACTGCATCTACAACGCGGGTGATTATTTGCGCTTTCGCCGGGATATTCATGAGGCGATCACCATGGAATACGGCCCGCAGGACCAGGCCGATATTGACCTGTTTATCGAGCTGGTGCTGGAGCAGGAGACCGGTCAGGGTGGGTATCCGGGTTATTTGTTGTTGAATGCGCAGGACGGGGTTACCCTGACCCGGACGTATTCGGCAAATGGCATTGTGCTGCGCGGGTTCTGGTACTGGGTTTTGTTTGCGGTGGAACTCGGGCTGGTGGTATTTTGCATTGCCGAGGCGGCGATGAAACAGGCGCGCCGGCCGTTTTGCGCGGCCTGCGACCGCTGGTATGACCGTGAAGAGACCCTTGGTTTTTTGCCCGGCGAGCGTGAAGAAGCGTTTTTAACCCTGGTCGATGAACAAAATTATCATGGGCTGAGCGAAAACCTGGCCGATGAGGCCGCTTTGCCCCGTCTGGCGGTGATTTCGCAGACTTGCAGCGAATGTCAGACCGCCCCGGCACGGGTGACCCTGCGGCGCCAGTCGTTGAATTACAAGAAACGCCTGGTTGAGAAGGATGTTAAGACGCTGGATCTGGAACCCAGCGCGTATCATGCGTTGGCGCGGGGGATGTTTTAAGTTTGGTAGCTTGGGTTGAGCGATTAATCCCGTGGCGTATATTTTTCCTGCACCACAGCGAAACCCAACGGGTACCGCTCGTACCTGCTGTTGGGTTTCGGGGCAAGCGAGCGCCTTTAAAACAGCCGCTCTGATGCCCCTCTACCCAACCTACGAAATGCTTGCCGCTGCCTGCACAGGCAGGGATTCTTCGCGCTCTGCGCACCTGCGGTGCACGGCGCGCCGATAGAACGCGGCACACCGGCTCAGAATGACATGGCTTTTTTTACGTGTCATGCTGAACGAAGTGAAGCATCCCTACGCTGATCTGTAAACCCGTGCCGTTGCCTGCATGGGTAGGGTGCGCCTCGGCGCACCGCTTTTGTGTACAGATGGGGCAGGTCACCCGCGCAACGGTCGGGTAACCTTCTTCTTGCCTCGGATCGGGGAAGACGGTGCTCCGAGGCGCGCCCTGTAACATTCACCAGCCTGCGAAAAACAAGTGTTAAATAACAGCACGGTACGCCTGGGCGCACCGTGCTGAATGGAATCTCTGATTTGCACTTACACTGCGCGTCGATCGCTGCGGCGCAGGAAGAATTTGGTAATTTCTTCGCTGACGGCCGGGACGAGCGAGACACCAAGCACCACCGCCCACTCACGCGGGACCATGAAATGGGTGTTGAACACCGGCTGGAAGAACGGCACGGCAGAAACCATCAGCAGCAGGGCTATGGACAGACCAACCGCATATTGCATGTATTTGTTCGAGAAAATACCCAGGGTAAAGAGTGAGGTGCGTTCTGAACGCACGGTGTAGGCGCGGAACAGCTCGCACAGCGACAGGGTAATGAAGGCCATGGTATTGGCTTCTCGCACGTCGATATTTGACCAGTCAAAGTTCAGAATGAACGCCAACGGGCTGCCGGTGATGGCTACGCCCATCGCTTCCAACTCCCAGTACAGCCCCACCAGGAAAGCGCCCAGCACGGCGCTGGTCTGGGTGATGGTTTGCACGACGATGCCGAGCTGCATGGAACCGTTGATGATCGGCTCTTTCTTGGGGCGCGGCCTGCGTTCCATTACGTCCGGGTCGCCTTTTTCCATGGCCAGCGCCAGGGCCGGGGCGCCATCGGTGAGCAGGTTGAGCATCAGCAGTTGGATGGCGGTCAGCGGCACCGGCAGACCGGCAATG
>CAZQLE010000190.1:0-402 GCA_964593905.1 uncultured Anaerolineaceae bacterium | reverse complement strand
TCATGATCTCGGCCACGTTTGACGAGAGCAGGAAGAAGACAAACTTGCGGATATTGTTGTAGATGACGCGGCCTTGCTCGATGGCCGAGACGATGGAGGCGTAGTTGTCATCGGTGAGCACCATGTCTGCCGTTTCTTTGGCTACATCGGTGCCGGTGATGCCCATCGCCACGCCGATATCGGCGCGTTTAATGGCCGGGGCATCGTTCACCCCGTCGCCGGTCATGGCGACCACTTCATCGTTGGCGCGCAGCGCATCCACAATGCGCATCTTATGCTCGGGCGACACACGGGCGAAAACATCGGTGACTTCCACCGCTTTATACAGCGCTTCGTCACTCATCTCGTTCAACTGCGCACCGGTCAACACCTGGCGGCCGGGCTGCAACAGGCTGATATCGG
>CAZQLE010000189.1:0-7647 GCA_964593905.1 uncultured Anaerolineaceae bacterium | reverse complement strand
GCGGTCACCTCGCACCGCTCGGGTGAGACCGAAGATTCCACCATCGCCGACCTGGCTGTTGCCCTGAACATGGGCCAGATCAAGACCGGCGCTCCTGCCCGCTCAGACCGCGTGGCGAAATACAATCGCCTGCTGCGCATCGAAGCCGAACTGGGCGAAACCGCCAAATATGCCGGTTGGGATGCCCTCAAAGCTGGCAAACCCGCCTAGTCATTAACCGACTGGAAGCGATCAATCCCCCTTCAGAGATTTTGAAGGGGGATTTTTTGTGATACAGACCAGAGGGCGGGTTAACCAATGAAACAGATTCGGGTAAAATTGAACCTGCATCACGGGTACGGGTGATAAAATCCTTTTACTGAAAGCTGAATATCATGCAGTCTGCTTCGAATTATCTGAATCGTATGCCGCGCGAGCTTAAACTGTTTGCACTGGCCTCGCTGGCGATGGGTGTCTCTTACAGTGTGTTTGATTCGACGTTTAATAATTTCTTGAACGATCGCTTTATGCTGGGAGAATTTGAGCGCACATTTTTAGAGTTCCCCCGCGAGCTGCCCGGCATTCTGGCCGTGTTTATGACCGCGGCGGTCTGGTTTCTTTGCAGCCGGCGGCTGGGCGCGTTGAGCATGTTTTTGGGTGCGGCCGGGGCGGTCTTAATCGGTTTCGGCTCCTCTTCGTATACGATCATGGTTTTCTGGCTGTTTCTTTACAGCCTGGGCCAACATTTGTTTATGCCGCTGGCTTCAGGGATCGGCATGGAACTGGCCGAACCGGGAAAAACAGGGCAGCGCCTGGGGCAGCTAAATGCCCTGCGCAATTTTGCCACGATCTTTGGCAGTTTTATTGTCTTTATCGGGTTTCGCTATTTCAATTTTAGGTTTGAACATTCCTTTGTGCTGGTCGCCATCGGTTTAACCATAGCAGGGTTGTGGATGGCTCTGATGCAGCCGCGGCAGGCCCAGCGGGCGGGCAATTATTTTAAGCTGCACCGCGAGTACCGGCTGTATTATTTGCTGGCGATTTTGTATGGCTCGCGCAAACAGTTGTTCATCACCTTTGCCCCGTGGGTGCTGGTTTCGGTGTTGAATCAACCCACCCAGATCATCGCCACCCTGATGACCATTGGCGGGGTGATCGGCATTATCTTTCAGCCGCTGCTGGGCTGGATGATCGATCACTGGGGCGAGCGTGTGGTTCTGGCCGGAGAGGCTGCGCTGCTGGTAATGGTCTGTTTTGGTTATGGCTTTGCGCAGCAAATTTTTGCAGCGCCGGCGGCTTTTCTGGTCATTTGCGCCTGTTACTTGCTGGACCAGATGTTGATGTCGGTCAATATGGCCCGCGCTACGTTTATGAAGAAAATTGCGCTGCGTCCAGAGGATATCCAACCGGCACTGACTTCAGCTCTTACGATCGACCATGTTTTTTCCATCAGCATCGCTTTGATTGGCGGTCTGATCTGGCGCACATTTGGTTATCAGTATGTCTTCTTGATGGGTGTGGGGATTGCATTGATTAATTTGCTGGTGGCGCTGCAAATTCGGCTGCCAGGCGGCAATGCCCAGGTTGTTGTTGAACCGCTTCAGGCTGCCCAGGGTACGGCCACAGATTAACCAATGTCGTGAAAAACGGAGTGAACCAGAATGGCTGAAAACGTAATTCTGCTAACCTACCTGAAACGGGGCGATATCACCAGCCTGGAACAATATTTAATGTCCGAGTCGCGCCTGCCTGGCCCGCGGGCGAATCTGGAATTGATTTCGGCATTTTCGGCGTTGTTTAAGTCGCCGGAGAATGTGACCGCCTACTGGAATGTACTGGAAGACTGGGCGGCCATTTCGGTTGAACAGGCCGGGGTCAATGAACCGCGTTCGTTCTTAGCCTACTGCGCCGTACAATCGCTGGGGCCGGCTTACCTGGTCTCTCCGCCGCAGCGGTTGGTCATTGCTGGCTTACTGCGAAATGCCGCCAATGATGCCCGCTGGCGGCAGCGCGAAATGGCGGCCATGGCTTGCCAGTTGATGGCCGAAGAGCAGTTTTCGCTGGTGCAAGAAATGTTTGCCGCATGGCTGGCCGACGCCACTCCACTGGAAAAACGGGCTGTGCTGGCAGCGCTGGCACATCCGCCAATTCTTAAGGATGCGGCTGTGGCCGGGTATGCCCTGCGGGTGTGTGGAGAAATTGTTGACGATCTGGTCTTGCAACCGTCTGAAAGGTTGCGAGAAGAGGACTGGAAGGTTTTGATCCAGGGCCTGGAATATGCACCCAGCGTTTTCGCTGCTTATGCACCAACCCAGGGTTTTGTGATGTTGGAGGGTTGGGCACGAAAACACCAGCCAGTTTTATCTAAAATTGTCAAATCCAACCTGGGAAAGGCGCGAATCAGCAAACCCTTCCCGGCAGAGGTGCACCGGATCCACCGGCTGCTGGCTGGCGATTAAAGATCCATGCGCGCTTCTGAAAAGCCGCCGAGGTAAGCCTCGTACAGTCTTTCAGCCAATTCGGTGGTTTTGAGTGAATGGGCGGGCAGGCGGAATGGCACTTTAGCCCACAGAGGTGTATCCACTGCACCTGGACGGATGACGACCACGGGGCGGTGCAGCTCTTTGCGTAAAACCTCGCCCAGGGCTTCCACCCCGGCTTTGGCAGCTGCATAAGCGCTCAGCCCGGGCAGCCGCATGCGCTCGTTTACGGCTCCCAGAATATACAGCGGAGCAGAGCTGGTTAACAATGACTGGCTGAAATGGGCTGTAAGAAAAACACCATTTAAATTGGCATTTAGAATGCGCTGCCATTCTTCTGGTGAAAGGCTGGCGGTGGGTTTGCTGAGAATATCACCTGCTGCATAAACCCACCAATCCAAGGGTCCCATTTCCTGACTGATCTCAACCGACGCAGCCTGAACAGCGGCCGGGCTGGCAAGGTCTGTTTCAATCAAGAAAGCGGATGTATCCTGCAGCGTGTCGGTATGGCGCCCGGCTACTGCCACGCGCCAGCCGTTTTGGATCATCAAACGGGCCAGGGCACTGCCAATGCCGCCTGCACCCCAAATAACCATTTGTTTTTCCATTGTTTTTCACCTCTAATTTTTTAATCAGGCTCTAAAAAGATTTATGTTCTTATCGGGTATTGCGTAATGCAAGGATGAAAGCATCCACTGCCTGCAAAAATGGCTGCGGACATTCCTCTTGAGGTACGTGACCGCAGGCTGTGAAAACTTTAAGCTGCACATTTTTTGCGAGGTCGGCCGCAGCAATGGTTTGGGCGGTGGGAATGATGCGATCATCGTCGCCGGCAAGCAACAAGACTGGCATCTCCAGTTGACTCAGCGCGCCGGAAAGATCCTGCGGTTCAGAAGCTTTGGTAAATTCCCACAGGGCGCGATCCCAGTTATCGAGTTGGAGCGGTTTTCGATACCCTTCACGCACAGATTCCGTGATCTTTTGCGGGTCGTGCCAGGCTGTAGTGATTAAATCTTCTCCCTGAGTCTGAATGGCGCGGGCCCCCTGGATGCCGATAAACTCCATTTGAGGGGTGTCAAAAAATGCTCTGAAACGATTCAGTGGACTGCCGCCGCCCTGCAGCGCCGGGTTGACCAGAATCAACGCTTCGACCCGCTGTGGGTATTGCAAGGCAGCCTGAACAGCCAATGTTCCACCGGCTGAGTTGCCAACCAACACGGCTTTCTCAACACCCAGGCTGTCCATCAGCCCCATCAACAGTTCGAGGTTGCCGCGAGTAGAGTAGGGATTTACAGCCTGCCATTCGCCGGGCATGGGCCGGTCGGTCAGCCCAAAAGCGGGACGGTCGTATGCGATCACGCGGCTGGACTGTGCCAGGGGGGTAATTACTTCACGCCACGAAAACAAACTGGCACCAAAGCCGTGCAGCAAAATCAGGGTTGGTTCTCCGCTGCCGCTTTCTTTGTAATGCACATCCAGGCCGTTGACCTGTGCAAAGCGGCTGTCAGAATCTGCCAATTCGGCGCGCGGCTTCAGGTTGGTTAATGGGCTGGGTGGAATCACCAGCGGCAAAATTACCAGCGCCAGGCAGGCCAGAACCAACAGGGTTACGCCAAACAACGCCAATCGTTTTAAGCCGCTCACCGTTCTATTCTCCACTGATGAATTTTAACAAGGCTGTGGTTGCCGCAACAATCTGAGATTGCTGCTCTTCGGCAGAAATTTCAGCCGGGTTGTCGCCATTTTGCGGGCCATAACTGCCAAATTGGGCGTGGTTTCCACCAACAATCTCAATATAGCGGGTGTCGGACGGCATCAGCTGCTTGCTTGCTTCAATATCTGCCGGAGTGGCCAGGCCATCCAGGCTGCCGTATAAAGACAGGGCGGGGATGAAACTGGAGGACAGGTTGTTGCTTTCAGTGGGATAGGCGGCCCACAGTGCCAGTCCGCGGAACAGATTGGGGTTATTGTAGAAATAATTGGCTGCCATGGCCCCACCCAACGAATGACCGCCAATCACCCAGCGCCGAATCTGACGGTTTTCGCGAATGACTTCTGCGGCGCGGCCAGGTGAAAAAACAGCCAGGCTGAGCGGCATACGCACCAGGTAAACCGGGTAGCCCTGTTCGGCGATGGCATGCAGTACCGGCGCATAGGACCGATAATCTACCCGACCACCTGGGTAAAAGATGAAAGCTGTGTCGCGCGGGTTATTTTGGGGTTGGAACTGGATCCATCGGTCAAAATCGCGCACCCGTACACCCCTGTCGGAATCCAAAGCCACGAGCGCAGCCGGACTTGGCCCGGCCGGATTGCCAGCCCAGACGATAAATCCGACAATGGCAGCGGCGATGAAAAGGATGAGCCCGAGAAAAATACGTGAAAGTATACTGCGCTGTTTCATGCAGTGCTCCCTGAAAAATATAATTTAGCTAATTGTAGAGGAAGATGACTGTCAGTGCAACCAGTGGATTGTACAAACCATATACATTTTTACCGTTTAGAAGGTTTTGTTCCGGCGGCTACCCACTCAGACGCTGGCGTGCGGTTTGCCAGATGTCATCAAACATGGCGGCGGTCAGCCGTCCGGTTTGCGTATTCTGACGGCTGGGATGGTAAGAAGCCAGCACCCACGGGCCATTTTTCATCTCAACCACCGCCCCGTGCCCAAAACGGGGCTTGCTGGCAGGTGTGCCATTCTTGCCCAGAATGCGCAGGGTGCGTTCAAAAGCAATATTGCCCAGGACAACGATGCCCTGCATCTGGGTGAGTAGCTTTAGCTCGGCCAGCAAATAGGGCTCGCATTGCGCCAGTTCGGCGGGCAGGGGTTTGTTATCGGGCGGGGCGCAGCGGCCGACGGCGGTGATGAACAGGTCTTTCAGTTGCATCCCATCGCCCAGATTTTTCGCTTCAGGCTGGCTGGCAAAGCCGGCGCGGTGCAGCGCCGGAAAGAGAAACCCTCCCGAGCCGTCGCCGGTGAACATGCGCCCGGTGCGATTGGAGCCGTGCGCGCCCGGCGCCAGCCCGATCACCACCAGGCGGGCGTGGGGGTCGCCAAAGCCGGGCACCGGTTTGCCCCAGTAGTCTTGCTCGCGGTAGGCGCGGCGTTTAACCACCGCCACTTCTTCGCGCCAGGCGGTCAGGCGCGGGCAGGCGCGGCAGGCCAGGATCGTTTCGGTTAAATTGCACCACGCCTGTAGGAGCGGCGGATTAACTGGTTGGCCGGGGGTTAAGTTCATGCGACAGCTCCATTCAAAAAAAGGTCGACAATTTGTTCGATTAATGGCCCTGTCTGAACGGCAGACCGCAGACCCTCGCCATAGAAAAATGGGTACATCATTCCCAGCAAAATCCAGGTTGCAGTCGCGGTGTCCATCGCGCGAAGTTCGCCCGAGACCACACCCGCTTTTAGAACGGCTTCGATATGGCCGATAAATTTCTGGTGGTAGAGCTCGCCAAACTGAATGCGTATCTGCGGGTCGAGTTGACCCATTTCCTGACTGGCCAGACGGATGACGGCCCGCCGTTCGGGCGGCAGGCTGAAAATGACCTCAACCATGTGCCGGATTCTCTGGCGGGCGCTGCGATCTGAACTGAATGGGTCCAAAAAGAGACGGTCAATTTCCTCCAGGTAGTCTTGCAGGATGGCGATCATCAGATCCTGTTTGTTCCTGTAATGATAATATAAAGCCGCTTTGGATACATTCAATGCTTCAGCAATTTCGCGCATTGATATGCCGTTATAACCCCGGGCAACAAACAACCGTGTTGCTTCAGCCAGAATTTTATCTTTCAGATTTAGATCATCCTGGGGCATGGAGCCTCCTGCAAGGATTATAAGTCTTTGGGTTGCGACGCTGCCGCCGACTCAGGGGACGGCGCCGCTGGTTTTAGCTCGTCGCGGCGAGGTTTAAGCCCTACCGCAGCGGCAATCATAATTACGCTCAGCATGGCGATCACCAGGAACCCGGTGCTGTAGCCTTGAACTCCGCCGCCGCGCGAAGCAGCAACTGCCCCCACCAGGGCTGCGCCAACTAGCTGTCCAATACTGGTGAAAACTGTAACTGCTCCCTGGGCCGTGGAGCGATTTTCGGCGCTGACCTCGTTCAGTGTGATATAGCGGATGGGTGCACCCAGCAAGGTGGACATTCCCAGACCGATCAGCACACCCGATACAATAAACAGGGACATGGAGGCGGCAAACTGGGAAAGGAGAAAGACCCCCACCCCCAAAATGACAAGCCCGGTGAGGATTACCAGTTTCGAACCGATGCGGTCCAGCAGCCGGCCAACGAGGGGTGACCCCACTGCCATAGCCAGCACGACCGGCATTAGCAAAAAGCTAGCCTGGTTTTCTTGGATTCCGCTTAATGCCGCCACGGCCAGCAATGGCATAAACACAATTGCCGATTCACCGACACCTGCGCCAGCAGAAAGAAAATAGCCCAATTTTAGCTGCCGCGAGCCAAACAGAACAGCCGGAAGGATGGGATTGGAAGCGCGCCGTTCCACCTGCACCAGGATAAGACCCAATGCTGCCGCCGCTGCGAGATAGGGCAGTACATCCAGACTGATCAAGCTGGCAAAGAAACGTGCGGTATCGATCTGGTTAAGCCCAAAGGTCATTGCACCCAACATGAGCGAAAGAACGATCATACCGCTCCAGTCAAAGGCCGCCCGATCTACTGTGCGAACAGAAGGCAGCAGTCTGGTGCTGAAGATAATCAGCAGCAAGGCGATGGGCAGATTGATTAAAAACAACCAGTGCCAGGTGGTTACTGAGAGAATGACCCCTGCCAGGATAGGGCCGACAATAAATGCCAGGCCAAAAACAGCTCCGATTAATCCCAGAGCGGTACCGCGTTTTTCAGGCGGGAAGGTATCGCCGATCACAGCGCTGGCTACCGGAAAAATACCCCCGGCTCCGAAACCCTGCACGGCACGGCCGAGCAGAATGAAATTAAACCCTGGCGCAAGGGCGACAATCAGCGAACCCAGTGCGAACAGGCTGACATCCATAATGTAGATGATGCGCCGACCATAGAGATCCGATAATTTGGCCATGATGGGGGTACCGACAAGATTAAACAGCACATATGCTGAAAAAATCCAGGCCAGGCTGCGTTCTGTGATCCCGGAATAGGTTCGTTGAATAGCCGGCATGGCGGGGCCAACAATGGCGATATCC
>CAZQLE010000188.1:0-7650 GCA_964593905.1 uncultured Anaerolineaceae bacterium | reverse complement strand
ACCCCCGTCTATGCACGCATTTTTGCCCAGGGGGGTGATGGTGCAGTGATCCGAGAAAACCCCGAACCAACCGCACGGGTGATCAAGAGCCTGCTCAACGGCATGTTGATCGAGGTGCTGCCCGAAGTTTCTCAAAATGGCAGCACCACCTGGGCGCATGTGCGCACCGTGGAAGGCCAGGAAGGCTGGATTGTGCGTAATTTGCTGATTACCGCCACCCCGGTTCCGGGATGGTAACTTACAGGCCGAAACCCGAAACTGCCCGGCTCAGGCTGTTGGGGTTTTCCCGCAGCGGCCGAGCCATTAACCATCAAGAAAGCAAAAGGAGTCTCACGGTATGACCATACATTTTGGAACCGACGGCTGGCGCGCGGTCATTTCCGACACATTTACTTTTCACAATCTGCGTCTGGTCACCCAGGCGATTGCCGATGCGGTAGCCTCGGAGAGCTGGTGCAACGAGTGTGAGCGCAACGGCGCCGACCCGCACACCATGGTGGTGGGGTTTGACACGCGCTTTTTGTCCGACCGCTACGCGGCGGAAGTGGCGCGCGTGCTGGCTGCCAACGGGTTCAGCGTGCATCTGGCCCAGTCTGATGCACCCACCCCGGTCATTTCGCACGCGGTGAAAAACCTGAAAGCCATCGGCGGGATAATGATCACCGCCTCGCACAACGCCCCGCGCTATAACGGCGTCAAGCTAAAATCGGCCTACGGCGGTTCGGCACTGCCCGAGCAATGCCGCGAGGTGGAAGTGTATCTGAACGATAACGAAAGCCGCGGCCGCGGACCCAACCTGATGGATTTCGACAAAGCCCGTGACGAAGGGCTGATCAGGCGCTTTAACCCGATTGTGGCCTACTATGATCACCTGCGCCAGTTAATCGATTTTAACACCATCGCCGAAGGCAAAGACCTGCGCGTGGTGGTCGATTCGATGTACGGCTCGGGGCGCGGCGTCATCCGCGGCATTTTGCAGGGTACCGGTGTTGAAGTGCACGAGATTCGCGGCGAGATGAACCCCGGTTTTGGCGGAGTACACCCCGAACCCATCGCCCGCTATCTGGCCCCGCTGGCCGGGGCCATTGCCACCGGCGCGGGCAATTTTGGCCTGGCCACCGATGGCGACGCCGACCGCATTGGCGCGATGGATGAGAAAGGCAACTTCGTCGACCCGCACAAGATCATGGCGCTGGCCCTTAAACACCTGGTTGAAAAACGCGGCTGGCGCGGTTCGGTGGTGCGCACCGTTTCGACCACGCGCATGATCGACCGTCTGGCCCAGAAATATGGTCTGGATCTGCACGAAACCCCGGTCGGGTTTAACCATATTGCCGACTATATGCTCAAAGAAGATGTGTTGATCGGGGGGGAAGAATCGGGCGGCATTTCCTTCAAGGGGCATATCCCCGAAGGCGACGGCGTGATCATGGGGCTGCTGCTGGTCGAGATCATCGCCAGCACGCGCACCCCGCTGATTGAGCTGGTCGACAACCTGCTGGCCGAGGTCGGCCCGGCCTTTTACGAGCGCAAAGACCTGCGCCTGCGCCACCCGGTCTCCAAGAGCGTGATGACCCGCAAGCTGGAAAACGAAGCCCCGGCCGCCATCGGCGGCGAGCGCATCGTTGAAATCAGCACCCGCGACGGGGTCAAATACATTATGGCCGATGACTCCTGGCTGCTCATCCGCCCGTCGGGCACTGAGCCGGTGCTGCGCGTTTATGCCGAAGGCCGTTCACAGGCCATGGTGAAAGCCCTGCTCGAATACGGCGAACAGGTCGCCGCCAGCGTGGCCTAAAAGCAATTTTAGCGGGTCTGGGCAAACCCGCCGGTCTCCATCAAAAATCAAAAACGGGGCGGGTGTTGAACCCGCCCCGTTCTGTTTACAGGGAAGTCATCCTTCCTGGATGAAGGTGAAGATCAAGCGGCCTTTAGCCGTTGCTGCGCAGACGGCGGGCCAGGAAGATGATCCCAACCATCAACACCGCCACACCCAGCAGACCGGGCAGACCCACCTCATCGGCAAAGCCGGTGGTGGGCAGCGCCGTCGGGCTGCCGGCTGCCGCCAGGGTGCCCGCGCCATACCCCTGCGCCGCCTGGGTCAGCAGCGCCGCCACGGTGGCCGTGCGCGCCGCCGATGGGTCATCCACGCCTTCATCAGCAGCAGCGAGGGCTGCCTTGGCCGCATCTTCGGTCGGTTCGGGGGTGGGGGTATCACTGGCAAACACCACCACCAGCGTGGGGCTGGGCAGCGGGGTTTCGGTGGGCAGCGCCGCAGCCGGGGTTTCGGTTTCTGCCAGGGCAAAAGAAAGCGCAGCCTGCGTGGTTGCCGCTGCCGCCTGAATGGTATTCTGGGCGTTGATTTGCGCCGCATCGCTATCCTGCGCTGCACGGCGGGGACCCTGCACAAACACCCACACCAACACCAGCGCCACGATAATCAACATCAACAATCCCCCCAACACAGCCAACACGGTCGTGAAGGTGCGATTCCCCTTGGGCGCTTTCCCCTGGGGTTCGTCTTCACCACCCTCGGGTTCCACACTGAAATCATCGCTGTTGAACAGATCGTCGTCTTGATCGTTGAACTGTGCCATCGTTTTTCCTCCAGGAACGGACTCAAAAAAACCGTTTTAGTGCGATTCAGCTTGAGAAAGCTGCCGAATTTAAACCAGCCACCATTTTATTATTCTAGCATATCTAAATTCACAAGGGGCACAATCGCATCCTCATTTCCCAAACGGACCAGCGCGGCAGATGTTCGCACCCCGCTGGGCAGATAGGTCAACCCCGGCTGCAACTGAACCACTTTTCCAATTTTTCCCACATGCTCACCGCTCAGTATGCGCACTTTCGCACCCGCGCGGATCTCGCCCACTGGCGAAGCAAACTCACCCACTGAGGGCAGCGGAATCACCACTTCGGGCCGCTCTCCGGTGAACCAGTCTAAAACTGAGGCGTTCACACAGGCATCGCGTTTGTCGTTGGTGGTCATCACCCGGTAAGCTTCGGCGTTCATCGAAATGCGCCCAAAGCCTTCCAGCAATACAATCGGGTAGGGCTGTTTTTCGGCCGCAGACAACAACCCGGCGTTCATTGAACCCAGGATCAGCCCGCGCAGCGGCAGCTCACCGGCAGCCTGCAACACATCTGCGCTGGCGCAGTGACCGCCCAACACAACCGCCCCGCGCATACTGACATCCAGCCGGTCACGGGTTAACTCATCTTCGGGGCCATTCATCAAGCACAACAGCAAACCCTGATCCGACTTGCCATTCCCCCACACACCCTGAACCAGAGCGCCGTCCGTCTCCAGAATCGCACCGCGATCGGTGATGGTTTCGGCAATGATCCCGGCAAAACCGGCTTTTACCGTCTGGGGAAGGGCTGCTTTTTCAATCATCACCTGGCCGCCCAGAATGGCCACAATCTGCCCGGCCGCCGGCGCGCGCACAACCCGTTTGAACAGCCCGCCCTTCTCGGCCAACACATCGCCGGCCTGCACCCGGTCGCCCACCCGATATTCAAGCAGGCCGTCCATTTTATGGCTGGCCGAAAGCTGCAACCCGCGGCGGATATCCACCAGCACATGTTCACCGCCCGTGTTGGCTTCGGCTAAAGGATCGGTGGTGGCAACCTTTTGGCCTGGCCGCACCAGCACTTTTCCATCCACCGGCAGCAGGCGTGCACGACGAATTTTGGTTAGAGGGAGGATATGTGTCACCGCAGATTGCATAAGTCACCCATTCGTAAAGGATGCAACATTCATACCAGTTTATACGCTCTGAAAAGCCTGCGCCCATTTTTTAAGTTGGTCGCGGCGGCGGGCATCATCTTTGGGCAGCACCAGGGGCCGCCCGCGGGCATCAATGACCAGGCCGCACAACCCGCCGGTGATCTTAAAGCTTTGCGCCCCTTTGCGGCCGCGCAAATCGATCATCGTGCCCCGCAGGGGTTCAAGCTGCAACGTCACCACCTGACCCGGCTGCACCGGCAGCACGTTTAACATTCCCTGGCGAACCTCGTAGCGCGTCTCACTGCCCCCCTCGGTCTGCATCCGCACCTTCAAAATCAGGCTGCCATAACGCGCCGGGCTGACCGGTGAAATCACCGTCCCCAGGTTGAGAAACGCACCCGATTCCAACACCTGCACCGGCAGCGCAGCGTTGTTCTGAGCCACAGCGCCCAACCCTGGCATCAACCCGTGCCGGTCCAGAATAAAGGTCGTAATCCCTGAAGGCTGCAAGCCGTCCAACAAGATCAACAATGCCTGTCCGGGGGTGGCCGCCTGGGCCAACACAGCCCCCGAAGCCAGGATCGGTTCAAACCCGGCCGGCGAAAAACTGCCCCTGGACATCAGCTCGGTCAATGAGCGGCGCAAAACCAGCCGCGCCGCGGCCTGCTCCAGCGCCAATGCCTCGGCCGTGGTCGGCAGCAAGCCGGGATAAATGCTTTTTTGATAAAAATAATCGCGCACCGTGTCAGCCGTGACATGCATTGGCAGCCAGCGCACCACCTCTTCTGCGTCCACCGTATCCAGCAGATTTGGCAGCGTCTTGCCCAGGCCGCCCGGAGAAACCTGCAAGGTTAAGTTCCCCGAGACCGCGGCCGCGGCAATGGTATGCTCTGCGCCCAGATCCACCCCCAGCACCCCGCGGTTGGGGTCATAAATCAGGCTGAGAAAACGCATCAAACGGCCAAAGGCCGCCGCCGTGGGCATCGCCGGCACAGCGCTGATATTCCCCAGGGCCTCAAGACCGCCAATCTGCTGCATCCGCACGGTGGTCACCGTCTGGTTCAACACCTCCTGCGCGGGGCCCAGGTCTTCGTTATCAATTGAAGGGCGAATATTGGGCGCCGCCGTCACGCGCGTCCAACGCGAAAGGCCCTCGGTTATCTTTTTGGCCAGGGCCTGGTTGCCGGTGTATACGATCTCAGGCCGCTGCTGCGGCGGAGTGACCCGGCAAACCAGCATCATCAGTTCCACCAGACGCGCCACCGAACGGCTTGCGCCCTGGTCAGACCCGCCGGCCAGAATCACCAGATCGGGGCGGGCTTGAATCAGGGCATCGACCTGCGCTTCGGTGCGCCGCCGGTCATTAAGGCCGATATTTTCCACCACCCGGCCCACCATGGTAGAGACCAGATTCTGCGCACTGGCCAGCGACACCTCGGGCAGCAGCCCGGCAATCGCCACGCGCAGTTCAGGGCCGCAAGAGAAGGTTACCACCAACGAATCGACCCCCGCTCCATCCGGCTGCGAGGGTATGATCGGTTTATGCTCGTGGTCCAAAAAGTTGCGCCCGGTGATCTCTTGCAGCCGTTCCAACCCGGCCCGCACGCCTTCGCCAATATCGCGCATGGGCGCATTCACCGAGGTGGGGGTTACCCCGCCGGCAATATAGGAATAACGGCCATCCACCACATCAAAGAGCGAGATGCGGGTATTGACCGATCCCAGGTCCACCGTCAAAACGGATTCAGCGTCTACCAGTGAAGTAGCCATAACTTATGCAATCCATTTAAAAATGGTATCAACAATGAAATCCAACCGGTCTATCAGGGCGGTCAGCGCCGCCGCAAAGACCCCGGCGAACAAAGCGCCCAGCGTAACCGCCAGAAAGAACTGGCCGATGCGGGCCAGGGCTTCGACCAACCCGGCGCGCTGCACAGGCTGGCCTGTCTTAACCCGGGCACCAAACTGAAAATACGTCAGCGTGGTAATGGTGCCCAGGGTCAAGATAATACCTTCCACCAGTTGCACCAGCGGGTTGCGGGTCATCACCGTGCCAACCTGAAAATCAAACACATTGGCCGCGCCGTTGATCTGCCCGAACAGGGTCCCGGTCACCGCGCCGCCCACCATCACCGCCGCCCCGGCCCCCACCAGATAGCCCAGCGGAACCGTGGTCACTTTATCCAGTCGGGGGAAAGAGCGCAGCGCCAGCAAAATACCCAGCACCAGCGGAACAACCAGCAGCAGCCGTTCGGGGGTCGTGCCGAAAATTAAGGGCAGGAACACCCGCGGGATCAACACTTGATCCACCAACAGCACGGCCGTATAGCCGGCCGTCACCCCCACAAACAGGTAAGAGACGATCCGAAAGAGCGGGTTATCACCCAACAAATAGCTAAATACCAGCAGGGTCAAAACAAAGGCCACCCCGGTCCACACCAGGTCAATTGAAGGCATACTGTTAGGCCCCCTTTCGCGATTTTCCGGTGGAGATGCCCACCAGAGATTGAAGCAGTACACCGGCAATCAACAGGGCAATGGCAACATACAGGCCATACTGATATGCCCGCCAGTACGCCGGACCACTGCCCGGTAGACCGGCCAACTGTTCAAATGCAGTCCCGCCATACAGACCAGAGATTAAGCCTGCTGCCTGGCCCGAAGCCACATACGGTTGCAGCATGGGCGCTGCCTGGGCGCTGGAAACGATCAAAACCGGTTTGCCACCCAGGTTCGGGGCCACCTGCTCCAGCCAGGCGCGGCCGGTATCCACACTGTCGGTCAGAACCACCACTGCGGCGAAGTCTTGCAGCGACTGCACGCCCGCCAGCGCCGATGAATTCCAGGCCGCCAGGCTGCCAATCACCCGCCGCGGGTCGGTCGCAAACCCTTGCAGACCGGTGACCCCGCCGGGCAAATATCCCAGGTTGGCCGTTTTGTTCAACCGGTCATAGGCCGCTGCCGCGCCCGGATCATATTTAGGCAGATTCACCAGCGCCGTATCCAGCAGATTTTCTGCCAGCGCCGGGCCGGCCGGAACGGTGGAGACTGCCGCCAGCGGCTGTCCGCGGCGGACAAACCATTCCATCAGACTCCCGGCGGCAAAGCGCATCTCACCCGAAAAACCGGCTTCATAATCCACCGCCAGCAGCACCGACGCATCAGCCGGGAGCGCCGCGGCCGCATTATAAAAACCTTTGACTTCCGGCGACGGCAAACCAGCCGGAACGCCGCCCAGCGGAAGATCCACCAGCAGCGGCACCAGCAGCGCCAGCAGCAGCATCACACCCACCCCAAACCGCACAAACCGCTTGGGAACGCTGATATTTTCTTTCTTCACTTGCCGGGGAGCATATTCCTGCGTAATCAGGTTTTCCAGCAGATCGATATGCGCCCGTTGACGGTCGGTTAAGCGCAGCTTGCTCGAATATACCGGCGGCTTGCGATAGCGCAAAGCCGATTTTTCGACCGGCAAAACTCCTTTTAACCCTGCCAGCGGACCGGCATCTTCAATTTCTTGTTCATCCACCGCCCTGACCGAGCCGGGCAGTACCGCCTCAACCGGGCGCATGGAGGCCAGCCACTCGGGCAGATCAGCCTGGGTGAGATCCTCTCCGCTCGCTTCGCCCGTGGGAAGCTCCGTCTTTTCCACATCCAGCCAGTTGGGCAGATCTTCTTCCAGAAAGGGCAATGAATTGCCATCTTCAGAGGTCTGCTCGGGGGGTTGATCCATGCTAAAGGCAGCCGCGCCAGCACCCGAAGCCAGTAAATCATCCAGGCCGGCATTTTCCAACCAGGCAGGGGTGGGAGAGGCAGGGGGCTGTGCTTCCTGCAAAGAATTCAGCCAATCGGCGGCTTCACCGGTCACCGCCGGATCGCTGTCGGGCATGGCCTGTGCGCCGGGCATCGGCAGC
>CAZQLE010000187.1:0-7786 GCA_964593905.1 uncultured Anaerolineaceae bacterium | reverse complement strand
GTGGGTTCGATTGAATTTCAGAGGGATCGCCCCGGGCGATGACCTCCCCAAAATCCATCACCGTAATTTTTTCACAGATCCCCATGACCACCCGCATCTGGTGCTCAATGAGCAGGATGGTCAGGTCAAACCGTTCGCGAATAAAATGGATCAGATCCATCAGCGCGATCGATTCGGCGGGGTTCATCCCGGCCGCGGGTTCATCCAACAAAAGAATTTGCGGGTTGGCGGCCAGCGCACGGGCAATTTCTAAGCGGCGCTGTTCACCATAGGGCAAGTTTTTGGCAGTTTCGGCGTAGCGGTCTTCCAGGCCAAATACTGAGAGAAAATCGATCGTCCGTTCGGTCAGTTCATTGTCTTTGGCTTCTTTGTGACTGTTGCTCATCAGAGCATCGTTAAGACCATAACCTGCGTGGGCATGATAGGCGATGCGCACATTATCAAGAACGCTCAGGTTGGGAAACAGACGGATGTTCTGGAACGTACGGGCGATGCCGGCCTGGTTGATTTCAAAGGGAGCCATTCCATTGACCAATTGCCCCTTGAAAACAACCTCACCCTCGGTGGGGAGGTAAATGCCCGTGATCATGTTAAACACGGTGGTTTTGCCTGCACCATTCGGGCCAATTAACCCGGCCAGATCATTTTTGTACAGGGTCAGATCCACTTTGTTAACCGCTTTTAGACCACCAAACACCTTGCTGAGACCGGTTAGCTCTAATACTGGCTGCTGATTCATGGTTTCTTCACTCATTGGGCAGCCTCCTGCGATTGAACAGCATCTGAGGGTTTATCGGTCGATGATTTTTTGAGCAGTTTGCTGCGCATGGAGTATACCTGATCACGCAAGAAAGGAATTTCGAAACTGCCAACCAGACCATTGGGTTTGAGGAGCATCATGATCAGCAGCAACAATGGATACACTACAAAACGCCAGGTTTCAAAACCCTGCGGCAGCACCAGGCGCAAGAGCCCTTCCAGAACTAGCGCCCAGGCGAATGATGCGAACACTGTGCCGGTAATACTGCCCAGACCGCCAAACACAACAATAATCAAGGGGTCAAATGACTTGATGAAGTTGAAGGTGTCTGGGTGCAAGAACCCGTTGATGTGGGCATATAGACCCCCGGCCAGACCGGCCAAAAAGCTGCCGATGACGAAAGTGAGGATTTTGTAATTGGCGACGTTGATGCCCATGGCGGTGGCGGCAATTTCATCCTCTCGCACTGATACGATTGCCCGGCCATAGCTGGAGATCAGGAAATTGCGCACAAGAATGATGACCAACACCAGTGCGACAAACACAACCAGCCATGAAGTCACTTTGGGAATGCCGATCATGCCGCGGGCGCCTTTCATTTCAGCGAACCCGAGCAGGGTGTCTGAATTGTCGAGCAGCACTTTGACGATAATGGTGAGACCCAGGGTGGCGATGCCAAAATAATCAGAACCCAGGGTCAGCACAGGCAGCCCAAACAGGAAGCTGACTTCAGCTGCCAAAATTCCGGCGAGCAAGACCGCGATTACATACACAATCATTGTGGAGACATTCATTGGCAGGGCGCCCAGGACAGTCGAAAGCGGTGCATCCAGGACCTTGCCAATTTGAACGGCTACAATAACCAGTGCGATGGTGGCAAACAGGTATAACGCAAAGGCCGAAAGCGGGTCCAACCCGCGCATTCGTTTGACCAGCTTCATTACCAGCAAAATTGCTAGGCCGGCGAAGGCCACGCCCAAGAGCAAAACTGCCAGACCACCGGCGCTTTTAAGCTGTGTCCAGCGGTAGGTGACATCTGCTGCGGCGTAGGCGCCAATGGCATAAAAGCCCCACTGCCCAAGCGAAAACTGGCCGTTGAAGCCATAGATCAAGTTCAGGCCAATGCTGACGATTGCCATCACAGCGCCGAGGCGTAGAATTGTGTTCCAGAATTGGCTGAGTACGCCGATGCTGATTAACACCTGGACGATTGCATACACAATAACTGCGCCAACCAGGAAAGTAATGGTACTCCGTTGAAGTTTCATCATCGCCTACGCTTTCTCCCGGGAAGGTTCGCCAAAGATACCGGTAGGCCGGATCAGCAGCACGAGGATCAAAATACTGAAGGCAATCGCATCGCGCATCGGGGTGGAGATATAAGCTGCACTGAGCACTTCAGCCTGCCCCATGATCAAAGCACCCACCAGGGCGCCAGGAATGCTGCCAATGCCGCCCAATACCGCCGCAACAAAGGATTTCAGACCGGGGATCACGCCCATCCAGAAGAATACCTGGGGGAAGGCGATGGCGTATAACATGCCGGCTGCACCTGCCAACGCTGCACCAATTGCAAAGGTGGTTGAGATGATCGCGTCGGCGTTAATGCCCATCAACCGCGCAGTCTGCTTGTCATACGCTACGGCGCGCATGGCTTTGCCGACTCTGGTTTTCTTGACAATATATTGCAACAGCAACATCAGGAAAATCGATGCCAGAACGATAATCACAAAAATATTGGAGAAGATAATCGATCCATCCGGAACGGCTATGCCGGGGGGCAGTTGTTTGATCCCGGAAGAATTGAGATACCAGGTGACAACTTCAAAGGGGCGCTTATACGTGATGAAATTGGGCGTGAAGGCAAATTGAAGCGCGCCAAAGTATTCTAAGAAAAACGAAACGCCGATCGCGGTGATCAGCGCTGAAATGCGCGGTGCGTTGCGCAGGGGTTTGTAAGCAACCCGCTCAATTGTGAATGCAAGAAGCGCGCAGCTTGCCATTGCAACCAGAACAACAGTAACGGTTCCGATGGCAAAGGATAGCAGGGGGGGAAGACCTGGTGCTGCTTTGGTTAGCCAGTTGTGAAGATTAAACCGGCTAATTGCATAAAAACTTACAAATGCCCCTACCATGAAAACATCGCCGTGAGCAAAATTAATGAGACGGACGATGCCATAAACCATGGTGTAACCGAGGGCGATGAGCGCGTATACAAAACCTAGTTGCAGCCCGTTGACAATCTGCTGCAGGAACAATATCGGATTCTGGAGGAGCGAAGTGATGATTTGATAGGCAGCCAGCAGGGCCACCACGAGCAAAAACACTCTTCCCAGCCACCGATTTTTGATCATTTTTTGAATGATCGGGCTATTTTGTTGTACGGTTGTGGTCGAGGATGCCATATTACCTACCTGACAAGATTTAAACGAGGGGCGGCTTTATACAAGCCGCCCCTCAACGGTTCAATGCGAATTACGGGGCGATTGAAGCTTCAAATACGACCTTGTCTGGGGTCACTGCCAACACCGCGGCCGATTTAATCGGGTTGTGCTGGCTATCGAAGGTGATCTTACCGGAAACAGCTTCGTATTCCAGAGCTGCCATGGCATCTTTGACCTTCGCGGGATCGGCGGAGCCGGCTTTTTCGATGGCGGCAACCAGCAGGTTAGCTGCATCGTAGCCCAGGGTGGCCAACGCATCGGGTACTGCGCCGAATTTGGTCTGGTAATTTTTCACGAAGTCCTGCACGATCGGGCGGGTGTCTTCGGGAGAGTAGTGGTTGGAGAAATAACCACCAGCAGCAGCCTTGAGGTCCAGGTCGGAGGAATCCCAACCATCGCCACCCATCATAACCGCGGTGACGCCCTTTTCCTTCGCCTGAGCGCCAACCAGGTTGACAATGTTGTAGTAATCGGGCAGGAAGAGGACTTCGGCTTTGCTTTCGGCAACCTTGGTCAGAATGGCCGAGAAATCGGTATCCTGAGCGGTGTAGGTTTCTTTGCCCACGACGGTGCCGCCATTTTCGGTGAAGGCTTTTTCAAAGGCTTCGGCCAGACCGCGGACGTAATCATTGCCCTGATCGAGCATGATGAAGGCGGTCTTGTAGTTCTTGCTGAGGGCGAACTTGGCCATCACCAGACCCTGGAACGGGTCGATGAAGCAAGCGCGGAAGACATAATCTTTGGTCGAGCCGTCAGCCTTGAGGGTTACGGTCGGGTTGGTCGAGGTCGAGCTGATCTGAACGATGCCCTTTTCCTGGGTGATTTCGGTCACGGGGATGGTGGCCTTCGAGCAGACTTCGCCGATGATGAACTGGACCTTGTCGGTGTCGATCAGCTTGTTGGCTGCGTTCACCGCGGGGTCGGGGGTGCATTGTGAATCTTCCACAATGGATTCGATCTGACGCCCGAGGACACCGCCCTTGGCATTCCATTCATCGAAAGCCATCTGGATACCGTTCTTGGTGGAAACACCAAAGGTCGGTACCGGGCCGCTCAAGGGGGCCAATACACCAATTTTCAAAGGCCCGGTTTCTTCACCACCAGCGGCAGGGGCAGCAGGTGTACAACCCGCCAGCACGATTGACAACAGAACGAGAATCGTAATTAAAATCCGGCTTTTCATTCCTCTTGTTCCTCCTTAGCACGTTTTTTGCGAGAAAAAATGATGGTTGATTGTGAGCTTTGCCATAGACTGCAAGCCTTTGTTCATCTGATGGATCGGGTTCACCTCCTCAATACAGGCACCTCCAGAGAATTGGACACCTCATATTGTGCAAACATACATCAACGACAGGAATGGCGATTTCCTGTGCGGGATGAATTCAAACAATGCACTTTATACCGTTATGAACCACCAGGGTTCCGAATTAATGAATGGCGTTAGAGAAGGGCGATGCTAAAGCAAAGATGACAATGCCTAAACTCCAAACATCATATAAAATTTATGGTCATTTGTCAAGCGATTTTGTGACGAATGTCATCGATGAGGGGTATCTGTCAAAAAGGTGAATGACCGGTTAAAATTGTCTGCTTCATCTTATCCATCAGAATTTAAAACTTATCCATACCGACTGGGAATATTGATACAAATATTGGGCAGTGGTTCAATCAATTACGGCAGGCAATTTATCGGGTTGTTTTGACAATAAGGGAACGGTAACATACCGCTGTCTTTATTTGTACTGTATTGTCAGTGGATTACAAGTGATGATTGTAATGTGCAATTACAGATAAATTCCATGCGGGATGTGCCGATAGCACATAGAAGTTGCCCGTCTGGCGTGCTATAGTGAGAGCGTGCAGCCATGTTTTCTATGACATCCCATGAAAGGACGAGGTGTATGGAAAAAATTCCGCTGAAGTTGATGATTCCTGGACCCATACAGCCGGATGATGAAGTGCTGGAAGAGATGGGCGCTCCGGTGCGCCCGCATTACGGCGTCGGATTCACCCAATTCTATAACGAAACGCTTGACTTGTTGAAACATGTGTTTCATACCACAGGCGACGTTTTCGTTATGAATGGTTCAGGTACGGTTGCGATTGACGCCTGCCTTGGCAGTGCATTCTCGACCGGAGAAAAAATCATCATTCCGTCTAACGGCTTTTTTGGAGACCGTTTGGCCTGGGTCGCTGAAGGTTATGGTCTGGAAGTGGTTCGTCTGGCCGTGCCCTGGGGCCAGGCCGTGCCGCCTTATGAGGTTGCCGCAGTGATGCGTGATCATCCTGATGCGGTGGGCGTGGCAATGGTGCATTTGGAGACCTCGACAACCGTCGCCAACCCGATTGACAGGATTGGTCCCCTGGTGCGGGCGGCGGGGAAGGTGTTTTTTGTGGATGCCGTGTCTTCACTGGGCGGTTTGCCGTTTGAGATGGATGCCTGGTGTGTGGATATGGCCGCCTCGGCCTCACAAAAATGTCTTGGCGCCCCTCCAGGTCTGGCCCCGGTTGCGGTGGGGCCCAAAGGGTGGGAGGCGATTGACCGCAACCCCCACAAGGCGCACGGTTGGTATGGCGATTTGCGCGTGTGGCGAAAATATGCCATTGAATGGGCCGACTGGCATCCGTTCCCCATTACAATGGCAACCAATAATCTGGCCGCGTTAAACAAGAGCCTGACCCAGTTGTGTGAAGAAGGCATTGAGCCCCGGCTGGAGCGCTACCGTGGTCTGGCCTTGCGGCTGCGCCAGGGCCTGCGCCGGTTGGGAATGGAGCCTTATACACCGGATGCGATGCTGGCGCCGGTTTTGACGGCTGCCTATGGCCCTCCGGGGGTAAAAACGACCGAGATTGTTTCTTATCTTGAAAACGAATGCCATATCAAGATTTCAGCGGGGCTGGGCATGTTGAAGGAACAGTTGATTCGCGTCGGGCACATGTCTCCTACCGTTGGCGAAGAAGATATCGACCAGGTTCTGACAGCGCTGGAAGAATATTTGCGGGTGAACATGCCCGTTCCCGCGCCGTAAAATAATCTGTTGAATTGAGGTTTGTCTGATCCCTCGTCCGGGCTGTTTGGGACGGGGGATTTTATTTCTTGCATCCCCGAAATTTCTTCTGCTTCCTTCTGTGAAGGGCAGCGGCGCAGCCGCGGGGGTGAAACAGGCCATTCGTGACTTTGTGACTGCCTGTTTGTGACGTTTGCTACAATTGCTTTTTTGTTCTGGCTGTCTTATAATCAAATCACTATACCCGTTCCGGAAGGAGGAATACAAAATGGCAAGCGTAACATTCGACAAGGTTTGGAAACGGTTCGGTGATTTTACCGCGCTGAATGATCTCAATCTGGAGGTCAAAGACAAAGAATTCCTGGTTTTGGTGGGTCCCTCGGGCTGTGGTAAGACCACGGCTTTACGGTGTCTGGCCGGTCTTGAAGAGGTTTCGGATGGCAGTATTTTGATCGGCGACCGGGTGGTGAATGATGTGGCCCCGAAAGACCGGGATATTGCGATGGTTTTCCAGAGTTATGCGCTTTATCCGCACATGACCGTGTTTGATAATATGGCTTTTGGCCTTAAATTGCGCAAAGTTCCGAAAGAGGATATCAAGCGCCGGGTGGAAGAAGCCGCCCAGACCCTGGGGATCGAACATTTGCTGAAACGCCGCCCCCGTGAACTTTCGGGCGGTCAGCGTCAGCGCGTGGCAGTCGGGCGTGCGATTGTTCGCGAGCCAAAAGTATTTCTCTTTGATGAACCGCTTTCGAACCTGGATGCAAAACTGCGTGTTCAAACGCGCGCCGAGATCAGCAAGCTGCACCAGCGTTTGCAAACCACATTTATCTATGTGACCCACGATCAGACCGAAGCCATGACCATGGCGACGCGCATTGCGGTGATGAACAAGGGTATTTTGCAGCAGTTGGATACCCCGCAAACCATGTATGACCGCCCGGCAAACCTGTTTGTGGCCGGTTTCATTGGCTCGCCCGCCATGAACTTCTTCCCTGCGCACATGCGCAAAGATGGCGCCGATTTGTGGATCGATACCGGTGACTTCACCATTCAGGTTCCCGAAGACCGCAAAGCGATCTATATGCCCTATGATGGCAAAGAAGTGATCTTTGGCATTCGCCCCGAAAATATTCACAACCCCAATTTTGCACCTCCGGGCATTCATGCTGCCCCGGTTGAATGCAAAGTGGATGTGACCGAGCTGATGGGTAACGAAATCTATCTGTATCTGGTTACCAATAAGAATAATTTTGTCGCCCGGGTGGATCCTCGCACGCGGTTTGCGATGGGCAGCAGTGTTCAGGTGGTCTTTGATATGTCGAACTTCCATATTTTTGACGCCTCAGGAAACCGCGAGAACCCGGTCGCGATTCGCTGATCTTTTCAAATTAGATGTCATAATCTTTGCAGCGCAAGTGGTTTTCCCTTGCGCTGCAAAGCTGTTTAGGACCACTTTGAACTTTGATGAGGTGAAAGATGATTAAATTAGTTCTTTTACGCCACGGTGAAAGCACCTGGAATAAAGAGAATCGCTTCACGGGTTGGACCGATGTCGATCTCTCAGAAAAGGG
>CAZQLE010000186.1:0-7804 GCA_964593905.1 uncultured Anaerolineaceae bacterium | reverse complement strand
CGCCCGAATCCCACGCATAAAACGCACGCTGGAAGAGTTCGTAAGAGCTGGCTTCATTGCCAATGCGCTCGCCGTGTTTATTGACCACAACCGCACCCGGTTTACCACGATAGGTCTGCCAGTCGGCTTCGCCTTTCAGGTTTTCAGGATCCACCGGAATGAAGGGCAGCCCCCAGCTTTCGTTCATATTGCGCAGATCAGCGCCAAGCGCCATAGCCATCAAATGTCCGTCACCGGTATTGGTGGGAACAGAGTTGCTGGCCATAATTGGGCCGCGCAGGAAGGCTGCGGTCATTTCTTTGTTGAAATCGAAACCACCCGTGCCCAGAATCACACCTTTTTTAACCTTGATGGCGATCTCGGTGCCGCCTTCATCGGCCAGCACACCCGCAATTTCACCGTTCTCGCCCAGAATGAACTTCTTGGCGGCGGTTTCCATCATGATCTCAACGCCAATTTCTTCGCAGATGGCGCGGAAGAATTCCCAGTACCCCTTGCCGCCGGCCGATTTGCCGTCTTTCAGAGGGTATACGGTGCGCCCAAACTTGCGGTAGCCGGGCAGTTGATAATAATCGTTGAACATGCTGCTGCCCAGGCCAAACTGAATGCCGTGCTTATCGCGCAGCCACTCAAGCAGCTTGGGGGCCTGATCGGCATAGGTCTCGATCAACTCATCATTCGACTGGCCGGCGGTGACCAGTTTCATATACTTGATCACATCATCACGGTTGTCTTCAATGCCCTGTTCTTTCATCACATAGTTCTGCGGAATCCAGCTTCCGCCGCCAGACAGGGCCGAGGTCCCGCCAAAAGCCGGGCCTTTTTCAATAATCAAAACCGAGGCAGCGCCGGCGTCTTTGGCGGCGATGGCTGCGGTCACCACGGTGCCCGAGCCCACCACCAGCACATCCACTTCCTTGTCCCATTTCTGGGCCGAGCCAGAAGCCTTGGGCGAGCAAGCAGGCAAAGCGCTCGCCGCAGCCACCCCGGCGCCCAGCATTGCGGTCTTCTTTAAGAAGTTTCGTCGTGAAACCAGGCGTGATTCATTGTCCTGATCTTTCATGGTTTCCTGCCTTTCATTGATCTAATAAATTTTGAGAACTCAAGGAAAACGAGCCAAACCCAGGGCTCTTCCCTACAACAATAGCAGGGCCCGGGCAAATGCACATCCTGAAAATGATCAATCTATGGGTGGGGTTTTGTGAAAAATTTCTTAAACAAATGTTTAAGCCGGCGCCGCCCAGATGGGCAGGTCGCCGGCTCAGAATAAATATCGCCTCAGCAGGGTGGGGTCGCAGATCCGGGCTTAAAACTCTTCGTCCGGCTCATCCTTAACTTCAATCAGACCCTTGCGAACCGCATACAACACCAGTTGCGAGCGGTTGGTCAGGTTCAGCTTTCCCAGAATATTGCTGACATGCGCCCGCACAGTGGCATCTTGGATGGATAATTTGGCCGCAATATCGCGGTTGGGCTCGCCGCGCGCCACCCGGCGCAAGATCTCAAGTTCGCGCCCGGTCAACACATCCTCCGCCGGATGATCGTCTTGCACGCGCAGCTCGCGAAACAGACGCCGCGCGATATTCGGGTTGAGTGTTGGCGAACCCTTATAGGTATCGCGGATCGCCTGCAAAACCTCTTTGGGGTGGCGGTCTTTCAAGATATAGCCCATTGCGCCGGCCTTGATGGCAGCATAGATTTTTTCATCTTCGCCAAAGCTGCTCAACACCAGAATTTTCGCGCGCGGGTTATCTTTAATGATTTCACGGGTTGCCTCAACCCCGTCTTTGCGGGGCATCACAATATCCATCAAGATCACATCCGGCGCTGTGTCACGCGCCAGGCTCACGGCTTCTTGCCCATCGCTGGCCATGCCAATCACCTGCATCTCGGCATCCAGATTGATCTCTGCGCTTAATCCCCGCCGGACAATCGGGTGGTCATCCACCACCAAAACGCGAATGATTGTTTTTCCCATCAAGACCTCTTGTCATCCAACGGAGCTGTGAGACAGATGCTGGTGCCCTGCCCCGGGGTGCTGTGAATTTCCAACCGGCCGTTCAACTTCCGGGCGCGCTCCAACATGTTCGAGATGCCAAAACCGCCGTTGCCGGTCTGCTCTCTTTCAAAGCCATCGCCGTCATCCGAAACCTGCAAACACACCTGCTGCTCATCTGTCTCCAACAACAGGCGCACACTGCTCGCATTGGCATACTTCAGCGCATTATTCAGGGCCTCTGTGGCAATGCGGTAAACCTCCAGTTCCATATTCAGCGACAACCGTTCCACCCCCGAAATCTGCACGCTGGTTTCAATCCCGGCCCGGTGTTCCACCGTATTCAAACGCAAATTAAGCGCCTTAACCAGCCCTTCGGTTTCCAGCGAGAGCGGACGCAACTCAAACAACATCAGGCGCATTTCTTTTAGCGATTGCAGCGCCACCGTTTCAATGCTCTCCAGGGTTTCTTCGAGACCGGCAAAATCTTTGATCTTCAACAGCTTGTTGCTCACATCGGCCGAGAGCACCAGGCCATACAACGACTGTGAGATTGAATCGTGCAAATCGCGCGCCAGACGCTGGCGTTCTTCAATCACCACGGTCTCTTCGGCCTTTTTGCGCAGCCGGGCGCTCTCGATCGCCAGCCCCAACTGATCGGAGATGCTGGTCACAAATTGCACCACCGCCAGGTTGCCAAGCTGCAGCGGCCTGCCAAAGATGCCCAGTGTGCCAATCATAACGCCCCTGGCGCGGATGGGTGTTCCCAGATAGGCAATGCGCTCAGCCGGAAACGACCCGCTGGGCGGCAGCAGCGTCTCGGCCTGAATGGTCATCTGCCGTTCAAAGACCTCATGCGTAGAGCCGTTTAAGGGCGATTCGGTCACCCGGTTGCACAACTCGGTAGACCAGCCGCGGTGCGCCACTACCTCCAGCGTGTTTGTAACGGGGTTCACCAGGTTCACCACCCCCAGCTCGCAGCCCACCGCCGCCAACACCCGCTCCAACGACTGGTCAACCAGCACATCAGGGTCGCGGGTAATGTTGGCCAGCGACATAACCTCGTAGAGAATTGCCAGCTCACGCTCGCGGTCGGCCGCATTGCGCTCCAATTGTTCCGAAACCAGAAAACGGTGCAGGGTGTTGCCGCCCACCTCGGCAAATGCATCCATCGACTGGCGATCCTGTTCCGAAAAATCGGCCGGATGGCGGAAGCCGATATACAGCACCCCCAGGGTGACCTGCGCAGTGCGCAGCGGGGCCACCACCACAGCCATAACGCCCTGCTGCTGTAAAAACGCGCAGAAATTGCAATGCTCCGGTTTGTGTGAAACCCGGTTGATAAACAGGGTCTGCCCCGAGTTCATCACCTGGTGGATCAGAAAATTACCCTCGCAAGACAAACGCGCCGGCGCGGGGTGGATCAAACCGCACCCGCTGCTAAACACCAGCTCGTTCAGTTCCTGCAAATAAATTCCGCCCACATCTGCCGCAAACATCTGCGTGGTATGCCCCACCAACACATCCAGCGCCGACTGGCGGTCCTCTGCCTGGCGCAACCCGGTATAAAGATGAAGCGAGGCTTCGAGGCGGCGGGTATGCTGCTGCAAGGCCTGCTCGGTCAGCTTTTGCTCGGTAATATCCTGCACCGCGCCCCAGATGCGCCCATGCTGTGGGATATTTGTCTCGGCCGGTTTGCAGTGATCCCGAATCCAGTGAATTTTGCCTCCGCGGTCCACCAGGCGATATTCCAGCGCGCCCGGCCGGTCAGAGCAGATCTTACACAGCCGGGCACGGTCCTCGGGGTAGATCAGAGCATCCCACGCCACCGCGCCCGAGAGCATCTCGTCCACCGTATAGCCGGTGATGCTTTCCAGCGCCCCGCTGATCCAGTCATAACGGCGCGAACCGTTGGGCAGCACCCAGGCTGAATAGACATAATCGGGGATCAGCTCTGAAATGGCGCTGAGGCGCTCATTGCTTTTCTGCAGGGCCTGGGTCCGTTCGGCCACCCGCTGTTCCAGGTCGCGGTTCAACCGATTGAGGTCTTCTTCAGATTCTTTGAGATGTGTGATCTCACGAATCATCAGCAACACGGCCACAATTTCATTTTGATAATAGAAGGGCCCCAGATGGGTCATATACCAGCACAGTGGGCCTGCAGCGGTCGGAGAAGCCAGTTCATAAGAAGCCGGCTCACCGGTTTGAAAGACCCTTTCGACCGTTTCAATCACCCGTGGGCGGTGTTCGGGGATGACGGTGGTCTTAATATCCTCCCACAGTGAATATTGCCCCCAGGTATCCTGCGGCTGGCGATTGTTCAACAAAATCTTGCCCTGCCGGTCAACCATAATCAATACATCTGGCGCGCTTTCCACCAGATGTCGCCAGATCTCATGCGAACCATCAAACCCCGGCTCGGGTTGAAGGGTGCGTTCTGCAGTTAAACTGACGGGGTGAGATGATTCGCTCATATTCAAAACAGTCTCCCAAACATGCTACAGGCTGGATGCCTTAGTATAGCATGGGGAATTTCGCAATCACACCATTAAATAATATGATTTTTGCGAGAGCGCATCCCCCGCCACACGGCCATACCCGAAACCCATCAGGCAGATGAAGCGGGCCATTCAAATAAAGTCATCCCCCGCCAGCCCATGTGAAGGGGCAGCGAGGGATGAAGCATCAAATGTACAATCGCCCTGTGCTTAATCCGCAGACGCGGCCTGCTCCACCGCTGCGGGCGGCTCTACTGGCGGCGGGGCAAACCGCTCTTGCCGTCCCAGCCGTAGATGCAGCCCATAGAAGCCCACAGCCGAAATGGCGCATAAGACACCGCCGATATACCATAACAGATTGGGGTCATAATGATCCAAAATCACCCCGGCCGCGCCGGGACCAATCGTAGCCGGAATCATCCAGATCAGCCCGAAGGTTGCCATATAGCGGCCGCGCATCTCCACCGGGGCAAAATTTGCCGCCAGATACTGTGAGGTGGGTACCACAATCATCTCGCCAAAAGTGACCACCACAATGGCGGCACAAAACAGCCAGTAGGTGTTAACAACACCAAACATGCTGAACCCGATCATATAAAACACCACCCCCAGAGCAATCATCAAGAATGGCGGGCGGTGCTTAATCTGGCGCGATACCCAGAATTGAAGCAAAATCACCGTAATGGCGCTGGCGGTCAGCAAAAAGCCATATCCCTGTGGGCTAATGCCGTGCACATCGCGCAAGTAGACCGACAGCGAGTTATACATCTGCTGATACACCACTCCCATCAAAATGCCTGCCACCAAAAAGGCCAGATAAGCATGGTCGCGCAGCACCACGCCATAACCTTTGAAGGTCTGCAAAATGCTCTCGGGCTGCTCACCCTCTTTGGCCGCGGGTTTGGTCTCAGAGATCAACAGGTATACCAGCAGCGCGACAAAACAGCTCACCACGGCATCGATGATAAACAGCGCCAAAAAAGATTTGTTGGCCACAAAACCGCCAATGGTCGGGCCAATAATCCACGACATATTGCCCACCACGCGCAAGATGCCAAAACCCTCCTGGCGTTTTTCTTCGGGCAAAATATCTGCAATCATGGCCTGATGCGCCGGACCGGCGACATCTGAAAGCAGGCCCACCATGATCGCCAACGGATAAAGCAGCGCAAACTGGTTTACCAGGCCGATCGAAAGCGTGCTGAGAGCGCTGGCAACCAGCCCAAACAAGATCAACTTGCGCCGCCCAAATTTATCGGTCAGCGCGCCGCCAATCATGCCGCCAAACAGGCCAAAAATCGAAAACATGCCCAGGATCACCCCGGCCTGGGTCATGCCCACGTCAAAACGCTGGGTAATGTAAAGTGAGAAAAACGGAAAAAGCAGTGTGCCACCCACCCGGTCAATAAAGGAAACCACCACTACAAACCAGAATTTCTTCGGAAATTCATGATATATTTTGCGGAACTTGTTCATACAAACCATCCTTTTTTCTGCCGATTCACATAATAACATAACCGATCCTGAACTTAAGACCAGAATCACCCCAACGAGAGACAGATTTTTCATCGAGAAACTTGATTTGAGGTTGCCTTTGACACCAGCCCACAGACGCGCCGTGCCATATTCTGGCAGGGCACACAGAGGGAGGGGTTTTGGACAACAGGTTTATGAAACGTCGCGGTATGGGCCAAACTTTCGCAGCCAGGCGGCATCGACCCGGCGCATCTGTTCGCTGCCCGGGCTGATCAAATAGGCCCCGCCGTTGCGATGCAGCAGCGGAATGCGCCGGCGCTGCGCCTGAAAGACCTCGCGCATTTCTTCCGAGCAGCCCGCATAACTATCCAGCTCTTCAGGCCGCCGCGCCAGAATCTCATCATAGACGCGCACAAACGCCTTTCGATAACCATCGCTGACCAGCGCCAGGTTGCTGATCACCCAGCAAATCGGTTCAAAATCCCAGTAATAGGCCAACCCGAGAAACAGGTCGTTGGAGTCGATATATGGAAAGAACGGAAACTGGCGGCAGGCGATGGTGCGGTTGGGCCGCTCACAGTACGCCGGGCCCTTGCAGGCCAGCAGAGTCAAATGCGCCGGGGTTTCGTCACGCAGCACGGCCGGGTCCACCGGTTCGGCGCTGCATTCATCTCCCCGCCAGACATGCCACAAATCGGTCTGGGCTTGCAGGTAAGACCATTCTTCCTGATACGCCACCGGCACCGCGTGGCAGATATCACAACAAAACGGCTTGCCGGCCGGGTTGTGCTGTGCGCACTTCTGCCCGCAGTCCAGTTCCAGAATGGGCACATCCAACCGGTTATATAGAGCGCGAATATCCAACGGGTTCAATGGCCGCCTCCACCTGTTCAACTTCTGGCTGCCGGCGTTCAAAAACGCGCAGCAGCACCACTCCGCCCAGAATCAACCCGCTCCCGGCCAGTTGCACCAGCGTCAACCGCTCGCCCAGAAACAAAAAAGCCAGCACCGCCGTAAAGGCCGGCTCCAGGGTGACGATCAAATTCGCCACGCTGGAGGGCAGTAAACTGAGGCTCACATTATACAGCCCAAAACCGGCCAGGGTTGGCCCGGCTGCCAGCAGAAACAGAATGCCCCACCCGGCTGCCGTCCCGGCAGGCCACAACAGCGCCGCCGGCGAAGCCGCCGTGCCCGGCACCCAGCCGCCCGAAACCAGATTCAAAATCAGCAAAAACAGGGCGGCAAAACCAAAGGTATACAACAGCGTCGTCCACGGGCTGAGCCCGCGCTGTGAAGCCGAGCGGCCCATCAGGCTGTAGACCGCATACAACAGCCCTGAAACAACCCCCGTGATAATCCCGGCCCACTGGCTGGTCGATGCAGCGGCCTGATAGGCCCCCGAGACCAACACACAGCCACCCAGACTGAGCACCACCGCGCCAATTTTGGCCCAGCCCAGGCTCTCGCGCAGCAGCCACCAGCCCAGCAGCGCCGTGAAAGCCGCCGAGCAATATACCAGCACCGTTGAAAGCGCCGCACCGTTCAGATGCACCGAGGTGGTCCAGATGGCGTTAAAGACCGCCAGCAGCAGCCCGTAGCCCACCAGATAACCCAGGTCGGCACGGTTAATTTTTAATAACTTCGGCCGCATCCAGGCCAGCAGCGGCAGCAGGGTGAGGGCGGTCAGCGTGTCGCGCCAGAAGGCCAGCACCAGCGCCGGAAGCTCAAAGTTCTGCGTTAGATAGCGGATAAAAACAGCCGTGGTCGACAGAATGGCCGCGCTGGCCAGTGCGGCGGCATAACCGCTGGTAAGTTTGCTGGAACGGGCGGGGAG
>CAZQLE010000185.1:0-7911 GCA_964593905.1 uncultured Anaerolineaceae bacterium | reverse complement strand
CCAACAAACGGGTGGAAATTACCGGCTACCCCACCCGGCCCGAACTCACCCGTTGGGATCGCGCTTCTGCCCGTGCGCAGTTCAACATGGTGGGAGAAAAACCGGTTCTGCTGGTCTTCGGTGGCAGCAAAGGCGCACGCTCGATCAATCGCGCCCTGCTGGCGCAGTTGCCCCATCTTTTGCAGCGCTGTGAAATCATCCACATCAGCGGCACACTGGACTGGGAAGAAGTCGAAACAGCCCGCAAAGCGCTCTCAACCGCCGACGCAAGCAGCTATCATGCCTTCCCCTATCTGCACGAAGAGATGGGCGCCGCATTGGCCGCAGCCGATCTGGTTGTCTCGCGCGCCGGGGCCTCAACCCTGGGTGAATATCCGCTCTTCGGGCTGCCCGCAGTGCTGGTTCCCTACCCTTATGCCTGGCGCTACCAGAAGGTGAATGCCGATTATCTGGTTCAACAGGGCGCCGCGACCCTGTTGCGAGACGAAGACCTGCCGGCGCAGCTAACCCCGGTCGTGCTGAGCATTCTCGACCGGCCCGAACAATTAGCCAGAATGAAACTCGCTGCCCGGGCGCTGGCGCATCCCACCGCTTCAGCGCATATTGCCGGGCTGCTGCGCGAATTGGCCGGAGGAATGCCGGTATGATGAGCTTAAACGTGGTCTTCTGGTTGTTCACTGCCGTCTTTGGCCTGATCGGCATGAGCCGCGGTTGGGCGAAAGAACTGCTGGTGAGCTTTTCGGTGATCGTGGGTGTCTTCATCATCGTCGTGCTCGAGACCTACGTGCCCTTTATCCGCGATGGTCTGGCGCGCGACCCGGCCGGTACGATCTTCTATATGCGCGCCGGCGTCTTGCTGGGGATGGTATTTTTTGGCTATCAGAGCCCCAATCTGCCGCGGCTGGCAGGCAGCAACCGCTTTGCCCGCGAAAAACTGCAGGATGCACTGCTGGGGCTGTTCCTCGGCGCCGTAAATGGTTATCTCATCATGGGAACGATGTGGCACTTTATCGATTCAGCCGGATATCCATTTGCCATCATCCTCCCGCCCCCCGAAGGGGCTGCCGGAGACGCCGCCCGCGAGTTGATCAAAATTCTGCCGCCGGTCTGGCTGCGGCCGCCAATGGTATTTTTTGCAGTGGCAATCGCATTTGCCTTTATCATCATTGTGTTCGTTTAAGATCGAGGAACTGGAGCAATGCACATTCATCTGATTGGAATCGGCGGTACCGGGTTATCTGCCATTGCGCGCGTCTTGTTGGAAAGCGGCTACATCGTTAGCGGCTCCGATCGGGCGCTTTCGCCATTGGCGCGTGATCTGGCTGCGGCCGGTGTGCAGGTGACCATTGGGCATGACGCCGCGGCAATCGCCGGCGCAGACCTGATCGTGCGCTCCTCGGCAGTGAGCAATGACAACCCCGAAGTTGCCGCGGCTCTGGCGGCCGGCATTCCGGTGCTCAAACGGTCCGAATTCCTCGGCCGCTTGATGGAAAACAAACAGTGCATCGCCATCGCCGGCACCCACGGCAAAACCACCACCACCGCAATGATCGCCTGGATGATTGCCGACCTGGGTCTGGACCCCTCCTACATCATCGGCGGGGTCAGCAAAAACCTGGGCGCAAATGCTCATGCCGGTCAGGGTGACATTTTTGTCATCGAAGCCGATGAATATGACCGCATGTTCCTGGGGCTGCACCCCGATATTGCGGTGATCACCACCGCCGAACATGATCACCCCGACTGCTTCCCCACCCCGGCAGATTATCAGACCGCATTTGCGACCTTTGTCAGCCAGGTTAAGCCTGGCGGGCTGGTTTTGGCCTGCGCTGAAGAAGACGGCGCAGTCGAAACAGCCAACGCAGCCGGCCGGGAACAGACAGTTCAGTTTTACGGCCGCAATCAGGGCCTGTTCCGCGCCGCCAATCTGCGGCCCAACCAGCGCGGCGGTATCGATTTTGACCTGCTGCTGCTCCCCGGGCAGGAATTGTTGACCAGGGTCAGCCTCAGTGTTCCGGGGCTGCACAATGTATACAATGCCTGCGCCGCACTGGCTGTGGCGCGCTGGCTAAAACTGGATCTTAACCAGGCTGCCCGGTCGCTGGGCGAATTTCAGGGCACCGGCCGCCGGTTTGATGTGCTGGGCAGCGCCTGGGACGTGCTGCTGGTCGATGACTACGGCCACCACCCCACCGAGATCCGCACCACGTTGGAAGGTGCGCGAATGCAGTTCCCGCAGCGGCGCATCTGGGCCGTGTGGCAGCCGCACACCTATTCGCGCACGCAGACCCTGCTGCAAGATTTTGCCCGCGCCTTTGATGCCGCCGATTTTGTGCTGGTCATCGAGATCTACGCCGCCCGCGAAAAAGCCAATCATTTTTCGGCCTCCGAGGTGGTTAAGCAGATGACGCACCCCAACGCCCGCTTTGCCGCCACCTTTGACGATGTGATTGAGCTGCTGCTGGCCGAGCTGCAACCCGCAGATATCGTTCTGGTGCTTTCAGCCGGCGACGCCGACCAGATCAACCCGCGCCTGCTCGCTGCGCTGCAAGAACGTGAAACCCCCGCCCACGACGCCGGCTCAACCCTGGGAGGCCAGAATCATGATTGATGCCGCCGTGCTGACCCAGTTACGCGCGCTGTTTGCCAACCGCCTGCAGGAGAATGCTCCACTGGCCGGTTACACCACCGCGCAAATTGGCGGACCGGCCGATGCGCTGATCATTTTGCACAACCGCCAGGAATTGGAGCAGGCCGTTCGCCTGCTGTGGCAAACCGAAACACCGTTTACCCTGCTGGGCAGCGCCTCGAATGTTTTGGTCAGTGATGAAGGGTTGCGCGGCATCGTCCTGGTGAATAAATCCAAGCAGGTTCAGTTTGACCTCGCCGGTGAAACGGCTTCTGTTCAGGCTGAATCGGGCGCAATTTTAAGCAGCGTCGCCCGTCAGGCCGCGCTGCAAGGGTTAAGCGGCCTCGAATGGGCCGCAGCAGTTCCGGGCACGCTGGGCGGCGCCGTTTATGGCAATGCCGGGGCGCACGGGCGTGACATGGATGCCAGCCTAAGTGTGGCAGAAATCTTGCATCCTGTTCAGGGAGTACAGCAATGGTCCCGTGAAAAGATGATCTACACCTATCGGAGCAGTGCGCTCAAACGCAGCACCGAGAAAGTGGTGATCCTTGCAGCCGTTTTGCATCTCGAACGGGGCAACCCACAGGATATCAAAGCCCGCATGGAAGAATACACCGCCCACCGTCGCCGCACACAACCCCCCGGAGCCAGCATGGGATCGATGTTTAAAAACCCTGCCGGAGACTACGCCGGCCGCCTGATCGAAATGGCCGGGTTAAAGGGAATGCGCATTGGGGGGGCAGAAGTCAGCCCGGTGCATGGGAACTTTTTTGTCAATCACAGCCGCGCAACAGCCAGTGATATCTATCAACTGATCCGTCTTGTGCAAAAGACGGTGAATGAGCGCTTCGGCATTCTGCTTGAATTAGAGGTTGAATTACTGGGACGCTTTGGCGTCTCTGAGGAAATTAAAGGGTAATGATGATGACCAAACTGCGTGTTGGTGTAATTTTTGGCGGTCGCTCTGGCGAACATGAGGTTTCACTCATGTCCGCGCAAAGTGTTTTAAAGGTACTGTCAGATGAACAATATGATGTCACCCTGATCGGCATCACCCATGAAGGCCGCTGGGTTACCGGAGCAAACACCCTGCAAGCTTTGACCAGCGGTGAAACAAACCACGTTCCCGGCAGCGCCCTGCTGCCTGTGCCCGAACACGGCCGCCTCTATTCATTGCAATCTTCCGGGGCTTCTGCCAGCATCCACACGCTGACCGAGCTGGATGTCATTTTTCCCATTCTCCACGGCACCTATGGAGAAGACGGCGCGCTGCAGGGTCTGCTGGAGCTGGCCGGGATCCCATATGTGGGGTCGGGCGTTGCGGCATCTGCGCTGGGCATGGATAAGGGTCTGTTCAAAGATGTCATGCGCGCTCGCGGTCTGCCAGTTTTGGATGCCGTAGTGCTGACAGGCGCATCCATCCGCAGCGATCTTGCCGGCGCAGTGGCCCGGGCCGAAGCCGTGACCGATTACCCATTGTTTGTCAAACCTGCCAACCTGGGTTCTTCGGTGGGCATTACAAAATGTCGCAATCGTCTGGAATTGGAAAACGGATTGAAAACTGCCGCCAGTTATGACCGCCGTATACTGGTGGAACGGGGATTGAACCAACCGCGTGAACTGGAAGTCAGCGTGCTGGGCAATAACAACCCGCAGGCCTCAGTGCCCGGTGAAATTCGTCCGGCAGATGAGTTTTACACATATTCGGCCAAATATAGCGATGACCGCACCGAACTGATGATCCCCGCCCCGCTGTCTGAAGAAGCCACCCGCCTCTTACAGCATCTGGCCGTGGAAGTCTTTCGCGCCTGCGACTGCGCCGGCATGGCCAGGGTTGACTTTCTGCTGGACCCAGACACACAGAACATTTATATCAGTGAAATCAACACCATTCCGGGGTTTACCCAGGTGAGCATGTACCCCAAGCTCTGGGAAGCCAGCGGTGTTAGCTATACGAATTTGATCAAGCAACTGCTTGATCTGGCGTTGGAACGCAAACAGGAAATGGATCAACTCGACCGCACCTATCACAGCCAATCGCTGAAAGGAGGGGCAGACGCATGATGAACGGAGATTCATCCCAGAATAGAAATCGGGCAGAGATCGTGCGCGCCCGTCGAATGCAGCGCAACGCAACCGCAGCGGCAGCAGAAACGCCCTCAGCGTCTGTACAACGCCGCCGCACGGCCGTTCACGCCCCAAAACGATCCGATGTACAGACACAGGTCGAAAATCGCGACAGCGGGCTTTCTACGCTGTTCCAGCAGGGTATAGAAGCCGCCCAGCACAGCATCGAACAGGCACAGCGCAGTTTGCGGCGCGAACCCCAGCCGCGCCAGCGCGTCTCTACCCAGCGGCACACCCGCTATCAGGCCACTGCGCCGACCATTCTGGTCGGCAAATCTGGCATCGGCACCCCCGTGGTACGCCGCGCCCAGACCCCCGTCCGGCGCACGATGAGCATCCCGCTGGGCGCTCCCAACGCCGAGTTGATCGTACCCGGACTGCCGACCATTCGCCCCGGATGGCGGTTATTATCGGGCTTTCTCTCCATGCTTTTGGGTGCTCTAATTTTTCTGGCCACGTCCATGCCCCAGTTGCAAATTACCGCCCCGGTGGTAAACGGCATCCAGCGCATTCCCGGTGCAGATATTGCAGCAGTCATCAACATGGAAGGCGCTCCCATTTTTATGTTTGATCCGCAACTGGCTAAAAATCAACTTTTACATGCTTTCCCCGATTTAAAAGCGGTGGAGGTGCAGATTGATTTGCCGGCCGGGATCATTATCAACGCAGAAGAGCGCCAGCCGATTGCCATCTGGAAGGAAGCCGAAGACGATCTGAACTGGATTGATGCTGAAGGAGTGGTTTATCAGGCAAGAGGCGAAGCGCCTGATCTGTTGACAATTCAGTCTGATACGATCCCCTGGGCCAATCAGCCGGGTGAAATTCCAGGCCAGGTGAATGACCCGGCCGAAGAAACAAAACCGGTCGATCCCATCGAAGCCCTCCGGGTACCGCCCATCCCCGGACATATCCAAAAAGATGTATTGGATGCCGCCATTCGCCTGAAGGAAATGCTACCTGCAAATACAAATCTGGCCTATAATAGCCAGGATGGTCTCGGGTGGACTGCGCCAGAGGGCTGGAATGTTTACGTTGGCACGTCCTTAACCAATCTTAATGAAAAGCTTGCTATTTATCAGCGCGTCGTAGAGCAGCTTCAGCAGCAGGGTTTACAACCCTCTATGATCAGCGTTGAATATCCGCACGCACCGTTCTATCGGATGGAGTAACCGCCATGGAAGAACCGATTGTCGTAGGAATCGACATTGGAACCACGAAGGTATGCACCTTAATTGCCAGGGTGGAAGGCGAACACAGCCTGCGGATTCTGGGGGTGGGTATTGAACCTTCTCAGGGGATTCGTAAAGGAACGATTGTTGACCTGGGTGCAGCATCACAGGCCATCGGTCGTTCCATCGAAAAGGCACAGCGTTCTTCAGGGCTGGAAGTCACCTCGGCCCTGGTCAGCCTGGCTGGCTCACATGTTTCGTCGGTTAACAGCCGGGGGGTTGTGGGCATTTCGGGCCGTGTCATCGACCAATATGATATCGAGCGGGCGCTGGAAGCAGCCCAGGCTGTTGCCATCCCCCACAACCGCGAGATCATCCATGTCATTCAGCGTGGTTTCATTGTGGATGGGCAAGACGGCATCCGTATGCCGGTTGGGATGCACGGCTACCGCCTTGAAGTGGAAGCGCATATCATCACCGCCGCGGCAGCCACTGTTGAAAACCTGCGCCAGTGTGTGCAGAGCGCCGGGGTTAACGTCAGCCAGTTTGTGCTTAACCCATTGGCCTCGGCTGAGGTGGTTCTGACCGAAACCGAACAGCAAATGGGGGTTGTGGTTTGCGATATTGGCGGCGGAACGACCGACCTGGCAATATACATCGACGGCGATATCTGGCACACCATGGTGCTGGCGGTGGGCGGCAACCATATCACTTCAGATATTGCGCACGGGCTGCGTCTGCCCATCTCGCAGGCCGAAGAGATCAAAAAGCAATACGGACATGCCATCGAACGCGAAATTGACGCCGGTGACGTTTTCACCAGCCGCTCTTTTGGTGAAGAACAGCCGGTGCAAATCAGCCGCAAAGATCTTGCGCACATCATTGAGGCGCGGGCCGAAGAAATCTTCGATCTTGTCTTGCAAGAGATCAAGCGCTCGGGCTACGACGGCCTGCTCCCGGCCGGCATGGTGCTCACCGGCGGCGCCAGCAACCTGCCCGGCTTTCGCGCCCTGGCCAGCGAAGTTTTAGCAATGCCCGTGCGGGTTGCCAAACCCGAAAACCTGCTGGGGCTGGTAGACCAGTTGCAATCACCGGCTTATTCCACCAGCGTGGGGCTGCTCTACTGGGCCATGCTGATGAATGAAACCAATGCGCAGCCCAATCGTCGCCATTCGCGCACAAATAATACCGGCCCCATCGACTGGGAAACGATCAAATCATTCTTACGCCGGCTTCTGCCGTGACCGACAAAATTCTAGATCTGCGTGGAAACAACAACGCTTCATTGGACCTGAAGAATTTAGTGGAGGATCAAAATGGACCAGTTTGCACAATTCTCATCAGAATCATTTGCCCGCATTAAAGTTGTGGGGGTTGGCGGCGGAGGTTGTAATGCTGTCAACCGGATGATCAGCGAGGGTCTGCAAGGTATCGAGTTCATCACGGTGAACACCGATGCACAGGCGCTGCTGATGTCAAAAGCGACCACCCGTGTTCGCATTGGCGACAAGGTGACGCGCGGCCTCGGCGCGGGCGGCAACCCCGAGATGGGCAAAAAAGCCGCCGAAGAATCGGCCGAGGAACTGTATGAAGTGCTTAAGGGCAGCGACATGGTCTTTGTCACTGCCGGTCTGGGCGGCGGAACAGGCACCGGCGCCGCTCCCATTGTGGCCCAGATTGCCAAAGAGGTCGGGGCGCTGACCATTGGTGTGGTCACCCGTCCCTTCACCTTTGAAGGCGCACGCCGCTCGGGTTCAGCCGAACAGGGTATCTCCCGCCTGAAAGAACAGGCCGATACGCTGATCGTAATCCCCAACGACCGGCTGCTGCAAATTGTAGACAAACGCGCCAGCCTGCAAGAGGCCTTTCAGGTGGCAGACGATGTGCTGCGCCAGGGCATTCAAGGCATCTCAGAATTGATCACCGTACCTGGTCTGATCAATCTGGATTTCGCCGATGTGCGCGCCATTATGTCTGAAGGCGGCG
>CAZQLE010000184.1:0-7963 GCA_964593905.1 uncultured Anaerolineaceae bacterium | reverse complement strand
GCCCTGTGGTCTTCACGCGCTGCCGTAACCCAGACCGCGGTTTATGCCGCCACCACCGCCTACGAAACCATGGATGCCACCAATAACCTGTTGACCGTAGCGGGGAGTTCACTCAACAATGCGGGTGAAAGCCTTAAGCAAATTCAAGCCCTCACCGCCGAGATGGGCCTGCTGGTCGACAACACCGGCCCGGTCTTCAAATCCATTTCCACCCTGCTGGGAGAAGACCTGCCCGAAGTGTTAACCAGCACACAAGATTCGTTGACCACGCTGGAAGAAACCGCCGGTGTAATTGATGGCACGCTGCGGCTGGTATCCAACATTCCATTTGTCAGCGCCGGAAAATACGACCCTGAAACACCCCTGAATGAGAGCATCGCCGATATTGCCACCAGCATGGAAGGGCTGCCCGAATCCTTCCAGAGCATTCAGAAGAACCTGGATACCTCCACCGCAAATCTGGATGAAATCGCCGTGCAGATGAATCAACTGAGCGAGGATTTGGGCTCCATTCAGAAAAATATCACCGACGCAGGTAAAGTGGTTGGGCAGTATCAGACCATTGTGGTCAATTTACAGACCAGTTTCGAACAACTGGCCGGAAGAATGCCCGCCGCTGTAACCTCAGCCTTTGGGATCATCTCACTGCTGCTGATCTGGATGGCGCTGGCACAGCTTGGCCTGTTCACCCAGGGGCTTGAACGATTGGGACGCCGCGCAATGACCGTCACCGAAACAGAAAAACCGGAAGAGAAACCGGCAGAATAAGCCCGGCAATTTTAACAAACAGCGGGTGAACCAGAATGTCTTTTCCGGTTCACCCGCTATTATTTACCCGACAAACAAAAAGCACCCTGTCTCCGGGTGCCGTAACATTCGCTGAGAGCGCCCGTCTGTGGTGCACCAATCGTAGCCGGTGTGGGTGCTTCTTTGAGGCGACGACGGGATTTGAACCCGTGATCAGGGTTTTGCAGACCCTTGCCTTACCGCTTGGCCACGTCGCCGTATGAACTTGTTAAAAAAAGAGCGGGCAACGAGACTCGAACTCGTGACCTTCTCCTTGGCAAGGAGGTGTTCTACCAACTGAACTATGCCCGCATGACGTACTCTTTTCGATTGACATTGCCAATTATATCCAATCGGCGCGATTCGTCAAGGGGAAAACAGGTATTAAGTTTTTGATATCGTTCCATATTCCTCCTGCTGCGCTCTTTTGGCCCCATACCCGGCGCCCCGCCAAAGATATGGATCCATAAATAACGGCGGGGGTGATTCCCCCGCCGTTGAAATCTGACAGTCCAAATTTATATCTCAATGCCCAAAAGCCGCAGCAGCGGGCGATACCACGGGATGCCCCCGATGACACACAGCAGCGCCAGGGTGTAATAAATGGCGCGCGTGCGTTGTTCGGCCAACACCGATTTCGCCTTTTTGGCTGCCGCCGACCCGACATGAACCAGAACAACCGCAGCCAGCATAATAACCAGATGCTCAATTGCAAAATAACGGCTGTCGGCCACTTTCATGGCTGCGCCAAAATCACGCAGTGCCGCCAGTGTGATGGGGCTGAGCGCAAAATAAAGGATCAAACCCAGCAGCAATTGCAGGTCCAACATGCCGCCAAAAAGCATTCCGGCGCGGCGTGAGGCCGGGCCATTTTCTCGTTTGCCCAGCCAGCCCGCAAAGGCGCGCACAACTGCCAGAACGCCAAAGACCAGCACCAGCCAGCGGGTGATATTGTGTAACGAAAGAACAATGGGATACGCAGTTTGCATACTTCTCTCCTTATGAATTTTAGAAATTGTCATTAACCATCCCGACCCGGGCGCTAAATTTGAGTTGGTATGGGTTAGCACAAATTCGAACCTGTGCCCTCAGCGGCGGAGCCAGTTACCATAAATTCATCCAATGCTGCGCAGCCGGGTGCAGCGCAGACGGCCAGGGATGAGTTTGAACCCGGCCGATCAGTTCTTCGGTCCATAACTGCTCGGTTTTCAGATGCCTGAGCTGCTGTTCAATAACCCAGGCTGCGGGGGCGGCGTGGCCTTGTGCCTGGCTCAGTTGCGCCATGCGGTCCGCAATTTGCCGGCCGCGTTCAGATAACAATGTCACCGCTTCATCAACCGATAACGCCATCAGAAAGGTCACGGCGACATCCACTTCAAATCCTTTTGGCAGTGTCGCTAAGGCAATGCGCAACAGCCGGAAAAATTCAGTTTCACCCTGCGGGGTGATCGAGTAGACCCGTTTCATCGGCCGGTGACCCTGTTGATGATCGGCAAAACTTACCCAGCCCAGATCAGTCATCTTTTCCAGCAAAAAATAGGCCGTCGGACGTTTCAGATCGGCACTCTGCCCCAGATTATGCGTAATCCATTCGGCCAGACGGTACCCGTGCATATTCTCCTGACGCAGCAGGCCCAAAATAAGCAGTTCGCGCCGCATGACAACATCCGCTTTAACGCTGCCCGAATTTTTCATCCATAACCCGATCAATTACTCCGATTTTATATATCTTTATAGTCAAAATTGACTATTCAAAACTGATTATAGCCCCCCCAGCTTAAATGTCAATATCTTAATCCAACAATATCCTGGGCTATTCGCAAAGCCCAGCGGCCCCCCGTTTCGGTCAAACAACCATGCCAGCAATAATACCTGGTCAAAAGTAGGGCTTTTTTCGCACTAGCTTGACAAAACGTTAAAACCGGGTATATTAAGTACAAACAAGTTTGTGATACAAACTAATTTCTGAAAACGAGGTTTTGATGGAAACGAAATTGAACGATCCCTCTCCCAACATCCAACGCCGCGTCAGGCAGTACTGGTATGAAGACGGACTGGTAGAGATCGGCGCCGGGGTGGTCATTCTGCTGATCGCCGCGCTCTATCTCAGCGCCGCTCTTTTCATGCCCGCCCCGCTGGGCGCACTGGTTACCGCTTTTGCGCCCATGCTGGTCATTTTGCTCTGGGTGTTGGGCGGCAGAAAACTGATTCAGACCTTGAAAGAAAAAATCACCTATCCGCGCACCGGTTACGTAAAATATCACGTTGATCCCCGCTCGCGCAGCATTCCCCGCCGGGTGCTGGTATTGATCATTGCAGCCAGCGTCTCGGCACTGGTGATCATTTTCAGCGCCAACATCCCCGAATACCTGTACGCAGTGTTGACCGGCGTGCTCGCCTCGGTGATCATGTTTATCATGGGCTACCAGGCGAATGTCAAACGGTTTTACTGGATCGGCCTGTGGGTTATTGGGGTCGGCGCACTGGTCAGTTTTCTGCCCATCGCCGCACCCTGGGATATGCCCACCCTGGTTGGCGGCATGGGCCTGGGCTGGCTTGTCTCGGGCCTGTTCTCGCTGGCCCATTACCTGCGCCACACCTCACCGGCAGAACCGCATTCGCTGGAGGGAGTATGAGCCTTGACCTGCGCGAGTTGGCTGAACTAAACCGGATCATTCATGAACCGGCGCGCATGATGATCCTCTCGATCCTCAGCGCAGCAGAGCAGGCAGATTTTCTCTTCCTGCTGCGCGAAACCGGCCTCACCCGCGGCAACCTCTCCACCCACCTTACCCGTCTGGAAGAAGCCGGCTACATTCAAATTGAAAAGACTTTCCGCGGCAAACTGCCGCAGACCCTGTGCAGTATCACCCCGGCCGGGTCAGCCGATTTTGAAGCATATCGTAAGAAGCTGCGCGAGCTGCTAAATCAGATGGATTAACAAAAACCGGAAGGCTGAAAAGGCCTTCCGGTTTTTACTGGCTCAGCACACAAAAGCGGTTATTTAATATTGCTGATCATCACCCGAATCCACAGCAATGAAAACTTGTCATCTTCAATTTTGGTTAATGCGGGCAAGATATACATTTGATCCATCAAATTCGTCCGATCCAAATTAAGCAGCCTGATCGTCGCACGATCCATCAAAGCCACACTCTTCATATTTCCGGGGCCATAGTTAAACGATTCTGACATCCAGGCATTGGCTTCTGGTGTGGTGACCGCATTCATAAAGTCGTAGGCCAGATCACGGTTTTTGGTATCACTGCTCACGCCATAGCCACACAACCAGGCCAGCGCCCCCTCTTTGGGAAGAATGAAGTCTACCGGAAGGACCTGTGCCTTGAGCCGTAGATAGCTGTCGATGGATGCGCCACCTGCCAGCCAGACATCACCATTTTGCATATCTTTTTCGAGGGTTTCAGGATCGGGCCAGGCGTTGTATAAACTGGGCCGCAGACTGGTCAATGCGTTGGTGATAGCCTCATCTTGCGTGGATGTTGAAAGCGAAGGCTCGAGGTTAAGCGCCAGCGCCGCCATATAATAAGCATTGTGTCCGTGATCATACACGCTGACATGCCCGGCAAATTCCCCTCGCCAGAGGTCCGCCCACGAGTTTGGCAACCTGGCGACCTTGTCGGCGCGCAACAAAATGCCCTGATACCCCCAGTCGACCGGCACAAAATAACCTGAACCACTAAAGAAGCTTTTTTCAACCAGACTCGGGAAAAGATCGGCATAGTTTTCCAGCCGCCGGGTATCCAGCGGCTCAATCAACCCCTGTTCAACCATTTGCAGCCAACTCGTTGTGCAGCCGTGAACGATATCAAAATCTCCCTGCCGGGCCCGTGCGAACATTTCCGTATCGTTCTGATACACAACATGGTTCACCTTAACATCGGGGTGTTGTGCGGCAAACCCGGCCCAAAACTCCGGCGCTTCAAAGCCCTGTCTTTCCAGAACTGTAATTTCTCTGGAACCCAGAGACTGACAACCGGGCAACATCAATGCACTGAGCAGCAGTACCAAAATGAGGTGGACAAAAACCGGCCGTTTACCCTGTGCGTTTCGCGTTGCTTTCACAATCTCTCCTCAATGTCATAATCCCCCACCCTATGCTTCGCATCCAACCAGGTTGGGGTGATACTGCCATCTTACTTCCTGTTCAACAGATCTGACCTTAACGATTCTGCAAACCGGGTTAGCGCACAACAGAAAAAGTAACCGGCGGTGTTCGGATCAAATTTCCCGCCAGATCAACCACCTCGGCGCTGACCTGATGCTCGCCGCGCTCTGTCTCCCATACCCAGATATACGGTGCCTGACGAGATATCCCCACGGTTTCTCCGTTCACCAGCCATTCCACATGCTCAATCCCTACCGCATCCGAAACAGCCAGTTGCAGCGTCACCTGCTGATCTGACAAATAATTAAAGCGCTGTCCGGGCTGCGGCGCAGTAACCGCCGCCTGCGGCGGCGTGTTATCCACTGTCACCTGAATGATGGCGCTTTCCAGGCGCTGGTCTTGACGCACAACGCTGAGCTTGACCGCATACAGACCATCCGGGGTTTCGCGGGTGTCCCACATGCTCAGCCGGCCCTGATCGACCGGGGCCGCACCGTCGCTGCCCACCTGCACCCAGGAGCGCGGGTTCAACCCCTGCCCCACCTGCACCCGATAGGCACTGAAAGCCTCCCCGCCAGCCGAACCCCGCAGTTCCACCTCGCCGTGGATATAACCAAAAAGCTGCGGCGCTGTGATTTGTACATTCGGGTTTACCGGCGGCGCCTGAATGGAATCATAATCACTGGGGGCCTGCGCAATGCCGGCTTCTGCGGCCCATTCACGGGCATCCTGCGGCAGCGCCAAAAACGTTTTCTGCTCCACCAGTTCCAGCGGCGTAAACACGGTCGCCAGCCGGCCCGTCTCGCGGTTCACCTGCACCACCCGATATAAGCTGTCATAATCCACCGGCTCGGTGCCAGAGGCAAACACCTCGCGCACCGAGGTCGGACAATCACGCGTCATTAATTTACCCGAAGGGTCGCATACTTCCAGAAAACTGATTCCGGGCGGGGTTTCCCAGTCCAACACGGGTTGGTTGCGGTCTGCATACTGCAAAACCGCATGCCAGATCCCGGCAGCAGCCTTTACATCGGCGTTCGGAATCATTTTTTCCGTCGCCGCTGGGTCTTCTTCAACATCACTGCCAACCCCCAGCCAGATCGCGGCCGCCGTCTGGCGGGTGTAGCCAACCGCCCACGAATCGCGTCCATCGGCAGTGCGGCCCAGTTTTGCCCCGGCCGGGCGGCCAATTTCCAGCGGGTTGGGATACCCCAGGCTGGCCCAGCGCGCCGGCTCATCGGCCAGCATATGGTGCACCAGATAGGCAATGGACGCGCTGAGGATGGGCTGCCGGTCTGGGACGGTTAAAGCGCTCAGCGGCTGGCCGGTATGATCTTCCACACGCAGCACCACCGCCGGGGCGTTTTCGCCCCCCCGGTTCACCCCCAACCGCACGCCCTGCGCGGCAAACAGGCTGTACGCACATACTGCTTCAAGGGGCGTCACCGCCCCGCCCCGATACAACACGGCCGCCGGATCTTCCACCCCCGACAGCCCGTTCAACCCCAGGGCCGCTGCTTCGCGCCACACATTGGCGGGGCCCAACTGCACCAGCAAAGCCGTCAATGAAGCCAGATAATCATTCACCAGCGCGGTGCGCAAACGCTGGGGCCCATGATGGCGGCCATCGGGGTTTTGCAGCCCCGATAGTTCTTCCGGCATACGATCGGGCAAATCCCATACCAGGCTGGCCGGGCCAAACCCGCGCGCAAAAGCCGTCACCGCCAGAAACGGCGAAACCAGCGATCCGGGCGCTCTTCTCACCTGGGCAGAGCGCTGGCCGTTTTCATCCAGCGTACCCACCAGAGCGCGCACCTGCCCGGTTTCCACATCCATCACCGCGGCCGAAACCGCCAGCGGCAGGGTATCCGCCGTGCTTTCCAGCGTGCCCGAAAGCGTCGGCAGCAAGCGGGCAGCCTCACAGCTAAGATCGGCCTCCGAATTGCCCTGCAACCGCGCCAGTTGCACCAGCGCAGCACACTCAACCTGCTTTTGCAAATCCAGATCCAGCGTGGTAATCACACGCAGCCCGCCCCGCTCCACCCGTTGACGGCCCAGTTGGCGGGCCAGATCTTCCATCACCAGACGGGTAAAAGCCGGCGCAACCTGCTGCAAGGCGGTGGATGGCGGCTGGAGGCTGAGACTGGCAGACCGGGCTTTTTCGGCCAGATCAGACGAGATCAACCCCTGTGCGGTCATCTGGTCCAACACCTGTTTCTGACGCTCCAACACCGCGCCAGGCGCATCCAGCGGGTTTAATGCCGGCGCATCCAGAATGGCGACCAGCAAAGCCGATTCGGCCAGATCAAGGTTCTCGGCCGATTTTCCAAGATACAGGCGGGCTGCGCTGTCGGCGCCATAAGCCAGATGACCAAAATATGCGCTGTTAAGATACCATTCCAAAATTCTGGCCCGGCCAAAGCGGGCGGTCATTTGCGCCGCCAGCAGACGCATACGGACCGTTTTTCGCAGCCCGGCCGGCTCGCTTTCCAACAACAAATCAAATGCCAACCGCTCGGCAATCGTCTGCGGGGTCGAGGCTCCCACAGCAGTCATGCTCAGGCCGGCATGTTGCCAGAAGTTGGGGTCCAGGCTCGCCAACACGGTTTGCACAAGCTGGGGTGAGAAATGCTCCGGCAAAGCCGGGTCAATGGGAAGATAACGACGCGGAATGCCCGGGTTTTCAAGGCTGAGGATTAGATGTTCACCGCTGCGGTCATAAAAGCGGCTGGGCTGAAGCAACTGGCCGTTCAAAGAATCGAGATAAAAGGGGAGCAAATCCAACGATGGCAAATCGGCCATAAAGGATGCAGCCGACAAACCAAGCCCGGCAATCAACACCGCGCCCAACAGAACGGCAGCCAACACCAGCGCTGCGCCACCCTGACGGATGCGGTGTCCCCGCCCGGAATTATGTTGATCTTGACGACGCAAGCGCCGGTTGATTAACAAAGCGGTTTGTCGGGCGCGGCTGGTCATGGGGGTCATTATACTCAGGGAAGCGGGGTTGGCGTGCGGGTGGGGCTGAGCGTCGCCGGGGTTGTTTTCGTC
>CAZQLE010000183.1:0-8192 GCA_964593905.1 uncultured Anaerolineaceae bacterium | reverse complement strand
AGCGTGTTGTTCGCAGGCCGGAAAGAGTTCATCTTCGGGGTTCTGGTCAAAGATATTGTAAATGACCTGCACCGCATCGATCAGGCCGCTGTTTACAGCTTTCACCCCGTTCCAGGGTTCCCAGCGGTTGAGGCTGATGCCCACTGCGCGCACCAGACCCTGGGCGCGTACTTCGGCCATGGCCTTAACCCAGCGATCATCTTCGAGCCAGCGGTCTTCCCAGGTGTGAAACTGCATCAGGTCGATGTAGGGCAGATCGAGATTTTTCAGGCTTTTCTCGACATAGGCGCCGATATACTCCGGCGGGTAGCAGTCATCCAGGCTGAACTCGCGTTTGCTGGGCCACTGCCGGTTTTTGGGCGGGATCTTGGTGGCGGTATACAATTTTTTATCGGGGTTGGCGCGCACAATTTTGCCCAGCAGGGTCTCGCTGTGCCCGGCCCCATAAGCCCAGGCGGTGTCGAAGAAATTGCAGCCCAGGTCCACCGCGCGCTGCAGGCCGGCCAACGATTCTTCATCTTCCGAGCCGGTCCATCCGGCCATGCCCCACATGCCATAACCGATTTCACTGACCTGCCATCCGGTTCTTCCAAAACGTCGATATTGCATGATGTTTTCTCCTGAATAATGACTAGCTTCTGGAAACAATCTCCGAATTTTGGAGGTGTGAGATGCTTTGCACCCCTGCGCCTCCAAAATTCGAAGTGTTTCAGCCGTGATCCGCTTACCGGTCGCGCCACACCGTTGGATAAATCCATACCGCGCGGTCGTCGGCCGAGGAACCGTTGTTCTCCACCCACAGCACAAAGCGCACCATCTGATTTTTAACCTTGCCCAGCACCAGGTTGATCTCTTTCATTCCGCCGTCATAGGTCTGGCGCATGGGGTCCACCAGGTCGCGATAAATGCCTTTTTCATCCAGATAGCCCAGTTTGAAGGTGACGTTACAATCTTGCGCTTCGTGTAAACATCCCACGGTAGTGGTCAACCGGTCGCCAACCTGGACGAAATAAGGCGGGAAGACCGCTTTGACAAAGCCGTCTTTGCCTTCGGAAGGCACCACAACCAGGCTGTTCTGGTCGCGTCGTTCGCGCCCGCTTTCATCAAAGGGGCTGTTTGTGAAGCCCAGCGATCCGTTGACGAAATCATCCTTGCCCATCGGGCAGCCGGTCAGCTTGCCTTTACTGCTGGTCCATTCAGCATCGCAGTAATTGAGGTGCATGGGGAAGGGCTCTTTCAGCCGTTCGACCACCTCGACCTTGACCCAGAATACCCCGTTGCCTTTTGCGCCGGTGCCAAAGGGCGCACCGTTGTAATCGCTCATCGTCCAGTAGCTGATATAGTCGCCCTTCTCACTGGGGCTGATCAGATTAACCGCCACATCCACGGTTTCGCCCGGTTTCACCATCTGGGTGAGCGCCACGGTTTTGGGCGCGCTCATGGGGTTGCCTGAATTAAAAACCAGCTTATAGCTGGGCGTCCAGGTGCAGGTGCCGGCGTTTTCCAACCGCCAGGTTTTTACAAACTGCCAGTTGGGCAGGAAGACGGTCAGGTCTGGCACGGTTACATCCACCACTTTGCCCACTTTGTTACACAGCGGCTGCGCGGTTCCGGCCGTGGTTGCCTCGGCCTTGGGGGTGACAGCCAGGGTGGCGGCCGGGGTATAGGTGCCGGTGGGTGCGGTCTGGGTGACACCTTCCACCTGCACCGCCGCGGTCAGCATCTCGCGTGCGTCTTCACCCACGCCAAAATCCTGGCCGCTGGCGCTTTTGATGACCCAACTGCCGGTGTAGAAACCCGGCGCGGCCGGCGCAGTCAGGTTGATGGTCAGGTCTGCGGTGGTCTGGGGGATTACGGTGCGGTTCAAGCGCACCACCAGCGGCCCGCTGAGCGAATTTCCGGTTGAAAACACCAGCGCATAATCGGCATTCCAGGTGCAGGTGCCGACATTTTTCAACTTCCAGGTCCAGGTGAAGGTTTCACCCGGTTTGAGGGTTGCTCCCTCGGCCACGCCGCGGATCTCTTCGAGCCAGGCGCGGTTGCATTGGGGGTCATCAGAGACTGCGCCGGGGGTTAATAACCCCGTGGCGGCGGCGATTACACTGGGGGTGATGCTGGCCGTGGCCTGTGCGGTGGGGCTGACGGTGGCCGTGGGCGGTTCAACCGTCTGGGTGGCGGTGGGTGTGGCAGGAAGCTGCATCACGCGCAGCGCTGCGGTGAGCACCCCGCTCTGATCGGCGCCGGGGCCAAACTGCTCACCGGTGTCGCTCTCCAGTTTCCACTGCGATTCATGCATCCCGGCCTGCGGGGGGGCGATTAACTTTAGCCCCAGGTCCACCGTCTCGCCCGGCGCAACCGCATTGGGCAGGGCCAGGGTTTCGGCCTCGGCCAGCGCTTCGCCGCCGGTGCGCACCAGACGGTAAGCGCTGCTCCAGGTGCACGAGCCCGCGTTGCGCAGCCGCCAGACCCTGGAAGCCGGCGCGCCTGGCGGCAGCTCCACCCCGTCGGGGGCGGTGACCTCGGCCATGACCTCCACTGCGTTGCAGGGCGGGGTGGTTTGCAGGAGTGTGGAACAACCGGCCAGCAGCATGGCCGTCAGCAGCACGATCAACAATCGGGGCAACAGTTGCTTGGGCATGGTGGTTTCTTCACTCCTTTAATGAGACAGGGCAACAGGGCGGTGTTATTTCAGGTTTGATCTGCGCCATTTAACGCGCGGCGAATGACCGCCAGCGCCTCGGTGTGCAGGGTGGGGTTTCCGGCCAGCAGGCTGACCGGGCGGCGAAGATACTCTTCCTCGCCGGTGAGGGTGGTGACCCGCGCCCCGGCTTCTTCGGCAATCAGCCCGGCGGCGGCGACATCCCAGGGCTGCAAACGCACCTCCCAGTGCAGGTCCAGCCGCCCACAGGCGACATAGCAGACATCCAGTGCGGCAGAACCCAGGCGGCGCAGCCCGCGGGTGTGACGGGCAAAATAGGGGAATATTTTCAGCGCATCTTCCAGCGCTGCAACATCATTATGTGGAAAACCCGTGCAGACCAGGCTGTCGGCCAGGGCTGCGGTTTGCGTGCAGCGCAGCGGTGCGCCGTTCAACCAGGCGCCCGCCCCGCGGCTGGCGGTAAAACATTCCTCGCGGAAGGGGTCGTAGACCGCCCCCAACTGCACGATGTTGCCCTCGGCATAGGCCAGCGAAACACAGGCCTGGGGCAGACCGCGAGCATAGTTGACAGTTCCATCCAACGGGTCGAGATACCAGGTTTGCCCGTTTAGACCGGGCAGCAGACCGCCTTCTTCGGTCAAAACGGTGTGGTCGGGGTAGCGGCGGCGGATGCCAGCCACCACCAGCGCTTCGGCGCGCTGATCGACCTCGGTGACGATATCGTACCGACCTTTGTATGCCACCGTGTGCTCGCTGCCCAGCCCTGCGCGCAACACCGCCCCCGCCTCGTGCACCAGTTCGATGAGGTCATTCAATGAGGGTTGCATGAAATTATTTTACCGCGTAAATGGGGATATGGTGTGCGGCCGGGCCATGTGTTGCAAGATGTCTCAGGCTGCCTGCCAGGTCTGGTAGAGGGCCAGACGGCCGCCTTCGCCATCCGACTCAAACTCGTCCAGAATGGCAAACCCGCTGTGTGCGGCCAGGTCGGCCAACTCGGGACGGTTAAACAGGTGTACATAGCGCAAGCCGGTCTGTTCAGCCTGACCGGGCAATGCCTGACGCCAGTCGAGCAGGGTGTCGCCGGGGTCGAGGTCGGTCTCGTCAAGACCGGCGGCCGACCAGGGCTGCACGCGCGCCATCAGGCGGGGTGAGTTCTGAAACTGCCATTCAGAATGGTAAAACAGCCCGCCGGTGGGCAGCAGGGCGCGCACCTGCTGGAGCAGGCGCAGACGGCTGAGCGCAGCGGGGATGTGGTGCAGGGCGGCGAAGCAAAAGATGCCGTCAAAAGTGGGCGGGTCGGGCAGGCCAGACGGCCAGTCGGGGCGGCCCAGATCGCGCTGGAGAAAGTCAATGGTGCAGCCGGGCCGGTTAAGGTCGGCGGTTACCTGACGGGCTTCGGCCAGCAGCTCGGCGCTGAAATCGACCCCCAGATAACTGCCCGCGGTGACAGTCTCGGCCCAGACGCGGGCCACCGAGCCCGAGCCGCAGCCCAGGTCGAGCCAGCGCCGGCCGGGAACGAGCGCGGCCAGCACACGGCGCACGCCGGGCTGGATGCGCCGGCGGGTGGCGGCGAAGGCGGGGCCGAAGACAGAGTAAAAGCGCTGGTTGAGCGCAAGCAGGGTCTGGGTGGTGGAGGTTTTCATCAATAGCGATATCGGGCAGTGATTGGTTTTGGCGAATCTCGATTGACGACCCGCCGATCACTTTGCCGAACGTATTATAATGTTGAAACGGAGTAAACGATACCATGCCTGCAAAAGACATGCAACAATGGCTGGATGCCAGAAAATATACCCCTGAAATGACGGCGGCCGCCCAGTCTGTCCTTCAAGAAGTTCGCGACGGCGCGGTGTTGAACGACGCTCTGCGGCGCAACCCGCTGCCGGCGGGCGGCTATGTGGCCAAACATGCCCTGGTGGCGGTCTATCGCCAACTGGTGAACGATGGCGAGTGGGATGAAGACCCGGCGCTGCTGGCGCGCATTCGCATGAAGCCGGTGCGCTCGCTGAGCGGGGTGACCACCGTGACGGTGTTGACCAAGCCCTATCCGTGCCCCGGCGACTGCATCTTCTGCCCGACGGATGTGCGCATGCCCAAAAGCTATCTGCCAGATGAGCCGGGGGCGGCGCGTGCGTTTCAAAACGATTTTGACCCCTATTTGCAGGTGAAATCACGGCTGGATGCGTATGAGGCGGTGGGGCACCCGATTGATAAGATTGAGCTGCTGATTCTGGGCGGCACGTGGAGCGCCTATAAACGCAGCTATCAGGAGTGGTTTGTGCAGCGCTGTTTTGATGCGCTTAATGGACGCGAATCGACCAGCCTGGAAGAAGCCCACACCTGGAATGAGGATGCCGAACACCGCAATGTGGGTCTGGTGATTGAGACCCGCCCCGACCGGATTGACCCGGCCGAACTGGCCTGGCTGCGGCGGCTGGGGGTGACCAAGGTGCAACTGGGGGTGCAGAGCCTGAATGATGAGGTGCTGCTGAAGAACCGGCGCGGCCATAACGCGGCCGATGCGCTGCGCGCCACCAGCCTGCTGCGCGCAGCGGGGTTTAAGATTGTGCTGCACTGGATGCCCAATTTGCTGGGGGCGACCCCGGATATTGACCGTGAAGATTTTGGCCGTTTATGGGATGGCTATTGCCCGGATGAGATCAAGATTTACCCCTGCCAACTGCTGGAACTGGCCGAGCTGTACCAGTACTGGCAGCGCGGCGAGTACCGACCGTATACCACCCAGGAGTTGATCGATCTGATCGCCGATATCAAGCCGACCATCCCGGAATACTGCCGGGTGAACCGGGTGATCCGCGATATTCCATCGGACCATGTAGTGGAAGGCAACAAACGCACCAGTCTGCGCCAGGATGTGTTTGAAGAACTGCGCCGACGGGGAACGGTGTGTCGCTGTGTGCGCTGCCGTGAAGTGCGCGGGCAGGCAATTGACCCGCAGACGCTGGTGACAGACGACCGGATTTATGCGGCGGCCAATGCCGAAGAACATTTTTTGACCTTTTTAACCCCCGATGACCGCATCGCCGGTTTTCTGCGCCTGTCGCTGCCCGCGGCCGATGCCCCGGCGGTGAAAATGAGCGATCTGGATGGCGCGGCGTTGATCCGCGAGGTGCACGTGTATGGCCAGGCGCTGGCGGTGGGGGCCGACCAGAAGGGGGCGGCGCAGCATATTGGGCTGGGCACACAGCTCTTGCAGCGCGCTGAGGCTGTTGCGCGCGCGGCAGGGTTTAAGCACCTAGCGGTTATTTCGGCGGTGGGCACACGGCGCTATTATGAGGCGCGCGGTTTTGAGCGGCGGGCGCTGTATATGGTGAAGGATATTGTGGATGGTGAGCAGTGAGCCGTGAGGCGTAACGCGAGAAACGATACTCGGCCGTGATTCGTGAGCAGTGATCTGTGCAGATCACTGCTCACTGTTTTTAATGATTGTTTTTTTTACCCTGGGAACAGCCTGGCAAATACCTCGGGGGCGTATTTCTGGACCATTTCTGAGGTGATGCCGTTTTCTTTGCAGATGGCAGCGTAAAAATCGACACTGGGGCGGCGGATGCGGGCGCGGGTCTCGAGGTCCAACCCCCACAGGCCAAAGCGCTGGGTCCAGCCGCGTTCCCATTCAAAGTTATCCACCAGCGACCAGTGAAAATAACCCTTGACGGGGTAATTGAAGTTGACGGCGCGCCAGACCTGGTGAATGTGTTCGACGGTGTAGCGCGGACGCATATCGTCATCGGCGTCTTCGACTCCGTTTTCGGTGACGATGATCGGTTTTTTAAAGCTATTGACCCATTTGAGCGCCTTAAAGAAGGTGAGGGGCATGTTGGCGATGAAGCCGGTATCTGAAAGTACGGCGCCGCCGGGGTAATAACGGCGGTGGAACAGCTCGCGGGTGCGCAGCGGGCGGAACTCGACCAGGTCGCCGCAGTAATAGTTGATGCCGATATAGTCTTGCGTGTTGGCGGCTTCGGGGATGGACAGGCTGCGCCCGGCAAAGCGGAAGCGGCCATCGACCAGGGTATTGATGAAACTGCCGTTGTAATTCTGGAACAGGAAATTGGTGATAAAGCGGTCAAAGGGTGACCAGGCACGGGCGGGGTCGAAGCCGCGAAAGTTGAGCGCAAAGCCGACCCGCGCCTGGGGTTGGAGTTTGTGGATGACCTGATAGGCCCCGGCGTGGCCGCGGATCATGTTGGCCAGCACCTGAAAAGCCAGACCGAGATCGTTTTTGTTGGGCGGAAAGCCGCCGTTCATATAACCGCTGACCGCGTATACGTTGGGCTCGTTGATGGTGACCCAGGTGGTGCAGTATTCTTTGAGGGCCCCGACCACCCGGCCGGTATAAGCGGCAAACAGGGCGGGGGTTTCGGGGTTTTCCCAGCCGCCGCGCTCGGTGAGCCAGAGCGGGTCGGTGAAGTGGTGCAGGGTGATGAGGGGGGTTAAACCGCGGGTGACCATGCCGCGCACGATTTCACGGTAATAATCGAGGGCGTCTTCATCCCAGCGCTCGGGGGTGGGCTGAATGCGGCTCCATTCGATGGACATGCGGTGGGCATTCTGGCCGGTTTCGGCCGCGCGGTCAAAATCGTCCTTCCAGCGTGCGCCGCCCCACCAGTCGCAGGCCAACCCCGCTTTTTGGCCGTGCAAAATTCGCCCCGGCTCAGCCTCCCAGGCCGACCAGTTGTTGTTGGTGTTCCCGCCTTCCACCTGGTGCGAGGCGGTGGCGGTGCCCCATAGAAATCCGGTTGGGAAATGAAACGCGGCTTGCGGCATGGGAAGGTTCCTCCAGTGGGGGGATAAACGTTGTGTCTGGTTATCTTAATGCCGTTTGAAGCGGGAGGCAAGAGAATTGCCGGGGTGAAATGACAGCTGGGGGGGCAAAAAGGGCGGTCTGGGCCGGGTATATTGTCATGTCTTTTCGGTGACAAAAGGCAGTGGGCAGATGGGCTGACCGGGATAGAATTATATTCATGGTTTTGAATATAATTTCCGAACAGAAAAATGATCTCAGCGTGTATGAGCGGCAAACACAGCTATTTAAGGCGCTGACCCACCCGGCGCGTATTGCCATTCTCGATCTGCTGCGCGATGGTGAGCACTGCGTTTGCCATCTGGAAGCGCATCTGGGGTTTCGCCAGGCATATATTTCGCAACAGCTGGCGGTGCTGCGCGAGGCGGGTTTGATTCAAGACCGGCGCGATGGCTGGAATATCTTTTACCGGGTGATTGACCCGCAGATTTATGCGGTTCTGGATGGGGTGCGCCAGATGACCGGCGAGACCAATCCGCCGGTGGGTGTGAAGGTGGAATGTAACTGCCCGTCTTGTGGGACAAAAGCAGCAGCAGTGTAAAGGTTTGAACGTAACTTTTAAGGAGAAAAATCATGGTGGTAATTAAGGTGTTGGGTCCGGGCTGTGCCAATTGCAAGAATCTGGAGGCCAATGTTCGCAAGGCAGTGGAAAGCCTGGAGATTGAAGCGGTGATCGCGAAAGTGACCGAGCGCGAAGAAATTATG
>CAZQLE010000182.1:0-8294 GCA_964593905.1 uncultured Anaerolineaceae bacterium | reverse complement strand
CCGCCACTGAGGCGCCCGTGCTGCCTGAAATCGTGTTGTTAACGGTGCGCGGCAAACCCCAGGCGCTGCCCCTAAGCTGTGAAAGCCGCGCCGCGGTAGACTGGGCCGCCTTTTTTGGGGCCGCATTGGATGAGATCGAGTTTCAAAGCCTGCTGCCGCTTTCTGACGATCCCAACCAGGGGTTTGTGGGCAGCGTGATGGATGTGTGGGGCAAGGTGCCGCCAGCCGGTTACGGGGTATACCCGCCGCCTGTGGCGCGTCTGCTGCGCGCTTACGGGGTGCAGGCTGAAGAACGCAGCGGCATGACCCTGGACGAGTTGAAACAGGAGCTGGCCGCCGGACGGCCGGTGATCGTCTGGGTGGTGGGAGGTGTTGAAAAAGGCAGCGCGCAAGAGTGGACCACCGCCAACGGTGACACCGTGCCGGTGGTGCCGCGCGAACATACCCTCATCGCCGTGGGCTATACCCCCGACAGCATCACCGTCATGGATGGCGGCGCTGTCTACGGCAAGGCCACCAGCCGCTTCCTCGAATCGTGGGGGGTGCTGGGCAACCTGGCCGTGGTTCATCTGCCCTGAAATCTCCTGTGCTTTACCCTGTTTGCCAGAGAAGTTACTTTTAAGCCGCACTATGAACAAAGAGAGGTTCGTCATGTCTGAAACAAAAACGTACCCGCAAGAAGCCTGGAGCCTGACCGATCTTTTCGCCGACCCCAAAGGCGCAGAGATGGAAGACGCTTTTAAATTTTTAGAGGAACGTGTGACCGCCTTTGAACAGGCGCGCGGTGAGCTGTCGGCCGGGTTGAGTATTGAACGCTTTTTAGAATTGGTGCGCGGGATGGAAGAGACCAACCGCACTGCTTACCGGTTATATGCCTATGCATCGCTGTGGTTCTCAGCCGATACGCAAAACCAGGATTCGCTTTCATTAATGGCGCGCATTGAGCAGTTTTTGGCCGAACTGGGCAACCGCACCCTGTTCTTTAACCTGTGGTGGAAAGATCTGCCCGAAGACACCGCGGCGCGTTTTATGGCCGTCGCCGGCGATTACCGCTACTGGCTGGAAGAAATGCGCCATTTTAAACCCTTCACCCTCAGCGAGCCAGAAGAGAAGATCCTCAACATCAAGAATGTAACCGGCGCGAGCGCCTTTACCACCCTGTATGACGCCATCACCAACCGCTACACCTTCAAACTGATGGTGGATGGCGAAGAAAAAGAACTGACCCGCGGCGAGCTGATGATCTATGTGCGCCACCCCGACGCCGGGCTGCGCAAGGCGGCCTACGAGGAGCTGTACCGCGTGTATGGCAGTGAAGCGCCCATTCTGGGGCAAATCTACCAGACCCTGGTGCGCGACTGGCGCAACGAGAACCTGAACCTGCGCGGTTTCAACAGCCCCATCGCGGTGCGCAACCTGGGCAACGATATTCCTGACGAAGTGGTGGACCTGTTGTTGGATGTCTGCCAGCAGAACACCATCATCTTCCAGCGTTTCTTCCGTCTTAAGGCGCGCCTGCTGGGCATGGAAAAACTGGGCCGGCATGATATTTATGCCCCCATCGCCAGCGCCGAAAAGACCTTTGCTTACGAACAGGCCGCCAACATTGTGCTCGATTCCTTCCGGCGGTTTGACCCCGAGTTTGCCCGGCTGGCGCAGCGCGTGTTTGATGACCGCCATCTCGACAGCGAAGTGCGGCGCGGCAAACGCGGCGGGGCCTTCTGCCTGACAGCCCTGCCCGACCTGACCCCCTGGGTGCTGCTGAACTATCAGGGCCGCGCTTCTGATGTTTCGACCATGGCGCACGAGCTGGGCCACGCGGTGCATTCCATGTTGGCCGAGAAACACAGCCTGTTCACCTTCCACGCCAGCCTGCCGCTGGCCGAAACCGCCTCCACCTTTGGCGAAATGCTGCTGGTGGACCAGTTGTTGGAAGAGGAGACCGACCCGGCTGTGCGGCGCGATCTGCTCTTCAGCCGGGTGGACGACGCCTATGCCACCATCCAGCGTCAGGCATTCTTTGCCCAGTTCGAGCGCCAGGCGCATGAGCTGATCCAGCAGGGGGCCTCGGTAGATGCCCTTAGCCAGGCCTATATCGAAAATCTGCGCGCCCAGTTTGGCGATGCCGTCGAAGTCAGCGATGAATTCCGTCACGAATGGGTCTCCATTCCGCATATCTATCACACCCCGTTTTATGTCTACGCCTACTCCTTCGGCCAACTGCTGGTGCTCTCGCTCTACAAGCAGTTCCGCGAAGAAGGAGCGGCTTTCATCCCGCGCTACCGCCAACTGCTGGCGGCCGGCGGGTCTGAAGCGCCCGAGAAAATCCTGCAAAAAGCCGGCATCGACATCCGCCAGGCCGCATTCTGGCAGGGCGGTTTTGACGTGATTGGTGAGCTGGTGGCGCGGCTGGAAATGGAACAGGAAGAGTAATTTTGTGGTATAGTTTGGGTCAGCAGAGCCAATCGATCCCCGACTGAGAGACCTCTGCGCTCCGGCTGGTGGTATCTTTCGGACGCAATATTGAGCAGGCGAAGGGTTTTCAAGTGTGAAGATCCTTCGCCGCTCTCAAACAAAGGGAAAGAAATCACAGCGGGGTGGTCTTCTGGGGTGGAATTTCACGGAGAAGATATGTATATCGCTATTGAAGGCGTGATTGGGGTCGGCAAAACCACCCTGGTGCGTCTACTCAGCCCTCGCATTGAAGCCAATATTCTGTTGGAAGTTTTTGAAGAAAACCCGTTCCTGAGCGATTTCTACAGCGACCGGGCGCGTTACGCATTCCAGACCCAGATCTTCTTCCTGCTCAGCCGCTACCAGCACCAGCGCAAAAATGTACCCGACCTGCTGGCAACCGGAAAGCACTTGATCAGCGATTACACCTTTGAAAAAGACGCCCTGTTTGCCGAGATCAACGTGCAGGGCGACGAGTTGGAAATGTACCACCGCGTGCACAATGCGCTGGCCGAAAAGATCGTTCCACCCGACCTGGTCGTTTATTTGCGGGCCAACACCGATACCCTGATGGAACGCATTGCCTTTCGCGACCGGCCCTATGAACGGCAAATGGAACGCGCCTACATTGCCGACTTAAACGCAGCCTATGATGAATTTTTCCTCTCCAATTCAAAAAAACATCCCTCACCGGTGCTGACATTGGATTGCAATGATCTCGATTATGTGCACCACGAAAACGACCTGACCAGCATCGAAAATCGCATCCGACAGGCGCTTCAGCTTCCGCCGTTTCAGCCCGAGCTGCCACTGGCGACTTCATAACCGATTTGAAGGGGTCTTATGCGTCTTACCCGTGAAAAGTTGCTAAAATTTGCCGAGGCTGCCGCCACCCAGCGTTCTCACGGCCGCCGCGGAATTGTGTGCGTCTTTTTGACGGGTTCACTGCGCTTGGAAGAGCCGCTCATCGGCGGAACCACCGATATTGATCTGGTTTTCATTCACGATTCCGAACCGCCCGTCCCGCAGGAAATTGTACAGATCACCGAAGAAGTTTCGCTGGATATTGTCCATTACAACCAGGGCATGTTTCGCCAGCCGCGCAGCCTGCGCAGTGACCCGTGGCTGGGCACTGCCTTATGCGAAAACCCCATCCTGTTACACCAGACCCAGCACTGGTTTGAGTTCACCCGCGCCAGCGTTGAGGCTCTTTTTTATCACCCCGAAAATGTCATCCGCCGCTCCCGCCCGCTGGTGGAGGGTGCGCGCGAACAATGGATGAAGCTATCCACTCGCAGCGGGTTGTCTGGCGCTGCCTGGGTTAAAGATTACCTGAGCGCGCTGGAACAGGCCGCCAATGCCATCGCGGTGTTAACCGGCGAACCCTTATCGCTGCGCCGCTTGATGTTGGAATTTCCCGAGCGCTGTGCAGCCTTAAACCGGCCCGGTCTGGCAGCGGGTCTGGTAGATCTTTTTACTTCGAATGAAATTCAGCTCACCGAACGTGAAAACTGGCTGACGGCCTGGCGCAGCGCCTATGGTCCGGTCAGCACGCAAGACAACTGCCCGCCAGTGCTGCGCCCTGAACGACGGTTGTATTATGAACGCGCCATCGAGGCTCTGTGGGAGGAACGCCCCTCCGCCGCTTTATGGATTCTGCTCAACACCTGGACCCGGCTCGAAGATCTGACCCCGCCGGCAGATCGAAACGCAGACGGCTGGCAGGCGCTGGTGACCGCGCTGGACCTGAGTGAAGCGCAGGCCGAAAGACGCCTGGACGCGCTGGATGCTTATCTGGATAGCGTGGAAGAGACCGTTGAACAGTGGGCTGCGCAAAATGGCATTGAAGAATAGGAATTAGCGTAATTTCCACGTTTTAAGCCAGATTTCTGTGGATAAGCCCCAAAAAACTGTGGATAACTTGAATAAACTGTGGAGAAACTTACACATATTGTCCCGAATCCGTGTATAAAAAAGGATGAAAATCTCCCCGAAAGGGGATTTTTTATTGGCAGCAGACCTCTTTTGGGAATAAGTCTCTTTTTTCGTCACCGATTGCAAAAAATAATCCCTTTTATCCACAGCCCAACGGGGATAAAAAAGCACCGGGCTCAGACCGCATATGGGGGTTAATGACGGATAAAATGAAAAAAAACACAATATCTGGTGAAGGAGTTTTATTATCCACAGTTTCCACAGCCCCTACTATTATTACTAAATCTTATCTATCTACATGTATGTGGAAAAGTTTTATACCGCCAGTGCAGCGGTACACTTCAAGTGAGGCCCCTGTTAAAAAACGAAGCCGCCAGACTTTACAATATCTGGCAAAGCTTGACTTTTGGAGCTGGTTCCGGTATATTCATAGAAAATTAATACTAATTTTAGCCTATTTGTCATCAATTAATGGTGATTTTCCTCCCTCTTTTCAACAGGCTGTGGCAGAAAAATTTTTCTCTCGTGGGCTGTGTTAAGAGAGAGCAGATTAAGGAGAACGGTCATGCAGCAGTTTAATCAAGAACCCTCTGTGGCGGCCCAGCACGGCTGGAAGAAAAAAACCGCCATTTTTCTTTCCAGTCAGAGCCTGTCTTTGTTTGGCTCAATGCTGGTGCAGTATGCCATCATCTGGCACATCACCCTTACCACCCAGTCTGGGGCCATTTTGACCATTTCGACACTGGCTGGTTTTCTGCCGCAGATTCTCATTTCGCTCTTTGCCGGCGTCTGGGCAGACCGCTACCCGCGCAAGTTTCTTATCATGGCGTCTGATACCCTTATTGCGCTGAGCACCCTGGTTCTGGCGCTGTTCTTTTTGTTTGGCTATCAAGAACTGTGGCTTATCTTCGTGATCTCTGGCATTCGTTCGGTGGGCGCTGGCATTCAAATGCCGGCGGTCAATGCCCTGCTGCCGCAGATTGTGCCCGCTGAAAAGCTGATTAAGGTGAACAGTCTGAATAATACCCTCCAGCCAGTCATTATGATCATCACACCCATCCTGAGCGGGACCCTGCTTTCGATCTCGCGTCTGGAGATGATTTTCTTCATCGATGTGATCACCGCGGCTCTGGCGGTGGGGTTGATGTTCTGGCTGCAAGTGCCGGCCCTGCCGCGCGCCGCCGGGTCGCAACAAACCGATTATTTATATGACCTGCGCGCCGGGCTGGCTTATATCCGTACCAACCGGATCGTGATGACGCTGTCCATCTTCTATGCGTTTATCTTTTTCCTGATCTCTCCGGTGGCCTTCCTTTCTCCTTTGCTGGTGGCGCGTTCGTTTGGAGAAGAAGTGTGGCGCTTGACCGCCAATGAAGTGACCTTCTTTGGCGGTTCCATTCTGGGCGGTCTGGTAATGACCCTGTGGGGCGGTTATGCCAATCGGTTTCGCACCCTGGGGCTGGCCTGTGTGATGTGGGCTGTGATGTTCACCGGGTTGGGCCTGACAAAAGATTTCAACCTGTACCTGGTGTTGATGGCCCTCTCGGGCATTCCCATGCCGTTTTTTGGCGCATCCACCACCACCCTGCTTCAAGAAAATGTCCGGCCAGATATGCACGGCCGGGTGTTTGGCGTGCAGGCCCTCATCTCCAATACGGTGATGCCGGTTGGCATGTTAATCTTTGGTCCGCTCTCCGATGTGGTCAGCATCGAATTTTTGCTGGTGGTTGCCAGCGCATTGATGGTGATTCCGGGGTTGTGGATATTCTTTCATCGCGCAGGCGTGGCAAAGCAGCCCCTTTCGGGTGAGATTGAAATGCAGCCGGGCGATTGAGCCACAGCACCGGGCGGGCGATCTCTGCCTGTTTTCTGCCCGTATAGAGTTGGTACAGGTACGATTTTGAAAAAGACTTGAATTGCGTACCATTCAAGTGTAAAATCTTTACATAAATGAGCGAAATCATAATGGTTTGCCCCCATTTCTTCGCTCTTTTTTTGACGCAGAGCAAGAAGGGAGAAACAAAATGGATGTCATCAAAGTAAAGGCGAACTCCCGCACCGCGGCCGTAGCGGGGGCAATTGCAGGGGTGGTCCGTGAACATAAGCGAGCAGAGGTGCAGGCTATTGGCGCCGGGGCTGTAAATCAGGCGATCAAGGCACTGGTACTGGCAAAGGGGTACCTGCAGGAAGACGGCATTGCAGTGGTGTGTTACCCCGAATTTGTCGATGTTGATATTGATGGCAAGATTCGTACAGCCATCAAACTGGTGGTTGAACCGCGTTAAAAGGGGCCAGACGGGTCTGATATTTTGGACACGGAGGCGAATCAATTCTTCTGGTGAACTTAACCAGATTGAGTTCTTCAAGATGGGTTAACCGCTATCTTCTGCTCTGCTGGTGATTACCCACACAAAACAGAAATGGACGGTGTCAGAGCCGTCCATTTCTATTTCTTCTGACCGCCAGCGGCGGGTAGGAAAACCGGGTTGCTGTGCCACCAGAACTTTATAAAAGGCTGCCGGCAATGGATCGCCGGCAGCCTTTTGCTTTATTTAAAGAGTGGGTTAAACAGGGGCTTTTCTTAGATGCGCGCCACTTCATCGGGGGCAAAGATCACCACATCTTTGCCGGTCAGTTTTTCTTGCACTTTGCGGGCGATCAGGTCGAGATGCTGCGGAAACTGGACGTAATCGAGATCGTCGGCCGGGACGGTGAGCACCGGACAGACCGTGAAATTATGGATCCAGTTTTCATACAGACCATTCAGCCGGTCAAGATACTCGGCGCTGATCGTTTTTTCGTAATCACGGTTGCGCAGTGCAATGCGCTGCAACAGCGTGGGCACCGAAGCGCGCAGATAAACCACCAGATCGGGCGCCGGGATAAACTCCGCCGAGGTGGTATAGAGGGTGTGGTAGGTCTGGTAATCACGTTCGCTCATCAGCCCCTGTAAATACAGGTTTTGAGCAAAGACCTCCGCATCCTCATAAATGCTGCGATCCTGAATTACCGAGCCAGACAGCCGCATTAGCTGCTGTTGAATGCGCAGCCGGTGCGCCAGAAAGAAAACCTGCGATTGAAAGCTCCAGCCGCGCATATTCTGGTAAAAATCTGCCAGGTAAGGGTTTTCGGTGACCGGTTCATAGAAGGGCTGCATTTCCAGCCGTTCGGCCAACAGACCCACCAGGGTGGATTTTCCCACGCCAATGTTACCGGCTACTGCGATGTATTTTTTCATGTGCCGCCTCATTGAAAGCGATGGGATATCGCCCGATTTATTCCAATTCACCGCTGAGTTTTGCATCGATCACCTGTTGGAACGCTTCAAGCGGCTGCGCGCCGACCAACCGGTAAGTGCCGATAAAGAAGGTGGGGGTGCCGCTAATACCCAGGTCGCGCCCGTCTTCAAAGTCCTGCCGGACTTCATCCAGATACTGATCGCTGGTGACACAGGATACAAATTGGGTTGTATCCATGCCCAGTTTCTCGGCATAGCCCTGCATGGCTTCGAACCCCAGCCCATTTTCTGCTTTAAAGAGCTCTTCGTGAAATTCCCAGTATTTATCCTGTTCACCGGCGCAGTTGGCGGCCAGGCTGGCGCCGACCGCGTTCTGATGAATGCCAGTGAGCGGAAAATCGCGGTAGACCAGGCGAATTTGGCCCGGATATGCTTTTTGCAATTCAGGCCAGACCTCGGTCTGCCATTTCTGGCAGTAGGGGCATTCGTAGTCGCTGAATTCGATGATCGTAATGGGTGCATCGGCGGGGCCTACGGCAGGGTCATCGCTGCCGTTGATGATTTCTGTCATGGTGCGCTCGCCTTTGGCCTGATCGGCGGCATCTGAACGGCCCCAGACAAGGTAACCACTGCCCAGGCCAAAGATGAAGGTGACGACTGCCAGCGC
>CAZQLE010000181.1:0-8307 GCA_964593905.1 uncultured Anaerolineaceae bacterium | reverse complement strand
GGTGTGGGCTGAACATTCAGCGCGCTCACCTGCAAGTCGGAGAATGAGACCGTAAAAGGCGATGTGCCGGCCGAGCGGGCAAACACCCCCACCACCCCCTGCCGGATGAATGTGTCGGTTACGCTGAACTGGTACATATCATTGACAAAAACCCGCATCTCGCCGCGCAGCGCCCAGATGCCCACCCGCAGCAGCAGCGGCGCGCCCGGCCGCACCTGCCCCGAGGGGGTCCAGTCTTGCAAAATAGCCACCCGTGAATTCAACACCCGTTCCATGCGCAGCTCACCCGAGCAGGAGATCAACAAACGATAAAAATCCTGGGCGCTGGCAGCGCGCAGCAACAGGCCATAGATCTCACCTGCACCGCGGCACAGGCTGACATTGGTGGTAATTTCGAGCCAGAAATCATCCAGCGCGGGGGTGTCGCCCAGGCTGGCGAGCGAGCCTTTTTTATCGGGCGTAAAGGCCAGGGTGAGTTCATTTTTGCCAAAAGCGCTGCTGCCCGTTTCGTTGCGGTTCAACTGCCAACCAGTGCGGCGGTCAAACACATCCTGAAAGATGGCCTCTCCCACACCGGGCCGATAATCGACCGTGGGCAACGGCGTGGGAGAAGACATGGGGCGGCTGGTGGCGGTGGCCGGAAACCAGATGACACTGGGAGTGATGGTGGCGGTGGGGGTATCGGTGAACAACGGCTGTGGGGTCAGCTCTTCAACACTTAATGCAATGCACCCGGTCAAATTGAGACCGGCAAGCAGCAGCAAGATCAAGAGCCAACGGGCCGGTTTCACGCCGCAATTTCAACGATCTGCGAGCGCTCGGGGCCAACCGATGCATAGCGCACCGGAACCCCGGCAATCTCTGCGATGCGGCGCAGATAACGCTGCGCTTCCACCGGCAAATCCTGCCAGACACGCGCGCCGCGCACATCCGCCGTCCAACCGGGCAGCTCTTCATAGACGGCCTCAAACGGCGAGAGGTCGGCCGGGCCCATGGGCAGTTCGCCATAAACCTCATTGCCCATTCGATAAGCCGTGCAGATGCGCAGAGTGGGCAGACCGGTGAGCACATCCAGCTTGGTGACCGTCAGTTCGGTTAGACCGTTGACGCGAGAAGCGTAATTAAGCAAAACACCGTCCAACCAGCCCACCCGCCGCGGCCGGCCGGTGGTGGTGCCAAATTCATCCCAGGGGTTGCTGCCCGTGCCGCGCAGCCGTTCGGCAACATCGGCAAAGGCTTCGGTGGGAAAAGGCCCTGCGCCAACGCGCGATTGAAACGCCTTGGTAACGCCCACCACCCGTTCGACCGGGGTAATGCCCAGCCCGAGGCCCACAAAGACCGCCGGCGCCGTGGGGTAAGAACTGGTAACGTAGGGGTAGGTCCCCAGGTCCAGATCGAGCAAGGTGCCCTGCGCCCCTTCGGCCAACACCCGCCCGCCGGCTTTAAGCGTTTCATGCACCCGCCGGCCCACATCGCCCACATAGGGCGCCAGAATCTCAGCGTAGCGGTCAAACTCTTCCACCACGGTCTGGGGGTCCAGGGGTTCGGCGTTATACAACGCAGTCAGCTTATCGTTGGTTTCAATGACATGCGCTTCCACGCGGGTACGCAGCCGGGCGCGGTCCAACATCTCTTGCGCGCGCAGACCGTGGCGGGCGGCCTTATCGGTATAAGCCGGGCCGATGCCGCGTCCGGTTGTCCCAATCTGGGCTTTGCCGCGGGCCAGTTCCATGGCGTGGTCCAACGCACGGTGAGCCGGGGTGATCAGATGCGCAGCAAAAGAGACCATCAACCGTTGCGGTGAGACCTCCAGACCGTTCGCGCGCAGCATATTCATTTCTTCCAGCAGCGAGGCCGGGTTAACCACCATTCCACTGCCGAGCACACCCATCGTATTGGGGTGAATCATCCCGGAGGGGAGCAGGTGGAGCTTAAATGTGCGGTCGGCGACGGTGACCGTATGACCGGCGTTATCGCCGCCGTTATAGCGGGCCACAATATGCGCATTCTCTGACAGCAGATCAACGACGCGGCCTTTGCCTTCGTCGCCCCACTGGGTGCCAATGACAATCTCGAGAGGCATGGAAAACCTCCTTGGTTATTGGAATTGAATGATTCTTTCGCTTTCAGGAAGAGCTAAACAGGCCGGGGCAAGCTTGTCAGACCTGCGGTTTTTTCCGTCAGAAACGATCGAACCGATCTGAATCGATTATAACCGACCGTGAGGATGAAAGAACGGGGATTCTGAAAATTTTTCAAGATCGTTTCAACAGAGGCAGAGAACAGAACCACTTACAGCCGCGGCCATTGATCGCGGCTATAACGGCCAGTGCACTTAAATTTTGGCTAACAACGCACCTGATCAATCTGACCCACCGGCAGCCAGTCATCCATCGTGCCGTAGGCGCTGCGGTCGATGGCAAAAGGCGCCAATGGCTGCACCGCATCAATTTCAATCAACACCAGATAGCGCTTACCCGCCCAGCGCTTCACCTGTGCCGGGGTCAACTGCAACAACGCTTGGTGCTGCTCCAACATCTGCTGCGCTTCCTGCGCACTCAGCGGGTCTGAGTTGATCACCTGGCTCACCTCGGCGCAGGCATGCACCTGACCTTCACCATTGTTACGAATAAAATACAGTCTGTCGCCGACGTTCACCCGGCCATAGGGCAGCTTGCGCCCGGCCGCGCCGCGAATGATCATTTTTTTCACGCCATCCAGCAGTTTTTCAAGGTCCCGGTCTTTTGCATCCACATACACCACATGATCCATATTCCATCCTCCTCCACAGGGTCAAATATCTATCCCCGGCCCTTCACAAATTGAAAAGGAAAAAAGATTTTTTGCAGTACTTTTAGGCGCAAAACGCCCAAAAGTACTGCATTTTCCAATTCCCCGCCCCAGGGCGGAGGTGAAATAAAATCAGGTGCGATGGCCCGGTTCAGCGGGACCTTCCCATTGCATTCACCCTGAAAAATAGATAAAATAAGTACGGAATTAATCGTGTTCGAACCTGGAGGACCGGACTTTTTGTTTCAATTTCGTCGCTCCCGGCTGAGATCACACCAGATTCTGTCAGCGGGGCGCATGGCGTAGGGAACATGCGCGAAAGGGTAAATTGCGCCGGGGGGACAGCGCAATTTATTCTGTTAATTGGTATCCAGATGCGCCACGGTGACGCCTTCACCACCCTCTTTATCCATGCCGGTTTCCCAGCGGCGCACATGCGGCGACTGTTGCAGCGCTTCGCGCACCGCCTGACGCAGTTTGCCCGTGCCTTTGCCGTGAATGATGCGCACAAAGGGCATATTCGCCAGAAAAGCATTCTCCAGGTAACGGTCCAGCATATCCAGGGCGTCTTCGGCGCGCTGACCGCGCAGGTCCAGTTCCATACCCGGGGAGGGATGAAACACCCCGCTGAGTTCGCCTTTTTTGGCCGGTTCGGCAGCGCGGGTCAGGCGTGTGCTGCGCGCAGCGGGAACCGGCGGCAGCGGTTCGGGCTCTGCTTCGCCGCCGCGCTGAATATCGCCCAGCTTGGCGCGCACCCGCAGCGACCCGATCTGCACTTCCAGGTCTGTTTCGCCCACAGCAGAAACCACCCCTTCCATTTGCAAAGAACGCAGTTTTACCTTCTCGCCGATGCGCAGCGGGCGGCTGGCCGCCGCACTGGGCGCAGTTACCTGACGGCGCGCGGTGGGTTTATGGGTTGTTTCTTCCAGGTCTTCCACCTGTGATTGGACGGCCTTAATCGCTTCGAGGGGCTGGCGGGCGCGACTGAGCGCCTTGCGCAGTTCTTCAGCCTCAGCGCGCAGGTCAACCATTTCCTGTTCAGCCTGATGACGGGCCTGCTCCAAAATTTTCAGGCGCTCATCTTCAATCTTCTCCAAACGCAGGTCCAACTCGCGGCGCATGTTATCGGCAATGCTGCGGTCGCGGTCAGCGGCCGCCCGTGCTTTGCGGGCCACATCGCGCTGGTGATGAATCTCATCCAGCAGGTCTTCGGCGCGCAGGTCGTTGGGGTCAATATCAGCGCGGGCAGAATCGAGAATGGACTGCGGCAGCCCCAGCCGCTCGGCAATTAACAGCGCATTGGAACGCCCCGGCAGACCAATGGTCAGGTGATAGGTGGGGCGCAGGGTTTTGAGGTTAAATTCCATGCTGGCATTAACCACACCGGCTGTGGTGTGGGCAAAGGATTTCAACTCGGGGTAGTGGGTGGCAACCAGACAGGGAATGCGCTGATCCACCAGATATTGCAGCAAAGAACGCGCCAGCGCGGCGCCTTCCTGTGGGTCTGTCCCCGCGCCCAGCTCATCCAGCAGCACCAGGGTCTGGTGGCTGGCACGGCGCAGAATGCGCACAATATTGGTGATATGGCCCGAGAAAGTGGAGAGCGACTGCTCAATCGATTGTTCATCGCCGATATCAGCATACACATCGGCAAACAAACTGAGCGCCGAGCCTGAGCGGGCCGGAATATGCAGCCCCGACTGGGCCATTAACACCATCAGCCCGACGGTTTTCAGGCTGACCGTTTTTCCGCCGGTGTTGGGGCCGGTAATGACCACCGCAAAGGTCTGCTCATCCAATTCCACATCAATGGGAACGACCGTATTCTGCGGCAGCAGCGGGTGACGGGCTTCGGTGAGCTTAATCACCGTACCGGGGTGATTTTCCAACCCGGTGCGCACCGGGGCAAACACCGGCTCGGCCGCGCGCAGATCGTCGGCATATTTGGCGCACATTAACGCCAGGTCAAATTCGGCCAATGCCACGAGAATATCCAGCAACGATTCGGCATTAAACCCCACCTGGTGTGAAAGCTCGGCCAGAATGCGGCGCTCTTCATCCCGCTCGGCAAGCTGGTATTCATGCCACTGGTTGTTCAACTCCACCACAACCAGTGGTTCAACAAACAGGGTTGCCCCGGAGGAAGACTGGTCGTGGATGATCGAACGGATGCGGCCCTTAAACTCAGCGCGCAGCGGAATGACATAGCGCCCGCTGCGGGTGGTGATGATGTTCTCTTGCAGCATCGGGCCGTGATGCGGATCGTTAATGATGCGCTCCAGGCGGGCCAGCAGGCGGTCGTGAGCCGTTTTTACGTTGCGCCGGATGGCAGCCAGTGCGTCGGATGCGCTGTCCATCACCTCACCCCGTTCTGAAATGGCGCGCGTGATGGCATCCACCACCCCGGCTGGCGGCGGAAAGCGCAGCGCGATGGCAGCCAGATGCGGGTATTGCTCGGTCTGGCGTTCCAGGCTGCGGGCCAGTTCGCGTGCCGCAATGAGGGTGTTCTTCACATCCAGCAGGTCTACTGCGTCCAACACCCCGCCGCGGCGGGCCAGATCGATCTTGGCGCTGATATCGCGCGCACCGCTGACCGAGATATCGCTGTTGATGCTTAACAGACGGCGGGCCTCAGAGGTCCGCGCCTGACGCAGCCGGGCAATATCAATATCTTCCGTGGGGCGCAGCGCCAGCGCCAGCTCAGCCGAAACGCTGAAAGCAGCGTAGGAAGACAGGCGTTCGAGCACACGCGGATATTCCAAAACTTTAAGGGTCTTCTCATCCATGCTGGGGAGTTTACCATAAATTCGGGTGAAGCACTTCTGCCGTAAGTACAGGGTTGAAAAAAACCCGCCAATTTTCTAACCTGAAATTAACATAAAAGCAGCAATATCTGGTAAAATATTTTTGAACGAACGTCTGGGTGCCCCCCTCATCCAGGCGTTTGTTCATTTAATTTTCCCGATCAAAAATTCCGGGGCTTTTTTCGGCCCCGCAACCGGCTGGCCGGTAAAACACGCGCATTCACCTCAATTTCACTTTCAATCCGCAGTTAAAGTGGTTTTTAAGGATAAAACGGGCCTTTCAGCCCGTTTTATCCTACCCGTCTCCGTCTCTCAATCGCTCTTACCAAACTGTTTCCAACAGCAGAACTCAATCCGTACCCTGTTTCAGAATAGCACAGCAAAATTAAGGATCGAATAAAAATATTTTAGCGGTAGGTTAACAATCGCTGTCACAACCCGGCCACAAGGGAAGATTTAAGATTCTTTGCATCACCCGCGCCAGTGCCGCGCGATTATTCGCCAATAATTTTCACCAACACCCGTTTACGCCGGCCGCCGTCAAATTCGCCATAAAAGATCTGTTCCCAGGGACCAAAATCCAGCCTGCCGTTGGTGATGGCAACCACCACCTCGCGGCCCATCACCTGGCGCTTCATGTGTGCATCTGCGTTATCTTCACCGGTGCGGTTATGGCGGTAACCTGCCACAGGTTCATGCGGGGCCAGCTTCTCGAGCCAGAGTTCGTAATCATGGTGCAGACCCGGTTCGTCATCGTTGATAAAGACCGAAGCGGTGATGTGCATGGCGTTCACCAGCACCAGCCCTTCTTTCACGTTGCTCTCGCGCACGCAATCCATCACCTCGGGGGTGATATTCACAAACCCGCGCCGGGCCGGAATGGCAAACCACAGCTCTTTTCGAAAACTTTTCATGCTGCACCTCTGAAGTTGGAAATTGGGGATGGATGAACATCCGGCGCCACCTTTTAACCGGGTGACAAACGTCTTGAACCCGGTTTAAGCATGGACGGAAGCGTGGTTTTGTATATATAATGAAGTATACCCTTGCCGCGAGTTTAACTCGCCATTCATAAAATCAAATTAACAAACAGGGACTTCCTATGCCAACCAATCCAGATCTGAAAGCGTTGGACTTCCTGGGCAAAACGATCACCGTTAAGATTGACCGCCCACTTGGCACCCGCCATCCACGACACGGTTTCTTTTACCCACTGAATTACGGCTTTATCCCCGACACACTCTCGCCCGACGGAAAAGAGATTGATATCTATGTGCTGGGCATTTTTGAACCCTGCAAAGAATTTACCGGCCGCTGTATTGCGGTCATCGAACGGCTGGATGATCATGACGACAAGGTCATTCTGACCGCCAACAAAGATTATTCCGACGAGCAGATTTTGGCCCTGACCGAGTTTCAGGAACGCTTTTTCCAGGTGCGTGTCCGACGCGGATAGCCGCGAGGATTTTTGAAGGATAAAACAGCGAGCGGAACCCAATTCCGTTCGTTGTTTTTAATCGGCGGCCTCCCCAACGCCGTGCAGGCTGGCCGAGCAGTTGTTCAAATTGTATGGACCGCAAAAAAACGGGTCATTTGTTTTTAAGAAAAACGGTTAAAATGATAGTTAGTACTGTATCAAACACAAAAAATAGCCATTTATAAAAAAGCCGGTTTGACACATACACACCAGGGGATTGACTTATCGGGATGCAGATCCCAGACAGGATTTCTAATTTTATGATGAATTCAACCAATCTAAGCAATTACAGCGGCACACGCCGCATGGCGATGTTAATTGACGGTGATAATGCCCAGCCTTCGTTAATTGAAAAAATGCTGGCAGAAACTTCAAAATACGGCTTAATCACCATTCGCCGCATTTATGGCGACTGGACCTCTTCCAATATGGGCGGCTGGAAAGATGTATTGCAAACCCACGCCATTCAACCCATCCAGCAGTTTCGCTACACCATCGGCAAAAACGCCACCGACAGCGCCATGATCATTGATGCGATGGATATTCTTTACAACGGCGGTGTGGATGGCTTCTGCCTGGTTTCGAGCGACAGCGATTATACCCGCCTGGCGACCCGCATTCGTGAAAAAGGCTTTTTTGTGATGGGCATCGGCAAAAAGACCACCCCGCGCGCCTTTGTTAACGGCTGCGATCTGTTTGTTTACACCAACAACCTCGTCCCCGAACCCGTGCGCGCACCGGCAGCCAGCGCCGCTGCCAACAGCAGCTCGCGCGGCGGCGGGAGAAAGAAACCCTCCACCGCCGCTGCCGTGCCGGTCGAGCCGGTTGAACCGGTAACCCCCGATCCGTTGCCCTTGCTGCGAAACGCTTTTGAAATTGCCAGCCAGGAAGACGGCTGGGCTTTTCTGGGCACGCTGGGGCACCACCTGCGCCAGCTTGATCCGGGTTTTGATTCACGCACCTACGGGTTCAAGCAGCTCTCACTGCTGATTCAGGCGTTTCCCAAAGTGTTTGAGGTGAAAGAGGTCAAAAGTTCTGACGGCACTTCCGTCATTTACGTCCGCTCCATCGAGTAAGACCTTATTGTTGTGTGACCCATCATGGAACCGGGTATGCAGTACTCGAATGACAATTACGCTTACCGCACCCCTCCGCCGCAGCGCAGCCGCAGCAGTTGCGGGTTGGCGCTGTTGCTGGGCGGGGTGGCGCTGTTTAGCGCCTTGCTGGGGGCCGTGG
>CAZQLE010000180.1:0-8311 GCA_964593905.1 uncultured Anaerolineaceae bacterium | reverse complement strand
GTTTGTGATTATGAAGGCTCCGATTACCAGACCAGCTTCTGGGATCAGGGCGGGCGCGCCTATGAAGACGCCGCCGAGGTGGTGGCGCTTAACCGCCTGCTTAATGAAAAAGGCCAGCGCCTGCTGGAACTAGGCGCGGGTGCGGGGCGTAATTCTCCTCGCTACCCCTATGAGCAGGTGGTGCTGCTCGATTATTCGCGCACCCAGCTTAAACAGGCCCGCCAGCGGTTGGGTGATTCGCCGCGCTACCGTTATGTGGCGGCCGATATTTACCGGTTGCCGTTTGGCAGCGGCATGTTTGATGGCGCCACCATGATTCGCACCCTGCACCATATGAGCGATGCCCCGGCTGCGCTGAAACAGGTGCGCGATGTGCTTCTGCCGGGAGCCGTTTTCGTGTTGGAATTTGCCAACAAACGCAACCTGAAATCCATTTTGCGTTATGCGCTTGGCCGCCAGAGCTGGAACCCTTTCTCGCCTGAGCCGATTGAGTTTGCTGCGCTGAATTTTGATTTTCACCCCGATACAGTGCGCGCCTGGCTGCGCCAGAGCGGGTTTAGCGTCGAACGCCAGCTTACCGTTTCGCATTTTCGCATTGCCCTGTTTAAGAAGCTGTTTCCGGTCAAGTTGTTGACCGCAATGGATGCTTTTGCCCAGCTTACCGGTGATCTGTGGCAGCTCAGCCCGAGTGTGTTTGTGCGCGGGCGCGCGACGCCGCTTGTTCACCAGCCTGCCCCCGCCTTGCCCGAGACGCTGGTGTTTCGCTGCCCGGCCTGTGGCTGTGATCCACTGCCCGATACCCCGCCCGAGCTGGTTTGCCCGCAGTGTGGCCAGCGTTATGCGGTGGAGGATGGCATTTACAATTTCAAAATTTAATCGGCAGTCTTAATTTTCCCTGTTGTCATCCATAAAAGCGGCCCAACCGGGCCGCTTTTGGGTTGTAAGGGTGTTGGCAGAAATAAAATGTTGATTATTGTGGTTTGTTAACTATAATTTAATCTGCTATTAACTTTTTGCTGCATCCTGCCCGGCAAGAGCATAAGGACACGCAATGATCATTGTTATTTTAGGTCCAGATGGTAGCGGTAAAAGCACGATCATGCACCGAATTGCCAATTTCGCCTATCAGCGGGAGTATTCAATTCACCATTACCATATGCGTCCCAGGGTGCGCAAAGAGGGCCATGTGGGGGCCGGTAATGAGGCTTTGACGATACCGAAAGACCCCCACCAGCGCAAACCTTATGGCGCCATCCTGTCGATGGCTAAAGCGGTCTATATTGTGGGTGAAATCTTGGGGGGCTATTTCTTTGTCATTCGCCGGCTGCGCTGCCGCGATCACTGCCTGGTGTTGTTTGACCGCTATTATTATGATCTTGAAGTAGACCCGCTGCGCTATCGTTATACGGGCCCCGTCTGGTTTTTACGGTTTTTGGAGAGGTTGGTTCCGAAACCGGATGTGTGCATTCTGCTGGTTGCCCCGGCTGAGGTGTTGTACCAGCGCAAACCCGAATTGACGCTGGACGAATTGCACCGCCAGAGCGCGGCTTACCAGAAGATTATTGAGAGAATTCCACATGCTCACACGGTGGATGTCGCGCGGCCATTGGATGTTGTGGCGGATGAAATTAACCACCTCATCTTCCCCGCGGTCGAATTCGACCGGGTTTCAGTTGCCCAGCTTCTCCACCACCCAGAAGTGTGAAAGGCCCAGCCCGCGCAGGGGGGTGGCTTCCAAAAATTGCAGCACCCCGCGCAGCAGCCTGCCCAGCCCCGGCCGTCGGGCGATGATGTTGTCATAGGCCCCAAAAATGACCGTTTTTTCCACCACGGTTACCGGCAGCCCGGCAAACAGCGCTGTCAGATCGCCGCGGCTGTAAACGCGCACATGTGGCGCCAGCCGGTTGCGCCAGCGGCGCGGCAGGTAGTTGACCAGGGGAATATTGCCAAAATGATACCGTTTGCGCCAGTAGATGCCGTGGGTTTCAAAGGGGTAACCGCGGTTGGGGCAAAACAGGGTCAGACGCCCGCCCGGTTTTAACACGCGCACCATCTCTTGCACCGCCAGACGGTCATCTTGCACATGCTCGATCACTTCATGGCTTAACACCAGGTCAAAGGTATCCGTCGGAAAGGGCAAAGCCTCGCCCACGCCGTTTACCCCTTCCGGGCCCAGTTGGCGGGCTTCTTTCAGACGTTCAAATTCAATTTCGAGCCCCACGGCGTGCTGCGCCCCGCTTGCCAGGCGGGCCAGATACGCGCCCACACCGCAGCCATCCTCCAGAATCCGCCCGTTCAAACGTTCACCGGCGGCGGCGGCGATCATTTTCAGGCGGCGTTCCTGGCCGGCCCGCCAGACATAAGAGGGTTCACCGCGCAGGGCTGCTTTTTGTAAATGTTGTTCGTCCATGAAGATTCCAGAAACTCAAAAATAATTCGCTCAAGAAGCGTGTTTAAAAGGCACCCAGGCCATGACCGTAGTTCCCTGGGCGGGGTCAGAATTAATTTCCACATCGCCGCCCACATTGCGCGCGCGGGTCAGCATATTGGAAAGCCCATGCCCGAGTGAGGTGCGCGTTTTGGTGGTGTCAAATCCGCGGCCGTCGTCTGCCACTTCCAACACCACCCGGTCGGAGGTGGACCAGACCGTCAGGTTCACCCGCCGGGCGCGGGCGTGCTTGGCGGTGTTGGCCAGGGCCTCCTGACAGATATGGAAGAGGGCTTTGGCCTGTGGCACGGCCAGATGCGCCAGGCCTTCAGCCTGCCCCTGCAAATTTACCTCGGCCAGGGTGTTAACGCGAAACTCATTGACCAGCCGTTGAATTCCCTGCATCAAATTGTCATCGTTGAACTGCCGCGGGCGCAGGTCCAGAATATAAGAACGGATATCGCGGATGGTGCTGTTCAGGTTGCTAATCGCCTGATCAATCCGTTCCGAGGCTTTTTGCGGGTCTTCCACCAGCAGCAGCCGGGCATGTTCCAGCGTTAACCCGACCGCGTAGATGGATTGGATCACCCCGTCATGCAGGTCCATCCCAATGCGGTCGCGCTCCTCCAGCACCGCCAGGCGGCGCTGGTTCAGCTCCAGGCGCATATTATCGACCACGGTGGCGATCCATGAACTGATGGCCGCCAAAAATGAAATATCGAGGTCATCAAATTCACGCGGCTGGCGGCCCGAGACGCATAACACGCCCAGCGTACCGCTGCGGGCGGTGAGAGGAAAACAGGCGATCTGAGAGAAGGAGATATCTTCCAGATCCTGAATATTCGGGTCGGGCAGAGCCACCACCAGGTGTTGGCCGGTGAGGGCCACCTGGCCCACAATGCCCTCGCCCACATGATAGGTCTCGTTTTTCCACAGACCGTGATTGTTCTTGGTGTGCCGGTTGGCGCGGTAGAGCGTTTCGGCATCTCCTTCGCGCAGGAACAGCTCACCCACCTCCAGGCCCAGGTAATCCATCACCTGCGACAGCGCGCGGTCGAGAATTTGATCCAGATTCTCCAGGGTGGATTCGCTGGAAGATGCCAGGGTTACTGCCAGATCGTTCAACAGCGCCAGGTCTTCGTTGCGCTGGGTGAGCACCCGGTCGCGCTCGACCAATTGGTTGTAGAGGTTGGCGTTTGAGATGGCAATGGCCGCGTAGGTGGCCAGCGTTTCGATCACCTGCTGGTCTTCTTCGGTAAAGCTGTTTGAGCCGATCTTGTTGGTTAGATAAATTTGCCCCAGGTGACGGTCGCCGCGCCGGATGGGCACCCCCAGAAAAGAGGTCATCTCAGGGTGGTGGCGAGGGTACCCCACACTGCGCGGGTCGGTGCGCAGGTCTGAAAGGCGAATGGCCTGATCGGTGTGCATCAATGCACCAATCAACCCCTTGCCTTCCGGCGGGTTGCGCATCAGGCGGCGTTCCTGGGGGGTAAGGCCCACGGTGATGAACTTGGAAAGCTGGCCTTCCTGATTCAGCACGCCCACAGCGCCGTAACATGCGCCCGATTGCTCGCAGGCCACCCCGGCGATGCGCTCCAGCAGTGAATCGAGCGAAATATCCTGCACCAGTTCCAGGCTCGCACGATGCAGCGCGGCCAGGCGATCTTCTAATTGTTCACGGGTTAATGTTGCCACAGACTGATTTTACCCGAGAAAGGTAATTTTTTCCTCCCCTCCTTGACCCTTTTTCATGGGCGCGGTATACTCTTTGTGAAATTGAATACAAGTTCCTTCGGGGCAGGGTGCGGGCATACAGCCCAATTCCCGATCGGTGGTGATAACCCACGAGCAAGTTTTGCAGGACCCGGTGAAATTCCGGGGTCGACGGTATAGTCCGGATAGAAGAAGGAGCGCGTCAGTTTAATCTGTCTGCGCCTGTTTCCCCCGAAAACAATTCTGTTTTCGGTTTTTTATTTTACAGCCCCGTCTGGTGCTTGTTTCATCGAGGAGCTTTGCTGCCGGATGGACCAATCACACTTTACCCCCTATAAAAAATGGCTGCGCCGTTTTGGCCCCTGGCTGATGCCGGTCTCGATTGTGTTGACGGTGCTGCTCTGGCACGCGCTGACCCGCTGGACCGGTCTGCCGGCGTTTATTTTGCCCTCGCCGCTGCAAGTGGCCGAGCGGTTTGGCCGCGCCGTGCAAGATGGCAGTTTGCTGCGCCATTTTGGCGTTACCCTCAGCGAGGTGCTGCTGGGGCTGGCGGCGGGCAGCCTGGCGGCGATGATCTTTGGTTACACCCTGGCGCGTTCGAATACGCTCGAAAAACTGCTTTCACCCTATCTGGTCGCCAGTCAGGCCATTCCGGTGGTGGCAATTGCGCCGCTGCTGGTGATCTGGTTTGGGCCGGGGATGTTCTCCAAAGTGTTGATCTGCGCCCTGATCGTCTTCTTCCCGGTACTGGTGAACACCATGGTTGGGCTGCGCGCCGTCCCCGAAAACCTGCGCGATCTGATGCGCGCCTTAAAAGCCAACCGGCTGCAAATGCTGCGCTTTCTCGAAATTCCGGCGGCGCTGCCGGTTTTTCTGGGCGGTTTGCGCATTGGTGCAACCCTGGCGGTGATCGGCGCGGTGGTGGGCGAGTTTGTCGGCGCCGACCGCGGGTTGGGCTTCCTCATTAATGTCGCACGCGGCCAGTATGATACCGCGCTGGTGTTTGTGGCCGTGTTTACCTTGGTGGCAATGGCGCTCAGCCTGTATGGGCTGGTTGTGCTGGCCGAAGTGCGTTTTTTGCGCTGGCAGCGCCACCCCAGCCAGCAGCGCGAAACTTTACCCGAGTGAGAAAAGAGATGATAAAAACATTCCGCTTTATTCTGCCCGTTCTTCTGGCGGCCCTGCTAACCGGCTGCGCTGCCCCTGCCCTAACCACGCCCACCCCCGGCCAGGTCGCCATCCGTCTGCCGGTGGGGTATATCCCCAATGTTCAGTTTGCGCCCCTGTATGTGGCGATGGAAAAAGGCTACTACCGGGATGCCGGCCTGGAGATGACCATTGATTACAGCTTTGAAACCGACGCTGCGGCGCTGGTGGGCGCCAACCAGCTCCAGTTTGGGGTGGTCTCGGGCGAACAGGTGCTGCTCGGCCGCAGCCAGGGTCTGCCGCTGGTGTATGTCTTAAACTGGTATCAGCAGTTTCCGGTGGGGGTGGTTGCGCTCAAAGATAAAAACATTACCCGTCCTGAAGATCTGCGCGGCAAAAAGATCGGCACGCCGGTGCTTTACGGCGCAAGCTACATTGGCTTTCGCGCCCTGCTCGAAGCCGGCGGTCTGACCGAACAGGACCTGGGACAGTTGGAGACCATCGGGTTTAACCAGGTGGAGGCGCTTTCCACCGGCCAGGTGGAGGCGGCGGTGGTCTATATTGCCAATGAGCCTGCTCAACTGGAGGCGGCGGGTTTTCCGGTGAGTGTCATCCGCGCCGGCGATTACCTTTCGATGGTGGGCAACGGCATTATTACCAACGAAACCACGTTGAAAAACAACCCCGATCTGGTGCGCCGTTTTGTAACCGCCACCTGGAAGGGCCTAGAATATACCCGCGAACACCCCGACGAAGCGTTTGAGATCAGCAAGAAATATGTTGAAAACCTGGCCCAGGCCGATGAAAAGGTGCAAAAAGAGGTGCTTGCGACCTCAATTGGGCTGTGGGAAGGCACGCAGCCGCTGGGCAAGACCGACCCGCAGGCCTGGCAGAATATGCACGATCTGCTGCTGCGCATGGGCTTGATCCCGCAGGCGCTGGATCTCGCCCCGGCCTTTAGCAATGATTTTATCCCGCAGCCGTGAACGAGCGTCCTGCCCCGCTGCTTGAGGTGAATGACCTGAGCCTGATTTATCCGACCGAGAACAACGGCGGGTTAAAGGCCCTGGACGGGTTGAGTTTTAATCTCTACCCGCAGGAGTTTGTTTGCGTGCTGGGGCCTTCGGGCAGCGGCAAAACCACCCTGCTGCGTGTGCTGGCCGGGCTGCGTCAGGCCAGCCGCGGGCTGGTGCGGTTTTGCGGCGGGGCCGACCTGACGCCAAACATCGGGCTGGTCTTTCAACAGGCCAACCTGATGCCCTGGCGGACGGTGTTGGAGAACATTCTCCTGCCGCTGGAACTGCGCGGTGAGATCGACGCGCAAGACCGTCAGCGGGCGGCAGAACTCATTGAGCTGATCGGCTTGCAGGGGTTTGAAGATGTCTGGCCGCGCGATCTTTCGGGCGGCATGGCGCAGCGCGTGGCGCTGGCGCGGGCGTTGATTCAGAACCCCGATTTATTGCTGTTGGATGAACCGTTTGGGGCGCTGGATGCGTTAACCCGCGAGCGCATGGCGGGCGAGCTGCTGCGCATCTGGCAGGTGCAGCGCAAGACCATGTTGATGGTGACCCATTCGGTTTCTGAGGCGCTGCTGCTTTCAGACCGGGTGTTGGTGCTCACCCCGCGGCCCGGCCGTCTGGCGTTGGACCTGACGGTGACGCTGCCCCGCCCGCGTGTGCAGGAGATGCGTTACACTCCCGAGTTTGGCGCGCTGGCCCACCGTCTGGTGGAGGCGATTGCGTGAAGGGTTTTTGCCGAAAGCCCATGCCATGCTAATGGCATGGGTGGCGGTATGTGTCAGGTTGAATGGGCACATCGTGCGACACGAGTGACGACACGTGTCATTCTGAGCCGAAGCGCAGCGCAGGCGAAGAATCTCTACTCATGCAGACAGCGGCATGGATGTGCAAATCGGCGCAGGGATGCTTCGCTGTGCTGCTCTGCGTGACACGGACGCTGAGCCGCTGCGCTACTGCGTGGCAACCCAATTAAATCCCGGCGCTCCTCCTGAAGACCGATCAGGAGGAGCGCCGGGTCTGTTATACCGGTAATATCACCGCTCATTAAAAGTGAGCAAACCTCTAAATCAATAAATACGGGTTTTCCAGCCCGGCCTTAAGGTCGGCCAGGAAACGCGCCGCGCGTGCACCGTCGTTGATGCGGTGATCGGTACCCAGGGTCAGGCTCATCATTGGGCGCACAACCACCTGCCCATCGACCACCACCGGGGTATCGACCATCTTGCCCACCGCCAGAATGGAGGATTCGGGCGGGTTGATGATGGCGGTGAACTGCTCGATGCCGAACATCCCCAGGTTGGAGAGGGTGAAGGTGCTGCCGCTCATCTCGGCCGGCTGCAATTTTTTGCCGCGTGCGGCCTCCAGCAGGCGCGCCATCTCGGCGGTCATGCTCTCCAGACTGCGTTCCTGCGCACTGCGCACCACCGGGACGATCAGGCTGTCTTCCAGTGCGGTGGCGATGCCCAGATGCACATCCTGCCATAATACAATCTCATCTCCGTCGAGCGAACTGTTCAGGTAGGGGTGATTGGGCAGCAGCCGCGCCACAGCCAGGGCAATGATGGCGGTGTACGAGAGCTTCAGGTTGGCTTTCTTTTCGAGCAGCGGGGCAACTTTGTTCTTCAACCGCACCGCTTCGCTCATATCCACCGTCAGCGTCTCATAGATGTGGGGGATGGCCGAAAAACTGTAAGCCAGGCGCTGGGCGATGATGGCGCGGGCGCCCTTCATGGCAATGCGTTCGCGTTCGCGGGCATTGGGCAGGGGTAAATTAATTGACGCAGGGGCGGCAGCCATTGTGCTGATGGGCGACGGGGCGGCAGCCGGGGCTTTTTCGGCCGCAACAAGAATATCGGCGCGGTAAATGCGGCCCAGCGGACCGCGGCCGGCAACCTGGCTCAGATCCAGCCCCAGTTCGCGCGCCATCTTGCGCGCCAGCGGGGTGGCGCGCACTGCGCCTCTGACGCCAGCCGGAGCAGGCACTTCAGCCGCCGCCGGGGTGGGC
>CAZQLE010000179.1:0-8325 GCA_964593905.1 uncultured Anaerolineaceae bacterium | reverse complement strand
CACCCAAGGAGAACATCATGCCCGAAGCTGTGATCATCGATGCAATCCGCACCCCGATTGGCGTCCTCGGCGGCGGGTTATCTTCGGTGCGCCCCGACGATCTGGCCGCGCATATTTTACAATCGCTGCTCAACCGCAATCCACAGGTAAATCCACTCAGCATCGATGAGGTTTTTCTGGGCTGCGCCAACCAGGCCGGAGAAGACAACCGCAACGTGGCCCGCATGGCCGTATTACTGGCCGGTCTGCCGGTGGAAATACCGGCCGTGACCGTCAACCGCCTGTGCGCCAGCGGTCTGGCGGCGGTGAATTTTGCCGCGCGCGCCATTCGCGCCGGAGATGGTGAAATCTATCTGGCCGGCGGGGTCGAAAGCATGTCGCGCGCGCCCTATTCCTTCCCCAAGGCTGAACAGGGCTTTGCATTTGGAAACCTGACCGCCTGGGATACCACCCTGGGCTGGCGTTATCCCAACCCGCGTTTACAGGAAAAATATGGGCTGGAGACAATGGGCGAAACGGCTGAAAACATTGCCGAACTGATCGGCATTAGCCGTCGGGAGCAGGACGAATTTGCTTTCGCCAGTCACCAGCGTGCGCTGGCAGCCATTGATTGCGGCCGCTTTGCCGAAGAAATCATCCCGGTGCCCATTCCGCAGCGCAAGGGCGAGCCCATCTTCTTCACCACCGATGAACGCCCCCGCCGCGATACTTCGCTCGAATCGCTGGCGCGGTTAAAGCCCGCTTTCCGCAAAGATGGCTCGGTCACGGCCGGCAATTCATCGGGGCTAAACGATGGCGCCGCGGCGCTGCTGGTGATGAGCGCCGAACGGGCGCAGCAATTGGGGCTTCGGCCCCTGGCGCGTCTGATTGGCTCGGCATCAGCCGGCCTGCCGCCGCGCATTATGGGCCTGGGTCCTGTGCCGGCGATTCAGAAGCTGCTGGCCCGCGCAAAATTAAGCATCGCAGAGATTCAACTGGCCGAAATCAACGAAGCCTTCGCCGTTCAGGTGCTGGGGGTGATGCGCGAACTCGGCCTGGAACACGAAATAACCAATGTCAACGGCGGCGCGGTTGCACTCGGCCACCCGCTGGGTTGTTCTGGTGCGCGCATTCTAACCACTCTGATCCACGAAATGCGCCGCCGTGCGCCAGAGGCGCCGCGCCCATTTTACGGGCTGGCCGCGCTTTGTGTGGGGGTTGGGCAGGGTGAGGCCACGCTGGTGGAATGGCTGCAATGAAAGCCCTGGTGACCGGCTCGACCGGGTTTCTTGGCAGCACCCTGTGCCACGCCCTGATCGCCGCGGGGCATGAGGTGCGCGCTTTTCACCGCTCCAGCAGCGTGCTGCGCCAGCTTGAAGGGCTGCCGGTGGAACATGTCATCGGCGATCTGACCCAGCCAGACACCCTGACCGCCGCACTGGAAGGCATTGAGCTTGTATTTCATACTGCTGCGCCGCTTAACCCGGCCGGACAGCCGGGGAGAATGTACGCGGTCACGGTCGAAGGCACACGCAATGTACTCCAGGCCGCCCAGCGCGCCGGCGTGCGGCGGGTCATTCACACCAGTTCAATCGCTGCCCTGGGTGCGCCCATCCCACCGCGCCGCTCTCAAGATATTCCCGCGCCCATCGACGAACTGCACACCTGGAATTTGCCGCCCGAGCGCTGGCCGTTTGGCTACGCTAAATATCTGGCCGAACTGGAAGTGGAGCGCGCCTGCGCACGCGGGTTGGACTGTGTAATTGTTAACCCCGGTTTGATCATTGGAGCCGGAGATATCTACCGCCAGACCTCTGCGCTGGTTGTGCTTTCGGCCCAGGGCAAACTGACAGCCTCAATTGAAGGCGGGCTGAATGTGGTTCACATCGATGATGTCATCCTGGGGCATCTCGCCGCCGCCGAACGCGGCAAAACCGGCGAACGCTATATTCTGGGCGGGCACAACCTCACCCTGCACACGCTGCTCAAGACAATTGCACAAATCACCGGTGCGCCCCTTCCGCGCGTACAGATCCCGGCCCGCGTTGCACGGCTGGCTGCCCGGCCGGTGGGGTGGTTAAGCCCGTTTCTACCAATTGCGATCGACCCCGGCATTTTATATCTCGCCGGGTATTATTTTTATGTCTCAACCCGCAAAGCACAGATGGAATTGCTGCTGCCCCCACCCCGTGCGCTGGAAAAGGCGATCCAGGATGCGGTGGACTGGTTTCGGCAAATGCGCGTTATTCCCAGTTCGCCAGACAATCAGGCAGATCTGAAAGCCGGGTAATCACGGCATCCGGCCGGATGGTATCCAGGTGATCGCGGTTATCGGGGACATCAGCCCGGCGGGTAACCCATACCGAACAAATGCCCGCGTTGCGCGCGCCCAAAATATCGGCCCCAAGCGTATCACCCACCATCACCGCCTGGCAGGGTTGAATATTAAATTGAGACAGCGCCAGTTGAAAGATATAGGGATGTGGCTTGCGGTATCCCACGGCAGCCGATACCAGAATCAATTCAAAGTAGCGGCGCAGGCCATGCTGATCAACCAGCGTATGCACATCGGCCTCATCCGCCGCGTTTGAAACCACCCCCAACCGGTAACCTTGCGCAAGCAAAGCATCCAACATCGCCAGCGCATCCGGCTCCAGCTTCCAATGCGCCTGGGTAAGCGAATACATCTTTGCCAGCGGGGCGCGCAAACGATCTGCTGAAATTTCGGGGTGTCCAAATTCAGCTAACAGATCTGCCAGAATCCGGCAGGTTGTATATTCAATAAATTCCATCTCACGTTGAAAATAATATTCCTGCATCCGTTCCCGAAATGCAGCAGTAAACGGCCCGGCCGGAATGGGGCACCCTTGTTCGACCAGACTATGCGCCAGCGCAGTGATCCCAGCATTGAATACTTCATCCCAATCTCCGTCAAAGTATATCAATGTGCTGCCCAGATCAAATAAAACCACGCTAAATTTTCTGGTCGCCATATCCCACTCACCTGATAACCGTTTTCCTCTTTTGGGGCAGCGCCCCGCCTTGCCGCCAAACCGAAGCTTAATAATTTTTCTGCGGGTCAAACCGGTTTAATAACGGTTCGTCATTGAGGTAGTGCTGCAAATTGATCGCAAATAACTGCGCCGCCCGCTCTTTATACTGCGTGCTGATCCCCGCCACATGCGGGGTAACGATCACATTGGGCAAACGCCAGAACGGGCTGTTGGTCGGGAGCGGCTCTTCGGTAAAGACATCCAGCGCGGCCGCCGCAATTCGCTTTTCTTGCAGAACAGTTAACAACGCGGCCTGGTCAATAATTCCGCCCCGCCCAATATCAATCAAACACGCTCCCGGTTTAAGGTTCTTTAACATCTCGGCGTTAAACAGCCCGCGGGTCTCGGGAGTAAGCGGCAGCGACACCACCACAAAATCACAGGCTTTCAACATGGACCCCAACGCCTGGATGGGGTAGAGCCGGTGAAAATAATCACCCGCCGGGTCGCCCAGGCCTTCGATAGTATACCCATCGTCTTGAGGGTGCATGGCATCTCGTTTCGCCGCCAAAACGGTCACGCCAAAAGGCTGCAAAAGCCGCGCCGTTTCACGGGCAATGCTGCCATACCCCACCAGGCCCACCGTGCTGCCGCGCAGTTCGCGCGGCGCGAACCTGTCCCAACGATCACGCGGCCATTCCATTTTCTCGCGGTTGGCAATTAAGTCGGTCATGCGATGGCCCAGGCTTAAAAGCATCATCACCACATACTCGGCCATTTGCGGGGCGGCTGCTCCGCTCAGGGTGGTGACCATGATCTCAGGCTGCCGAACCACCGGCTGTTCAAGCGCAAAATCCACACCTGCATAATTCATCTGAATCCAGCGCAGCCGGGGGACCATCTCAAGCTGCGGCAGCAGAGTATCGGTATACAGAATCTCGGTCTGGTTCCAGATCTCCTCTGCGATTTCTTCGGGTTTGCGCACCGAAAGAGAGGTGAATTTCAAACGCGGTGAAACCGCCTCTAACATGGCAATGGCAGAAGCAGAAAACGGCACGGTCACCAGGACTTCAATCGTTGATTCGCTCATAGGTAAATCTTATCCGGGTCTAACTCTTCGCGCAAGATGCGCAATTCTTCTGGCGTGGGTGCGGCGGTGCGGGTCAGCGCAGATGAAACCTGCAACACCCAGCCCGTATTGGCCTGCACCTCTTCCGTCTCCACACCGGGGTGCAGCGCCGTGAGAATCAATTCACCCGTTTCGTCGGGGGTCAGAATGCCCAGGTTGGTCACCACCGCCTGGGGGCCGCCGCCGCGCACCCCGGCTGCGGCGCGCTGCGCACGGCCATTCAAAAAGCCGGCCGAGGTGGCAAAATCCACTTTTTCTGGGAAACGGCGCTTCTGGTGGGGCGTAATTACATAACAGCGGTTGGCCCACCCGGCCATCTCCATTGAACCGCCCGAACCCGGCAGCCGAATTTTTGGGTGCTCATAGCCGCCGATGACGGTGGCATTGATGTTGCCATAGCGGTCAATTTGCGCGCCCCCCAAAAAACCCACATCCACATTGCCACGCTGCAAATAAAAGCTGAAAATATCATACATGCTACAGACCAGCGTGGCCCCGCTCACCAGCGTGGGGTCGCCAATTGAAAGCGGCAGCCGGTTGGGGCGCGCGCCCACCACACCGGCCTCATAGATCATCAACAAATTGGGGGCGTGTGTTCGCCGCGCCAGGTTGCAGGCCAGGTTGGGCAGCCCCACCCCCACAAAAACCACATCGCCATCGCACAACAGACGGGCGGCGTTAACCGTCATCAATTCCGCAGCGGTATAGGTTTCGGTCATATTAATATTCCCCATAATTTACCGGTGTACTCATGCGGGCGGCAATCGCCAGGCGCCGGTGGGCATCTTCGCCCAGTTTTTTCCAGTAGGCAGCTCGATCTGCCAGCCCGTAAACCCATTCATCCAGATAACGCTGCACAAGGTCGGGCTGTTCGCTGACCTTATCCCACTCCAGATAAAAGACATTGTCGCGGTCATAATAGCCCTGGGTGTAGGAAGGGTGAGCGCAATAAGGCACCTCGCAAACCGCATTGACGATAAAGCCCGGAATCAAAGTGCGGTTGGGGTCCGAACGGATCACCTCTTCATCCACAATCTCTTCAGCGGTCAAAATGACATGCCGGGCGGCAAAGGCGGCCTCTTTTTGCTCCCCCAGAATACCCCAGATATGGGCGTTGCCATGCTTATCTGCCCGTTGAACATGCACAATGGCCACATCCGGGTTCAGCGGCGGCACAACCACCACCTCCTCGCCCGTATAGGGGTCCGTCACCCGGCGATAGTGCGGGTTGGCGTGTTCCAGGTCCACGGCGGCGGTCTGCTTCATCGGCATAAATGGCAAACCGGTCGCCCCGGCCTGCAACCGAGAAATCATCCCAAAATGGGAATATTCCTCAAACGCCAGCGATCCGTTTTCAACCATCGTGCGTAAAATTCGCAGCGAACCGACACCGGGGTTGCCCATGTAAGAAAAGATGAGTTTTTTAGCGCAGCCAGCGGCAGCCATCTGATCATAGATCAAATCCGGGGTCGCCCGCGCCAGGGTGAGGTCCTTCTTGCCCTGGCGAATGATTTCATGCGCAGCCGCAAAGGGAATCAGATGGGTAAACCCGGCCGCATAGATGCAATCACCATCATGAACATAGGTGGATACGGCCTCAGAAAGAGAACAAACCTTATTCATATCTGCCTCGTTAAGATTTTTTCTTGGGTTCTGCGGTTTTCGAACGGAAAAACAGCCCTTTCTTTTTTGGCTTCTTCTCGCGCGGCGGCCCCGGTTTTAGAATGCGGAACCGTCCGCTGGCAGGCGGGGCCGGCCTGGGGTTGAGCAGGTTCAGTAAAATCCCCAACCCCAGGCAGACGGCTCCGCCGGCAAACAACCAGAAATTTGGCGCTTCGGCCATATCCGACAGTACAAATAAGCCCACGCTAAAAAGACCGACGATCATTAAAAAAAGGGCAATACGGTTGGCAAGTTTCATAAATTTTAATTCAATCTGTTTATAAATTCAGAGCGGGGTGTCTAAAAAAGGTTCAGCCTGAACTTTTCTTTCTTCAGACCCCCGCTTCCCTGCTCATCAGGCAGCCTTGCGCACCAGGTTGCGGATCTGTTCGTGCATGTACAGTTGCAAGTAGTGAACACCACCCGAGTTTTTGCCGCTCGAACCCGAGCCTTTCCACCCGCCAAAGGGCTGAAAGCCCGGCCAGGCCCCGGTCGTTGCGCCGAGTGGCCGGTTGGCATAGGTGACGCCGGCCTCAATACGCTCATAAAACAGCTCAACATCCTCCACCGACCCGTAAATTCCGGCCGTCAGACCGTAATCAACCTGATTGGCCAGATTCAGCGCTTCATCCAGCGTTTTGAACTTCGCCAGCGTCGAAATGGGCAGGAACATTTCCTGCCGCCAGAGTGGGTGATCCAACGGCAGCTCGGCCGCCAGAGTAGGCGCGACGAAATAGCCTTTGCCCAGCGCGCCCTCCGGCAAAATTTTTCCACCGGTCAAAATGCGGCCGTGCTGGTTCAGGTCTTCAACAAAGTTCTGATAGTCGTGATAAGCTTTGCGATTGATCACCGGCCCCATATAGACACTGCGGTCGGTCGGGTCACCAATCGCCAGTTTTTGAGTCTGTTCGAGCAAGCGCGGCACCAGTTGGTCATAAACCGATTCGTGCACCAGAATGCGCGAACAGGCCGAGCATTTTTGCCCCTGCAAACCAAAAGCCGAGCGCACAATGCCAATTGCAGCAGCATCCAGATCGGCCTGGGCGGTTACAATGGCCGGGTTTTTGCCGCCCAGCTCAAGGATGATGGGGCGAATCCACTTGCCCGAGCCAAAGCTGCGATAAATTCCCATCCCCACATCATAAGAACCGGTAAAAGTAATGCCGGCCACTTCGGGGCCGCTGATTAATGCCTCACCCAGCGTGCTGCCCGGACCGGTGACATAGTTAAATACACCGTCGGGCACGCCGGCGTCGCGCAGACACTCGGCCAGCAAGCGTGGAATCCAGGGGGTGTCGCTGGCGGGTTTAAAGACCACCGTATTGCCGGTTACCAGCGCCGCGCCGGTGGGGCCGCCGGTGAGCGCAGCCGGGAAGTTAAACGGACTGATGACCACCCATACCCCGTAAGGACGTAAAACCGATACATTGGTCGAAATCAACCCTGCCACAGGGTCACGACCCATTTCGACGATAAAACCATCATTGGCTTCCATCTGACCGCAGGCGTAACGCATCAGGTCGGCTGTCTCAGCCACATCACCCAGCGACTCCATGCGGTTCTTTCCCACCTCAAGCGCCATCACCGCGCCCATTTCAAACAGGCGCTGGTCAATCAGATCGGCAGCCTTGCGCACCAGCGCCACCCGGTCCTGCCAGCGCATCCGGCTCCAGGCCGGAAAAGCTTTGCGGGCCGCTTGCAGGGCAAGCCGGGCATCTTCTGCGGTGCCCTTTTGGAACACACCCAGAATCCAATCCATGTTTACCGGGCTGCGGTTCTCAAATTTTTCGGCCGAGAACCGTTCCTTGCCGTCAATGATCATTCCATACTCTTTACCCAGCCCTGCTTTAACGCGCAGCAAAGCCTCTTCAAAACGGGTATGCAATTCTTCGGGGGGGTTGAACATGGTGCCGTAAGTGAGTTTAAACTCGCTATTCGTTGACATTCCTTGACCTCCTGAACGACTTTTCGCTAAAAAATTTCGTGGGCCAAATGATTCTGTTTCCGAATACCTTCAACGGTGAGGGCTTCCTTTACAAGTATAGCCGATAAAACAGGTCTCTGAGAATCGCAATGGCAGACCTCTGCGTTTTGAGATTCACGAGTAAACAGGCGGCATTCTTCACCCGATTGCTCAATGACCCAAAACATGCAGTTGCACCTCAGCCCATTCTGGAATACACTTAAATGACAATGAGCACATCTTTTCTCGGGATTCACGTGACAAATGGCAAACACGCCTTTCACTTTGCGGCGCTGGATGACGATTTGCACATTCTGGCCCTGGGCAAAGGTGATTTGCGTGAAATGACCGCTTTCGCCGGCGGGCAGGTCCACGCCCTGGCGGCCGTCTGCGGCCCGGTGCACCTGCTCCACCCGATTGAAAAACCGAAACTAAATCTTAGCGGGGACGATGACCCCCCTGCCCGGCCGCACCCCTCCGGGCGGGGTTGCCGCCCGATTGAAAAAGAGCTTTCACAGCTCGGGTTTGAACTGCCACACACGCCGCTGCACCTGAAAGACTGCCCTGAATGGATGCGCAGCAGCTTTAATCTGCATGCC
>CAZQLE010000178.1:646-8349 GCA_964593905.1 uncultured Anaerolineaceae bacterium | reverse complement strand
CATCCAGGTTTCGGGGACCAGATCTTCGAGGCGGATGTCGTGGGCGGCGGTGAATTGCTGGCATTCTTCGCGGGAGCACAGGAGCAGCGGCGCCGGGTGATGGAGGAGATAGCCGATGAGACCCGGTGCGCCGGCAAAACGCTGCATGGGCAGGCGTTCACCGTTGCGGGTTGAGAAGACCAGTTCATAACTGTTTGAGCCAGAGATTGGCCGGGCCAGTTGAAAGTTTTTTACTTCGTGAAGCCGGCTGATCTGCTCGTAGACCACTTGAACAAGCTGCTCTTCTTGCAATGAAGTGGAAAGCGAGCGGCTGATTTCATTGAGGATGGATTCTTCGATCAGATGCTCATGGGTCTCGGAATAGAGCCGGGCGTTATCCAGGGCCAGGCTGACCTGGCTGGCAAAAGTCTCCAGCAGCCGCAAGTGTTCCTGGTTATAAAAGTCGGGTTCGGTTTTTTCAAGCGAGAATATTGCCAGCACCTTTTCTTGAGAGATGATGGGGGCGCCGATCCAGGAGCGAATATATAGTTGGGATGGAATGCGTACCCACCCCGGATATTTTTGGGTGTCGGCAATGATCATGGCCTGACGGCTTTCCAAAATTTCGCGCAGGTTGGCGAACTTTTCCAGCGTCATCATGATTTCTTCCACATCATTTTTGGCGGCTGTGCTAAATTTGTCATAGCCGCGGGTGCGGGTGGGGCGGGCGCTATTGCCCTCAATCAACAGAATATATCCACTGTCGAAGGGCACCAACTGCTCAATTAAGATCAACACCTGATCAAGGATCTGATCGACATTCAGGGTTGCGCTGAGTGCAATGCCTGCTTCGCGCAGGATTTCGGCAATTTTTCGCGAGCGGCGTTCCGACTCTTCGCTCTGGCGCAGTGAATCTTCGGCCAGTTTTCGTTCTGAGATGTCGGTCACCACGCCAATGATTTTTTCCAACACGCCTTCAGCAGTGCGGATTGCGGTTAGCGAGATATCACCCCAGAATGAGCTGCCATCTTTGCGCAGTAAACGCATCTCAAATCGGAATGAGGCCTGCCCGCCGGGGATGTGGCGGGTCAGAAAGCGATCCAGTGCGGGCGTTTCTTCGGGCGGGGTAATGGAGGAGTATCTGGTTTGCAGCAGCTCTGACTCACCCCATCCAACCATCTGGCAAAAACGCTCGTTTACCTGGGTGAAATTTCCAAAAGTATCCAGAACCACAATGCCCACAGCGGCGTTCTCAAAAATAGCCTTTAAGCGTCCCTGGTTCTCGCTGATTTCTTCTCGAGTGCGCTCCTGTTCGGTGACATCCAGACAGGTGAACACCCGCCCGGCGGGGCTTTCGTTGACCAGAAATGGCTGGGTGTAGCCTTCAATGAACCGCCCGTCTGCGGTGGTATACATCTCATAGCCTTGCAACATCAGATCAGACATATAAATGTTGATCTGTTCCAGGTAGCGCTGGGGGCTGACGGTGCGGTTTGCTTGCAAGAACAGCCGCTCGTTGGGCGGCAACTGCGCCCAGCCAGAGGGCAGGTTCCAGATATCGACAAATTGACGGTTCATGGCGATGATGCCGCCCTGGGGGTTCAGCACCAGAATGCCATTGTTAATCGAGTCAACCGTGGAACGCAGCAGGGCGACTGATTTTTCAAGTTCCGATTCAAACTGCTTGCGTTCGCTGATGTCGCGCAGCGATACCAGCCAGCCTATAAACGTGTTCTGCCGGTCATATAAACGGGTATACCGTAGATCATAATATTGTTCTTCAATTGCAATTTCCTGTGATCCGGTCAGGTTTTCATAGATGTGCGAGGGGGTGTGCAAAATCTCTGGGAGCGTTTTGCCCAGCGCATATTCCAGCGTGGTGCCGACAATATGCTGGGCAGGGGGGTTCAGGTCGATAATGCGCTGCTGGGGAGAAAGCACAATGACCCCGTCACTCATGCGGTCGAGCAGCAGGTCCCGTCCCAGGGGGGGCCTTTCAAGAACCTTGAGTTTTACGGCGGCCCACACCAGGGTTGAAACGCTGACAAAAAGTGTAATAGCAGTTGGATACAACTCAATTGCAAAAGGCTGCCCAAAAAAAACGCGGATCTGTGTGATCCAGGGCACCAGAACGCTGATGAGCAGACTGACGGTGCGGGTCCAGTAAATTCGATCGGTCAGGAAAATGCTTTTTAAGAGCACTGCCGCGCTGGCGGTTGCCAGAAGATAATCCAGCAAAATACTGAACAACCACCATAGATCGTTCATCTGCGGAAATGCAGTGCTGACGCCGCGGTAAAAGGCCGATTCGATCAACAACGGGCGCACGAGGGGGACCCAGATCGTTATGACGACCAGGACGATGAACGCCCGCAGCAGATTGTGCGCTACGTTGTTTAGCAGGGCCTGGCTGTGTGTATATTGCAAAGAAAAGAAAAAGAAATAGCTGACCGCCAAAGTGGCGAACGTGAGCTGCAAGTTTTCGCTAATGCGCAGCATGGGTTCGAGCGGGGTGATTTCTTTGATGAGGTATGAGAGGCTCCAGCCGGCAAGACAAAACAGGGCTGCTGCGTAATTCTGGGTCATTTTCACGGGGGTTTGCTGGCGAAGCACATACACACCGGCTGCGATTGAAACGGAACCGGTGATTGCCAGAAGGAGTAAACCAGGAATTGCATCACTGTTCATGTTGCCGCCTGGGAACAGGTTTGAGCGATTTGCGAACAAATAGATTATAACACGCCGGTTTTTGGGAAAAGTGAGGGTGTGTCGGTGGTGCGCCACGCAAGCGGGGTTCTTCGCACACAGCGAACGAAATGAAGCATCCCTATGCTAATTTGCAAGATCTGGTCTTGCCCGCACCGGCTTTTGCATACGGACGCGGTAAGGCACCCGTGTGACGGCCTGACAATCTTCTTCTTGCCTCGGGTTGGGGATGACGTGCACCGAGGTGCACCCTGTTGCAAGACCCTTGCCGCTGTCCGCCCAGTTAGGGATTCTTCGCGCTCTGCGCCGAAGAACATGGCGCAGCGGCTCAGAATGACATGTATGTGTCATTCTGGATGCAATCGGATCTGTGAAGCTATGAGACGCGGTTTTTAGAAAATGGCAGGGCGTTGAAGATGCGCTGGTAGGGGAGGATCAGTGCCACAGCATTGGTGGGTAATTGGAAGGCCCAGATTGCGAGGACATTGCTGAATTTGGCCAGATAGCCCTGGCTGATGTAATGCAATGTATAAAACAACAGGGCGGCAAAGATTGCGGCGCAAATGGCGATCATTATTTTCTCTTTTGCATTCGCTGCCGGAAGTTTGCCGGCAAAGATGCGCTGTGAGATGATCTGCCAGAGCGCCCATCCGAGAATGGTAAAGAGCATTGCCAGCGGCGCCTGCACCCCGATTTGAGCCGTTTTCAGGGCAGTCATCTTCCAGACCCCAAAAGCAGCCAGAATGGCCATGATATTTAAACCGGCCAAACACAGGCCGTTGAGCAATATGAACTGGTTGATTTTGATTTGTTTGCTCATTTTGTTACCTGCTTTCAAAGCAATGATTTGTTTTTCACCCGGCACTGTGCCGGCGGGGCGGGTTATTTTTGCGCCCACAGTAATGTGTAAATAGAGCGGCAGCGGATGGGCCCGTTTTGCAGATCTTTTTCAAGACGGGCAATGCCCTGCTGGAAGGCTTCTTCTGAGATCAGGTGCAGAGAAGAAAAGGCTTTGTTGCGGTAGGCTTCAATATCGGTGCGGTCATACCACAGATCCACTTCGTTTTCTTCTGTAGATCCAAACCCTGCCTCGCTTGCGAAACGAACCAGATCTTGCATGTCTGGATAGCGCCGCAGTTCCACCGGGATGGTTTCAGGGAAGTGAGAGGAAAGCGGGATGCGGCGGCGGATGACATCTTCAGAGTCGGTGACGGTGCACAGCCAGCCGCCGGGTTTTAATGCCCGATAAGCGCTTTTGAAAAATTGCGGGCGGTCAACGACATGGTGGATGACATCCACCGAATAGACCAGGTCAAATTTCTCGCGGCCCAGATCGAATGTCTCTGCGCTGGCCTGAGAAAAAGCGATCGAAGCAGACCGTTTTTGCGCGTGTTGCAGCATCTCTGCCGAGGGTTCAACGCCAGCGCCGCTGCACTGCACCGCACTGGTAATGGCGATAATGTAATTGCCGGTTCCGCAGCCCACTTCCAGAATGGAAGCGGCGGGGGTGAGCGCTGGTTTTTCAATTAACGCGCGCAGCACATGGGGATGAATTGAGCGATGCCGGGCATATTCGGCTGCCAGCGTGTCGTAATCCAGTTTCATTCGTGAGGCTCCAATCCGGATGCAATGAGATTGTTTTTGTGAACGCGCAGGTATTCATCGTTGATACCTGGCGGCGGCGTGGTGTCTTTGGCTGACAAATTGGAGAGATAGCGAATATTCTGCTCCAGCAGGTCTTTGCCCGCAATGGCCCCGTGGGCCGGAACGACGATCTCAACCCGCGGATCATCGGCCCAGCGGCGCAGTTCCTTAATCCACGGTTCCAACGGCAGGTTTTCATTAAGATAAGGCAGCGGGTTTTCAATTGCGTCTCCGCCCAGCAGCAGGCCTAGCTCGGGGATGAAACCGACAATGGCATCGATGGTGTGGCCGGGCAGGCTGCGAAGCTCGAGGGTAAGGTCTCCCAGGTCCAGCGTGAGGGCGCGGTCAAAGGTCAGGGTGGGTAATTGCAAAGAGGCCCGGTCAAACAGACTGGGATGTTCGCGCCGTTTGCCGGTTAATACGGCCGGTTCGGTCTCTTTCAGGCGGCGAAAGGCGGTCTGGTGGGCGATCACTTCGTTCCAGTCCAGCCCGGCGGTCCCCCAGCAGTGATCCCAGTCGGCATGGCTGTAGACCACGGTAACATGCCGGGGAGAGGTCAGTTCACGCACGGGCAGCATATCCACCGGCCGACATAAGGTATCCCAGACGACGGTGCGCTGTTTGCCAATGATGACCGCCCCGCGCACGTGCAGAGAGATTTCATCCAGTGTGAGCTCGGTGAAGATCACTTCTCGAGAAAAAGAGTTCAGCTGGATCATTGCATCCTCGCCACTTCTTCGTAACGAAAACAACTGGTAAGATGGTCATTGACCATGCCAATGGCCTGCATGAAGGCATAACATATGGTGGAGCCTACAAAGCGAAACCCGCGTTGAATGAGGTCCTTGCTGAGTTGATCGGATAGCGCGGTTCTGGCGGGTATTTCACTGAGCTGGCTGAACTGATTTTGCAGCGGGCGGCCGTCTACAAAACGCCATAAGTAGGCATCAAAGCTGCCAAACTGGTTTTGCACACCCAGAAAGGCACGGGCATTGGTTACGGCGGCGTTAATTTTCAGGCGGTTGCGGACGATGCCGGCATCTTGCAGCAGGACCGCGATTTTATCATCGTCATAGGCGGCCACTTTTTGCGGGTCAAACTGATCAAAAGCCACCCGGTAAGCAGCGCGTTTTTTGAGAATGGTCTCCCAGCTCAACCCGGCCTGGGCGCCCTCAAGGACAAGGAACTCGAAGAGTTTTTGATCTTCATGCAAGGGGACGCCCCATTCTCTGTCATGATAGTCAATGGATAATTCCGTGCGGGCCCAGGTGCAGCGCTCCAAGGGAGACTCCTTTCTCTAAACCGGTATGTTTATTTTATCGTTTTATTCTATTATACGGTCAACTTTTTGTTCTTATACGAAAGAACAGTTTATGGGCCGGGGTGTTTATTTGCCGATTATCTGCCGCACGCGTATAATCAAATTGGCGATATCCCACAAAACTCAGCCCAACATAGGAGGTCTTTATGTCTGGCCCTCGTCTGGTTCGCGCACCACGCGGCACGCAGCTTACCTGTAAATCTTGGTTAACCGAAGCGGTTTATCGTATGATTCAGAATAATCTGGACCCTGAAGTGGCCGAACGCCCTGATGATCTGGTGGTTTATGGCGGCCGGGGTCAGGCGGCGCGCAGTTGGGAGGCGTTTGATGCCATTCTGGAGACTTTAAAGAATTTGGAAGAGGATGAAACCTTACTGGTACAGTCGGGCAAACCGGTGGCGGTGTTTAAGAGCCATCCCGATGCGCCGCGGGTGTTGATTGCGAATTCTAATCTGGTGCCACACTGGGCCACGCAGGAAAAATTTGATGATCTGGCTGCCAAAGGGTTGATCATGTATGGTCAGATGACCGCCGGATCGTGGATTTATATCGGCACCCAGGGCATTTTGCAGGGCACGTATGAAACCCTGGGGGCACTGGCACGCCAGCGCGGCTGGGGTTCGCTGCGCGGCAAGTTCACCCTGACGGCGGGCCTGGGCGGGATGGGCGGCGCGCAGCCGCTGGCAATTACCATGAATGACGGGGTTGGGCTGTGTGTGGAGGTGGACCCGGAGCGGGCGCAGCGGCGTAAGGAACACCGCTATGTGGATGTGGTGGTGGACACGCTGGAAGAAGCCATGACCCTGGTGCAGGAAGCCCAGCAGCGCAAAGAGCCGCTTTCGGTGGCATTAATTGGTAACGCAGCCGAGATCTTCCCCGAACTGGCGCTGCGCGGGATCATCCCCGATGTGGTGACCGACCAGACCTCGGCCCACGATGTAATGAGTTATGTGCCGGCCGGGCTGACCCTGGAAGCCGCGGCGCAATTACGTCGTAGCGATCCGAAGGAATATGCCCGCCGTTCGGTTGATTCAATGTCGGCGCATGTCAAAGCCATGCTAGATTTTCAAAAGCAGGGCGCCGAAGTGTTCGATTATGGCAATAATATCCGCCAGCGCGCGTATGATAACGGCGTGTTGAATGCGTTTGATTTTCCCGGTTTTGTCCCTGCTTATATCCGCCCGTTGTTCTGTGAGGGTAAGGGGCCTTTTCGCTGGGTGGCGCTTTCGGGTGACCCGGAAGATATTTATCGCACCGATGAAGCAGTGATGGAGCTCTTCCCCGCAGACGAACACCTGCACCGCTGGTTGAAGATGGCACGCGAACGGGTGCACTTTCAGGGGCTGCCGTCGCGGATCTGCTGGCTGGGCTATGGCGAACGTGCCCGCGCCGGGCTGGTCTTTAATGACCTGGTGGCGCGCGGGGTGGTGAAAGCGCCCATTGTCATTGGCCGTGACCATCTGGATTCCGGTTCGGTGGCTTCGCCCAACCGCGAAACCGAAGGAATGCGCGATGGGTCGGATGCGATCAGCGATTGGCCAATCTTGAATGCCATGATTAACGCGGTCAACGGCGCCACCTGGGTCTCTTTCCATCATGGCGGCGGGGTGGGCATTGGGTACAGCCAACATGCGGGCCAGGTCATTGTGGCCGACGGCACGCCCGAGGCCGCGCGGCGTTTGCAGCGGGTGTTAACCAGCGATCCTGGCATGGGTGTTGTGCGCCATGTGGATGCCGGTTACCCCGAGGCAATTAGCGCGGCTCGCGAACGGGGTGTTAAAATCCCGATGATGAAGGATTAGCCCCGTGCGCGCCAATCGTTTTGTCTGGTTTACGATCATGATTCTGCTCGGCGCGGTGGCCGGCATGTATTACGGCTGGGTGATGAACCCGGTGCGATATGTGGATACGGCCCCCGAGAGTCTGCGGCAGGATTATAAGGCCGACTATGCGCTGATGGTTGCCGAGGTTTTTGCCCGCGAAGGCAGTATGCCGCTGGCGCAAATTCGGCTGGAACGCCTGGGCTCGGCCTCTCCGCTGCGCGCAGTTCAGG
>CAZQLE010000178.1:0-636 GCA_964593905.1 uncultured Anaerolineaceae bacterium | reverse complement strand
CAGTTCAGGAGGCCATTCTGGTGGGGCAGCGGCTGGGTTACAGCGCCCTCGATATGGATCGCCTGGCCGCGCTGGCCGAGGCGTTGAGCAGCCTGCCGGTCAATGCTACCGCTGAGCCGAAACCAGCTCTAACGGCTGAAACGCCCGCGGCTGCCAAAACAACCCTCCCCGCCGCTGCGGCGACGGTTACGGAGACCCCGCAGCCATGAGAAACGAAACGCGCGGCCCGTGGTATTTGTTGACCGGTCTGTTGATCGGGTTGGTCATTGGCATCTTCTATGCATGGCTGCTCAGCCCGGTGGAATATGTGGATACCACCCCGGAATCAATGCGCCCGGAATTTAAAGATCAATATCGCAGCCTGGTTGCCCAGGCTTATCTGGCCAATGGCGATCTGGGTCGGGCGCGGCAGCGTTTGGCGCTGTTGAATGAGAGCGCACCGGCTGCTTCGCTTTCGGCGCAGGCGCGTGATTTGCGCGCCGATGAGGGTGAGACCAAAGAGGTGCTGGCTCTTGAGCAGCTTGCCGCCGCACTGCGCGGTCCGCAGGGGCAAACCGCCCAGGCGCAAATTGCCGAAACGACCGCCGCGGCGCCCTTAACCCCCGCTGCGGCCGCAACCGGCACGCTCTCGGTGGA
>CAZQLE010000177.1:0-8366 GCA_964593905.1 uncultured Anaerolineaceae bacterium | reverse complement strand
TGATCATTAAGTTGGGGCGGTTGACGGTTTTCCAGAGACGTTTGGCCTCTGAGATGGTTTCGCGGGTTTTGTTTGCCAGAAACGGGCTTACTTCCAGGCTAACATACCCATCGCCACCGCGGCTTGTTTCGTAGAGGGGGTGGAATAAATCGGCGGCGGCTTGAATATCTTCAACCGCCAACTGCCAGAACATTTCTTCATTTGACCAGCCAGCCCAGGCCATTGGTTGGAGGGCGCTGTCATAATCGGTTGAACGGGAGATGGCATTGTGGAAGATACTCGGGTTTGAGGTAACTCCGCGGATCTCTCCCCGGTCAATCATGGCAGCCAGTTCGCCGTTTTCCAGCAGGCGGCGCTCAATATTATCGTACCAGAGTGACTGGCCCAGGGCGTGAATTTGGTCAATTGAGGCGCTCATTTTGATCCAATCCCTTTTTCTTCAATTTGTTGTATCTTGCCAAAACGGCGCTGATAATTGCCATGATCCATGAATTCGGCGCCGAGATATGCCCGCACAAGCTCTTTTGCCAGTTGAACACCAATGATCTGGCCGCCCAGACAGAGGATGTTCATATTGTCGTGCTCAACGCCCTGGTGGGCAGAATAGACATCGTGACACACTGAAGCATAGATGCCTTTCATTTTATTTGCCGCGATACAAACCCCAATTCCAGAGCCGCAAATCAACACGCCGCGATCCGCTCTGCCTTCCTGAACGGCTTTTCCAACCAGCTCTGCTGAATCGGGAAAATCGACCCGTTCGGCGCTGTATGGTCCGAGATCCAGCGGCTCATGACCGGCCTCACGAATGGTCTCAAGAACAGTATCCTTTAAAATATAACCGGCATGATCACATGAAACGGCGATGCGCATAAAAGTTTACTCCCTACCTGGCTAGTTAATGACACCCAGCAGTTCTTTTGCCCGGGCGACAATATGATCGGATGTAAAGCCGTACTTCTCAAACAGGATCTTGGCCGGAGCCGAAGCGCCAAAAGAGGTCATGCCGATGACCGCGCCCTGGCTGCCAACATAGCGATCCCAGCCAAAGGTTACGCCGGCTTCCACTGCGATCCTCTGTTTGAGAGAACCGGGCAGCACGCTTTCTTGATAGGCCTTGTCTTGCGCGTTGAACAGTTCCCAACTGGGGAAGGATACCAGCCGGACGGCAATGCCTTCGGCCGCCAGACGAAAACCGGCTTCAACGATCAACCCCACCTCAGAGCCGGATGCCATTAAGATCAACGCCGGTACGTCGCCGCCCAGATCGGCAAGGACATAGGCGCCTTTCTTTACCCCCTGGGCAGAAGCCACCCTGGTGCGGTCTGCCACGGGTAGATTTTGGCGCGAAAGAGCCAAAACTGTGGGGCCATTGCGGCGGTTGATGGCAACCTTCCACGACTCGGCAACTTCATTGGCATCTGCCGGGCGCAGCACGACCACGTTTGGAATTATGCGCAGCGAGGCCAGATGTTCGACCGGCTGGTGGGTGGGGCCGTCTTCGCCAAGACCGATTGAATCGTGGGTGAAGACCCAGATCGTCTGCAACCCCGACAAAGCTGAGATGCGAATGGCGGGGCGAACATAATCGGCAAAGACCATGAAGGTGGCGCCGTAGGGCAAAACGCCTTTGTGACAGGCCATGCCGTTCATGATTGAACCCATGGCATGTTCCCGCACGCCAAAATGGAAATTACGCCCGCCCGGGGTGTCGGCCTGGAAAGCAGGCAGCCCCTGGATCCAGGTATTGTTGGAAGGTGCGAGGTCGGCCGAACCGCCAATTAATTCGGGCATTGTGGGGGCAAGCGCATTGATCACCTTGCCAGAGGCGGCGCGGGTTGCCATCCCCTTGGGGTCGGCCGCGAAAACGGGCAGGTTTTTCTCCCAGTTTTCGGGTAATTTATCACTCATCCGGCGGTTAAATTCTGCACAAAGTTCGGGGTGTGCTTTCTGGTAAACCGCCAGCGATTTTTGCCAGTCTTTTTCCAGCTTTGCGCCGCGTTCCAGTGCTTGACGGAAGAATTGCAGCACGTCTTCGGGGATGAAAAAGTGCGGTTCCACCGGCCAGCCGGCATTTTCTTTGGCTTTGTTTAACTCTTCATCGCCAGGCGGTTCGCCGTGCGCTTTGGATGTTCCGGCGCGGGTGGGTAACCCAAAACCGATGATGGTTTTGCAAATGATCAATGAAGGGCGTGGATCGGTTTTTGCCTGTTGAAGGGCGGCATCAATGGCTTCGACATCATTCCCATCGGCCACATATTGAACATGCCAGCCATAGGCTTCAAAGCGTTTGCCGCGATCTTCTGTAAAAGCCAGATCGGTTGAACCATCAATGGAGATGCGGTTGTCATCATACAGATAGATCAGCTTGCCCAGCCTGAGGTGCCCGGCCAGCGAGGCCGCCTCAGAGGCGACGCCTTCCATCAAGTCTCCATCGGTGACAATGGCATAGGTGTAGTGATCGATAATTTTTTCATCTGGTTGGTTGAATTCTGCCCCCAGATGCGCTTCGGCAATCGCCATGCCAACGCCATTGGCAAACCCTTGCCCGAGCGGGCCGGTTGTGGTCTCGATGCCCGGTGTGTGCCCATATTCGGGGTGACCGGGGGTTTTGCTGCCCCACTGGCGAAAATTCTTCAATTCTTCGAGCGGAAGATCATAACCGGTGAGGTGCAACATGCTGTAAAGCAGCATGGAGCCGTGTCCGCCCGAGAGGATAAACCGGTCACGGTCGGGCCACTGCGGGTTGGCCGGGTTAAAACGTAGATGGCGGGTAAAGATCGTATAGGCGATTGCGGCAGTGCCCATGGGCAGCCCCGGATGCCCGGAATTTGCTTTTTGCACGCCATCTGCCGATAGAAAACGGATTGTTTGAATGCATTTTTCTTGAAAGGTGTCCATCGAAGACCTCGATAAAAGCTCGAATTTTTTTCCACAACCGATCAATCCTGCTGGAAAAGTTCCCGGGGTTTTACCCAAATGGGCTGATGGCTGCAATTTTCTAATTTTACCACGCAGGATAAAGGTTGTTGCGAAAAAGAGAAAATGCGCGGCCGATGGCTCGATCTGTGCGGCGGCGTGAACGGCGACGGGGGAATGGCCTCGGCAAAAAAACGCAAACCATACTATACTTGATCAAAATTATTCGATCTCTTGTGCGTGTTTGAAATGCGCCAAACCTGAAGGGACCGAAAAACAGGATGACCATGCCGGGTGGATGGATTAGAAGGTATTTTATATTGTTTTCGCTGATTGTGCTGGGTCTAAGTGCGCTGTGGGTGGCCTGGACGGCCTTTAGCGCGCCGCCGACAACCGGTGGGAAGATCCCCGCTCCGGCGGTTGGTTTTCTTGCGCCGGAACTTAACCTGGAGGATGGGGCGGGGAATGCGCTTTCGGTGACTGATTTTCGCGGAAGAATCGTCGTGCTTAATTTTTGGGCGAGCTGGTGCCCGCCCTGCAAAGCCGAAATGCCCGCCCTGCAAGCTTTGCAGCACCAGTATCCCGATGAGCTGGTTGTGCTGGGAATTCATATGACCTCGCAAGACAGCCTGGCAGCCGGCAAAAAATTCATTGCAGATGAGGGGCTGACTTTTGCGATGGGGTTTGATCTTCAGGGGTCGGCGGCGCGGCAATATCAGATTCGCTCACTGCCTACGACCTTTTTTATCGATGCGCAGGGTGAGATTGAAGACATTACCCTGGGTGGGCCGCTGTCTCCGGCGCAGTTGATCAGCCGGGTTGAGCGCCTTTTGGAGGAAAACTGATGCTGCCCGCTTTAAGTCTGGGACCGTTGGTGCTGCCTGTTCCGGCCCTGTTGTTGATCTTGGGCGTTTATCTGGGGTTAACCGCGGTAGAGAAAAGAGCGAATCATGCCGAAGTTAACCCGGGCGGGGCGGTGAATGCACTGTTGATTGGTTTGCTGGTCGGGTTGGTTGTGGGCCGGGCGGCATTTGTTTTGCGCTTTCCCGCGCCATTTCTGGCAGACCCCTGGCAGGTGCTGCTGCCGCGCCCGGATTTATTGGATATGCAAAGCGCGCTGGTCGCCGGTTTGGCGGCAGTCTGGGTTTATCTTTCTCGCAACCACGGCGCTTTATGGGCCTATCTGGATGCTTTTACCCCCGGCCTGGCCGTTTTTGCAGTCAGTTGGTGGGCGGCCAGTTTTGCTTCGGGACAGATCTTTGGCTCTGTAACTGCGGTGCCGTGGGGTATTTTCTTGTGGGGTGCATTGCGCCATCCGGTGCAAATTTATGGGCTGGTTGCAGCGCTGGGGGTGCTGCTGGTGGTTTTTCCGGTCTCGAAAAAATGGAGCTTCTCGCCGGCCGGAATACGTTTTTTGACTTTTCTGGCTTTAACCGCGGGCATATTTCTGTTTGTCTCGACTTTTCGCGGCGATGTGACCGTCTTCGCCGGAACACTGCATGTTGATCAGATCATTGCCTGGCTGGTTATTGCCACCGCACTGGCAGCCATTGGCGGGCGCATCAAGAGCGCCAGCGTTCAGGGCCCTCCTGTAGAGGATCGTTTGTGAGGTGATGAATGGATCTTAAGCATAAAACCGTTTTGATCACCGGCGGCGCTCGTCGGGTTGGGCGAACGCTGGTTTTGGCGGCGGCACAGGCGGGCGCAAATATACTTCTGCACCATGCCAACTCACCTGTCGAAGCAGAAGAAACGGCGGCGCTGGTGCGCAGCATGGGACAAAATGTGCGCATCGTTCAGGCTGATCTTGCAGACCCCGCCATGCTGGAAGATTTTATCGCCAGCGTATTTTCGGGCCCTGCGGTGGATGTTTTAATCAATAATGCCGCAATTTTTGAGCCGCAGGGCTTTTTCGATACCGACCGGGCGATCTGGCAGCGGCATATGGATCTAAACCTTACCACGCCATTTTTGTTAAGTCAGGCTTTTGCCCACCAGAATTCTGCGGCCAAAGAGAAACGGATCATCAACATTCTTGACTGGCGCGCCTTGCGACCGGGCAGCGATCACTTTGCCTATACCATCAGCAAGGCCGCACTGGCTGCGTTAACCCGTTCGATGGCGCAGGCTCTGGCGCCTGAGGTGATCGTCAATGCGATCGCTTTTGGGGCCATTCTTCCCCCGGCTGATGGCGGCGATCTGGAAAAGGTGCTGGCGAACACACCGATCCAGCGCTGGGCAGACCTGGATGAGGTAGCTCACACCATGTTATTTCTGCTTGAAGGCCCTGCTTATATTACCGGTGAGATTATTCACCTGGATGGCGGCCGGCACCTGGTGTGAAAACGTTTTATGGGCGCTTTGAGATCACCGGCGTTCTGGTTAGAATATTTTCATGCATTGCAGTGGAGGAAAGATGAATTATGATCAGGTATTAATTCGTGATCTTGTGGCCCGGGGGGTAATTGGCATCTCTGATCTGGAGCGTTCAAAGGCACAGGAAATTGTTATGAATATCGTCCTGTATGCCGATACCCGACCCGGCGCAGACAGTGATGATATTGAGAAGTGTGTCAATTACCGCACGGTCTCAAAAAAATGTCTTGCCCATGCTGAAAGTGCGGCGCGTTATACCGTAGAGGCTCTGGCGCAAGACCTGGCAAGGTTATGCCTGGAAGAAAAAGGCGTGATTGGGGTGCGGGTGCGGGTGGAAAAGCCCGGTGCGGTGCGATTTGCGCGAGCTGTGGGTGTTGAAATTGAGCGGTTTAAAGAGGAAGGGTGACAAAAGCGGTTATTCTATTGGGTTCGAATATCGACCCGAATCAGAATTTGCGCCGGGCGGTGGATATGCTGCGGTTGGTTTCGCCTGTTGTGCGCTGCTCATCGGTCTGGCGAACCCGTGCCGTGGGCAGCACCGGCCCCGATTTTCTCAACATGGCTCTGATTCTGGAGACCGAGTTAACCACCGAGGCGCTAAAATTCGGCGTTTTGCGGCCGATTGAAGCGAAATTGGGGCGGGTGCGCACATCTGATAAAAACGCTCCCCGCACAATTGATCTGGATGTGGTGGTGCTGGATGACCGGATTCTGGATGAAGACTTATGGCGGCGGGCCCATCTGGCGATTCCGGTGGCTGAGCTCATGCCCGCGTTAAGAAGCCCGGAAACATTTGAGTTGTTGGCCGATGTGGCGCAGCGGCTTAAAGCGGATTCGGGGGCCGAGATGGTCAGTGGATAAACGAGCAAAGGGTTGTGGAAGCGCGGGAAGCTCACAACCCTTTGCTTTTGGTTTTACAGCGGAAAGGCGCGGATGGCCTCGATAACCTGCGCGATATCTTCATCGGTGATGGCATTATAGAAGGGCAGGCGGATCAAGCGGTCGCTGACCGATTCGGTCACCGGGCAATCGCCCGGTTTGCCGCCCAGACGCAGACCCATTTCAGACAGGTGCAACGGCAGGTAGTGGAATACACTGAGAATGCCCAGGCCGCGCAGGTGTTGGATTAATGCCTGCCGGCGTTCCAGACTGGGCAGCAGCATATAGAACATGTGATAAGCCTGTTCACAGCATTCCTCGGGGATATAGGGAAGTTGCACCCCTTTTTCGGCGGCCCAGTCTGCCAGACCGGCGTAGTAACTTTCCCAGATATGACGGCGTTTGGACTGAATGGCCTGCCATTGTTCAAGCTGAGCATATAAAAAGGCAGCAAGAATATCCGACGGCAAATAGCTGGAACCGATATCGACCCAGGTATATTTATCGACCATGCCGCGGAAGAAGCGCGAACGATTGGTGCCCTTCTCACGGATGATTTCGGCGCGCTCGATCAAATCGGGGTCGTTAATCAACAGCGCGCCGCCTTCGCCGCAGGTGAAGTTTTTGGTCTCGTGGAAAGATAAGGTTGCCAGTTGACCAAAAGTTCCCAGATACTGCCCGCGGTATTTGCCAAACAAACCGTGCGCGTTATCTTCGACAACCGGGATCTGATATTTGCCTGCCACACTGAGGATGGTATCCAGTTCGCTGGCGACCCCCGCATAGTGCACCGGCAGAATCGCACGGGTGCGATCGGTGATCTTTGATTCGAGCTGTTTTTCATCCAAATTCAACGTGTCGGGGCGGATATCGATAAAAACTGGGGTGGCCCCGCGTAAAACATAGGCGTTGATGGTGGTTACAAAGGTAAAGGACGGGCAAATCACCTCATCACCGGGTTTAATATCCAACAGCAGTGCGGTAAGCTCGAGGGCGTGGGTGCAGTTGGTTGTGAGCAGCACTTTTGGCACACCCAGCTCGGTTTCGAGTATGGACTGACATTTTTTGGTGAAGGCGCCGTCGCCTGAAATATGACGATCTTCAAAGACCTGGGTGATATAGCCCAGTTCTTTGCCGGTCATGGTGGGGCGATTAAAGTCAATGCGGATTGTTTTATCCATCAGTCAGCTCCGTTCAGACGGTTTTACGCACCAGGAGGGTGAAATCATAGATTTCATAATCATGGAGCAAAGCAACATTCCGCGAGAAATGGCGTTTGCAATAATCAAACATAAACAGCGGGTCGGCAAAGAAAAGATCCGGACGGGCGGCCATACGGTCTGCGTCTGAATAGCCGGTCAGGAAATTAACCGAGAACCCTTTTTCAACCCGTTGACAGAGCTGGCTCATGCAGTCCAGGGCGTACTGCGTCCAATCTTCCATGCTGGCATCCAGGCGAATATTGAATACACCGCTGGCAACGGCATAATCCACCTGGGGTACAGCGTCAAAATCGGCGGTATAGACCTGATTGGGCGTGTTGGGGTGCAGTTCTATGGCTTTTTCGATCATGGCCGGCAGGATGTCATACCCGTAAAAGCGGTCAAAATGGATGCTGTTGCGCAGCATATAGTCGGCCAACGCGCCGTATCCGCAGCCGTAATCCAACAGTGTGAAGCCGCGCGGTTCTTTGATGATTTTCAACAGTTGGTCAAAGCGAACTTCCTGAGCCCGGGGTGAGTTCCAATCGGCGCCCTGGGCAGTTGCACCGTGTGTTTTCAGGGTGTTATCAAAATATGCGTATACCTTTTCCATCTTTGAATCAGACTGCATCGGGGCCTCCGGGGTTGAGAATGTACTGCATGGCATCCGGGCCGGTCATGAAGAGCAGATCCAAAATGGAAACCTGCGGATCATACGGCGGATAAAGCTGCGGGTAGGGAGTGTAATCATAGCTCATATATTCGAGGGTGATGCCGGCCGCAGCAAATTTGTCATTTTCGATGTAATCTCTGGCCGAGGGGCCAGAGATGTAATGCGTGGCGCCAACCGCCTGCAGCACTGCTATCAAGCGGTCGGTTTTTGCGCCGCTGACGTTTAAAGCCGAGCTGCGTAAAAACTGTGTTTTTTCGTTCCCCAGCAGGCGGGTCAGGCGAATGGTGGTTTCGATGGTGAAATCGGCCAGGTAATCC
>CAZQLE010000176.1:0-8376 GCA_964593905.1 uncultured Anaerolineaceae bacterium | reverse complement strand
ACCTTTGCTGAATTTTCTGTCTGGAAAAAGCAAACCGCCATGCCTTTGATTGGCACTTCGGATAAGGCCGAAAGTGATTATCATCATTACCGCTATCCCAGCCCGCTGATCTTGTTTATGGGCAGTGAGCGCCAGGGGCTGCCCGAGACGCACTGGAAGCTGTGTGACGGGGTGGTGAGCATTCCGATGAACGGCAGCAGTGATTCGCTGAACCTTTCGGTGGCGACCGGGGTGGTATTGTATGAGATCTATAACCAGCGGCGCGATGCGCCCGAACCAGGGAGGAAGCCATGATTGCCAGTCTTGAAGGACGGGTGCTAACGGTGGGCAGCGATGCGCTGGTGGTGGGGGTTGGCGGGGTTGGTATTCAGGTATATACCTCAAAGGCCGTGCTTTCTACCGCACGCCCCGGTGAGCATTTGTTTTTACACACCCGTCTGATTGTGCGAGAAGACTCGTTGACCCTGTATGGGTTTGAGCAGCCCGATGAAGCCGAGTTTTTTGATCTGTTACTGGGGGCGCAGGGAATTGGACCGCGAACCGCGCTGGCGATTTTATCCACCTTGAGCGTGGATGCGATTCGCCGGGCCGTGTTGAGCGAGCAGCCCGATGTGTTTGCTCGGGTGCCGGGGGTGGGCAAGCGGACCGGGCAAAAGATTTTGCTGCATATGCAGGGCAAGGTGACCGGAGAAAGCCTGTCTGGCTTTACCGGCGTGGATGCCGACGCCGAGGTGCTGGACGCCCTGACGGCCCTGGGCTACAGCGTGATGGAAGCGCAAACCGCGCTGCAATCCATTCCGCGCGACGCGCCACAGGATGTGGAAAGCCGTCTGCGTTTCGCATTGCAGTATTTTTCTTCCTGAGCATATCGCCAATCACCCGCTAAAAACCGGGCGGGGCCGCTGGTCGTTATCAGAATGACTGCCCCGGCTTTTGCAAAATATAACAATAGAGAGACGCTCGTCGGGCGTCTCTCTATTGTTATATCTACAGGAAAGATGGTTTGACCACCGGTGTGGGTCTCGGTTTATATTTCGCTGACGGTGATCATGGCCGATTCTTCGGCTCTGGCAACTTCGACGCCGCGTTCCACGTTCACCTTGCGCAGCAGCAGCATACCGGCGATAAAGAAGATCACCAGCGAGACAATGGAAAGGCGGCTGGCGCCCATTACCAGCGACACCCAGCCAAAAATGATCGGCCCGAGGATGCTGGCAAATTTTTCAAACACGCTGAAAAAGCTGAAAAACTCGGCCGATTTGCTGGGGGGCATTAAGCGGCTGATCAGTGAGCGGCTGAGCGCCTGGCTGCCGCCCTGCACGGTGGCTACCGCCGCGCCCAGGGCCCAGAACTGCCATTCGGCGTTGAGGAAGTAGGCGCTGCACGCGATGAGCGTGTAAATGGTGAGGCAGAGGTAAATGGAGCGCTTGACGCCCAGTTTTTTTGAGATGCGTCCGAATAGAATTGCAAAGGGGGCGGCCAGGAATTGAACCATCAACAGGGTGCCGATCAGCGTGGTCTGGCCGATGCCAATTTCTGCGCCATAGATGGTCGCCATGGTGATGATGGTGCCGATGCCGTTGGTATAAACCCAGAAGGCCAGCAGGGCGGTTGAAAGATCGCGATAGCGGCGGATCTCTCCCAGCGTGCGGGTCAGGCGTTTCAGGCTGGCGGCCAGGGGGGCGGCGCCTTCTTCACCCACTTCCAGCCGGCGGGCGGGTTCGCGCACGCGCCGCAACAGCGGCAGGGTAAAAATGAACCACCACAGCGCCACGCTCACAAAGGTCAGCCGGGTCATCAGACCGGCGATCTCAGCTTCGCGTTCGGCCGGGAAGAACCCCGGAACGACCATGATCATGGCCAGGTTAATTGCCAGCAGAATGCCGCCGCCAATATAGCCCATGGCGTAACCGCGCGAAGAAACCTGATCAACTTCTTCGGGTTTGGCGATGTGAGGCAGCAGGCCATCGTAATACACCAGGCTTCCGGCAAAACCGATATTGGCAAAGATAAAGAAAATGGAGGCCATCAACCAGTCACCGCTCTGAACCAGATACAGCAGGGCAGTGAAGGTGACCCCAATTAACATAAAGATGGTAAGGAACTTCTTCTTGGATGCGCTAAAATCGGCCAGCGTGCCCAGAATTGGGCTAAGCAGCGCGGCCAGCAAGGCAGAAATTGAGGTGGTAAAAGCCCAGTAAGAAGTGGCGACATTGGGCGCCAGGTTGGTGGCTGCAACCGAGGCGTAGTAAACCGGTAGAACGGCTGCCATAATGGTGGTCGCAAAGGCCGAATTCGCCCAGTCGTACATTGTCCAGGCTTGAATGGCGCGCTTACGTAAAATTTCAGCTTCCATGAAGACTCCTCAGTAGGTGACTAAACTCTCTTGATTATACAGGATGTGCACCTTTGGCGGGCGAACAGCTTAGCGCCATTTCTGGCGGGCGGCTTTGCGAACAGCCGGGCGGAAGGTGGTGCCGCAGGGCGATTCTGAGAGAACCAGACATTAAAATCGAAAATTTGATCTAGTTTGCGGTATAATAGGGTCTTGCATTGCAGCCAAAAGATGGCTTTGGCGAGGAAGTTTGAGTAGAAATTTAAATCACCGCGATGGGAAGGTGAGTATGTCTAAAAATGTAATCCGTGTTATTGGCGCCCGACAGCACAACCTGAAGAACATCACCGTTGAGATTCCTCGCGACCAGTTTGTTGTCATTACCGGTCTCTCAGGGTCGGGCAAGTCTTCACTGGCGTTTGACACCATTTTTGCCGAAGGCCAGCGCCGTTATGTTGAATCATTGTCGGCCTATGCCCGCCAGTTTTTGGGTCAGATGGATAAACCCGATGTGGATGCAATTGAAGGGTTATCGCCGGCGGTTTCGATTGACCAGAAGGCCACCTCTCACAATCCACGCTCCACCGTGGGCACGGTGACCGAAATTTATGATTATCTGCGTCTGTTGTTTGCGCGCATCGGCATTCCCCATTGCCCGGTTTGCGGCCGTGAGGTTACCAAGCAATCTGCCCAGGAAATTGTGGATTCGCTGGAATCTTTGCCTGAAGGAACCCGGTTGTTAATTCTGGCTCCGGTGGTGCGGGCGCGCAAAGGCACCTACCAGGCGGTGTTTGATGAGATCCGCAAGGCCGGTTTTGTGCGGGTGCGGGTGGATGGCACAGTCTACTCGTTGGATGAAGAAATCACCCTGGACCGTTATAAAATCCATACCATCGAAGCCGTGGTAGACCGTCTGGTGCTTTCAAAAGCCGACCAGGATGAAGACGCCCGCCAGATGCGTTCGCGCCTGACCGACTCGGTGGAGACTGCCTTGAAGGTGGGTGAGGGGTACCTTACTGCGCAGAATTTATCGGTGGAGCCGGCCCAGGATCTGTTGTTTTCAGAGCACCTGGCCTGTCCCGAGCATGGCACCGGGCTGACCGAAATTGAGCCGCGCACCTTTTCATTCAACACCCCGCACGGGGCCTGCCCCGATTGTCAGGGGCTGGGCAGCCGGTTGGAGATTGACCCTGAATTGCTGGTCCCGGATATGGACCGCTCGTTATGCGAGGGCGCAATTGCTGCAATGGAATGGAACGGCCCACGCGAAGAGGGCGGATATTACTGGCAAATGATCCAGGCGGTGGCCCATGCTTACCATATCGATCTGGACGCCCCGGTAAAGAATATCCCCAAGGAAAAGCTGGCGGTGATTTTGTATGGCACCCAGGGCAAAGAAGTTACCGTCCATTTTGAAAGCCGGAATGAACGAAAATCGACCTTTCAATCTGCATTTGAAGGTGTAATTCCCAACCTGGAACGGCGCTACCGCGAAACAAACTCTGATTATATTCGCAACAAAATCTCGGAGTTTATGACCAACAAGCCCTGCCCGACCTGTCTTGGCAGCCGTTTGCGGCCCGAGGCGCTGGCAGTGACCATTTTGGACAGCAATATTATCCAGGTTACCACCTGGCCGGTGAACCGGATGTTGGACTGGGCGACCCGTTTGGCCGGAGACGACCACACGCTCAGCCCGCGCCACCGCGCGATTGCCGAACGGATTTTGAAAGAGATTTTGGCCCGCCTGGGTTTTCTGGTTAATGTGGGGTTAGATTATCTGACCCTTCACCGCCCGGCGGGTTCGCTTTCGGGCGGCGAAGCGCAGCGCATTCGTCTGGCAACCCAGATTGGCTCGCAGTTGATGGGGGTGTTATATGTGTTGGATGAACCCTCCATTGGGCTGCACCCGCGCGACAATGACCGGCTGTTGGAGACCCTAAAGCATCTACGCGATCTGGGCAATACGGTGCTGGTGGTGGAGCATGACGAAGAGACCATCCGCACGGCCGACTGGATTGTGGACCTTGGACCGGGCGCGGGTGAGCATGGCGGCCGGGTAATTGCCGAGGGGCCGGTGGAAGCGATTCTGGCCTCGGAAGAATCTTTAACCGGGGCCTACCTTTCACACCGCAAGGAAGTGCCCATCCCGAAGCAGCGCCGCACCGGTAATGGTAAACATCTGACCGTGGTGGGGGCTTCGGAAAATAATCTTAAAAATCTGACGGTTGAGATCCCCCTGGGTAAGCTGGTGTGCATCACCGGCGTCTCGGGCAGCGGTAAATCGACCCTGATGAACGATATTCTCTACAGCGCCCTGGCGCATGAACTGCATGGCGCGCACACTCATCCGGGTCAGCATGAGCGGATTGAAGGCCTGGAGTATATTGACAAGATCATCAATATTGATCAGTCTCCCATCGGCCGCACCCCGCGTTCGAACCCCGGCACCTATACCGGCATCTGGGATGAAATTCGCAAGCTGTATGCCGAATTGCCCGAGAGCAAGATGCGCGGCTATAAAGCCGGGCGGTTCTCATTCAATGTGCATGGCGGGCGGTGTGAGGCATGTCAGGGGCAGGGCCAATTAAGAATTGAAATGCAATTTCTGCCAGATGTGTACGTGCCCTGCGATGTGTGCCACGGGGCCCGGTTTAACCGCGAAACGCTGCAAGTGAAGTTTAAGGGGTATTCGATTGCCGATGTGCTGGATACCACCGTGGAAGGTGGTTTGGAAGTGTTTGCCGCTTTTCCGGCGATCCTTTCAAAGCTGCAACTCTTAACCGAGGTGGGGCTGGGTTATGTCAAGATCGGTCAACCGGCCCCGACTTTATCTGGTGGCGAAGCGCAGCGGGTGAAGTTATCCAAAGAACTCTCGCGGCGGGCCACCGGGCGAACGTTGTATGTGTTGGATGAACCTTCGGTGGGGCTGCATGCTGCCGATGTGCACAAACTGATCGAGGTCTTGCAGCGTCTGGTGGATAACGGCAATTCTGTCTTGATCATCGAGCATAATCTGGATATTATCAAGGTTGCTGACTATATCCTGGACCTGGGCCCGGAAGGCGGCGACCGGGGCGGGTGGTTGATTGCCAGTGGAACCCCCGAGGAAATCTGCCAGGTATCCGAATCTTATACCGGTCAGTTTCTTGACAAATATATCCGGGATAGTCATGTTCTGTCACAATCTGAAAAACTCGGGTAAAATTCTTTAATTCGGGTTAGATCCAGTTAGAATCCACTATCCAGCCCGCGTTAGCCGAGATGAACTTGCTTTCTTCTGCTGCGCAGGGTACAAGCAACAGGAAACGATATGACAGAAAAAAATTCACCTCAAAGTGTGATCGACTCATTCCAAAAGCGGCAAAAAATGATGCCATTCCTCATCTGGGGTCTGGCAGGGCTGCTGGTTGTTGTGGGGATTGTCATCCTCATCATCTGGCTTTCGGGGTCGGGCAGCGGTATTTCGCTGTTTGCAACCAGGACCCCCACACCGACGAATACCTTTACGCCAACGGCAACCGTTCCTTCGGCAACCCCGACCCTGACCGCCACCGAAACCGTCACACCCACCATCACCCAAACCCCCACTGCCACCGGGCCGCAGGAATATACGGTTCAGGAGAATGACAACTGCTGGGAAATCGCACAGACCTTCGAAGTCGATTTTGAGGTTTTGCTGGCGATCAATAATTTCGGCGGCGCCTGCCCGATTGCCCCCGGAGATAAAATCTTGATCCCGGCTCCCAACCAGGAGCTTCCGACCGAAACGCCTTTGCCGAGCGACATTGCCCGCGGCACCAAGATCGAATATACGGTGCGATTGGGTGATACCCTCGATCTCATCGCTTCCAAATTCAACACCACCAAAGAAGCGATCATCACCGACAACAAGATCACCAATGTGAACACATTGCGCGCCGGTGATAAACTGTCCATTCGGGTCAATCTGGTGACCCCCACGCGCACTGTGGCGCCTTCCAGCACGCCTCAGCCCGGCTCGGTTACCCCGGCGGCGCAGGCAACCACTGCTGCCACGGCCGCTGCCAGCGCCACTGCAACCCGAAATCCATAATCGGCCTGTTGGCCTGAACAATCACATCCACACTGGGTTGCACCAGTAAACGTATCAACCGGGGCGGGGTTAACATCCCGCCCCTGGCTTTTACAGGGCTCTGCGTGAGGGTCCTTTTTTGCAAGAAAATTGTGGAGCAAGACGATTGAATAAGGTGCAAATATCTTTACGCACTCGGCGGTTCGCACATTTACGAAATGTGTTTTTAGCCGGTCTGGTTTTGCTGGTTCTGGCAGTCTGGGTATTCTCGGCCCGGGGTGCGGCCCGTTTTTCGGTGGAACACCTGTATGGCTTTACGGCCGTGTTTTTAGGAATTTTCATTGAGGCGGCGCCTTATCTGCTTCTGGGCACGCTGGCCTCGGGTCTGGTTGAAGAATTTCTGGACACCACCGCATTTTTGAAAATGATCCCCAAGCGCGGTCTTAGCGGGGCGCTGGCTGGCAGCCTGATGGGGCTGTTTTTTCCGGTGTGTGAATGTGGCGTGGTGCCGTTGACCCGTCGGTTGATGCGAAAAGGGCTGCCGCTGCCGGTGGGGATTGCTTTTCTGCTGGCTGCGCCGGTGATTAACCCGATTGTCATTGCCTCTACCCTGTCGGCATTCGGGTTTAGCCCAATTTTCTGGGGCCGAATTGGGATCACGCTGGCAATTGCCGTGATCACCGGAGCTTTATTTTCGCTGCAACCCGACCCTGCTCAGGTGCTGCGCCCGGTTTTGCAACCTTCCGGCAATCTGCCTGATTCATCTGCAACCCCCAGCCAGGATCGATTTACACTCCGCTTGCAGCGGGTTTTTACCATTGCCGCAGATGAGTTTGTTGAAATGGGCCGGTTTCTGGTTGCGGGCGCGCTTCTGGCGGCGCTTTTACAGACTTTTGTGCCGCAAAGTGTGTTGTTGGCCGTTGGCAGCGGTCCGGCGCTCTCTCCGTTGATTATGGCAGCTCTGGCGGCCATTTTATCCATTTGCTCAACGGTGGACGCGTTTATTGCACTGGCGTTTACCAGCACTTTTTCCACCGGATCGATTCTCACCTTTCTGGTTTTTGGGCCGATGGTGGATATTAAAAGTGTGCTGATGTATTTACGGGTCTTCAAGCGGCGAACCGTCTTGTACCTGGTCTTAATCCCGCTGCTGCTTTCGCTTCTGGCCGGGTTGGTGATGAATATTCTGGTGGTTTATTAGGTGAGAAATATGGAAAACAGAGGTTATCGGATTCTGCAAGCGCTTCTGCTGGCCGGTCTGGGCTTCTTCTTTTTGTTTAAAGTTTATGACGGCACGATTTTGCTGTATATCAACCGGCGGTTTGTCTTTTTGGTGTTAATGGCGGCAGTGCTGCTGCTGGCGGCTGCCCAGTCGTTGATGGCGGGCCGTAAGCCGGTTTCTGAGGCCGGTGAAAACCCGGCGGAAGCTGACAGCGATCATGCTCATCATCACCCCGATCATGAACATGGCGCTTTTCGAAAACGGAACCTGATCTGGCTGGTCATTCCGCTGGTCCTGGGGGTGCTGGTTCCGGTGCGCCCTCTGGGCAGCGTGGCGGCGGCGGCACGCGGCATGACGGTGGATGGGGTGGCCAGCCGCAGCGGGGGGATCAGCGCAGAGCTTGCGGCCCTGCCCTCTGAACAGCGCTCTGTTCTAGACTGGCTGCGGTTGTTTGAGGATGAAGCCGCGCTATCTGTGTTGAACGGTCAGCAGGTGGATGTAACCGGGTTTGTTTTTCATGATTTGCGGTTGAAGGAAGACCGTTTTCTGGTTGGCCGCTTCACCCTCACCTGTTGTGTGGCAGACGCGATGGCCATTGGCATGGAAGTGGAGTGGCCCGAAGCGACTGCGATGCCCGCTAATACCTGGGTAAGGGTGCGGGGAACATTGTCGATGGAAGCGCGCGAAGGGAAACAGGTGCCGGTGGTGCAGGCTGAAACCATTGAACCGGTTCTTGAACCCCAACAGCCCTATTTATATCAATAA
>CAZQLE010000175.1:0-8489 GCA_964593905.1 uncultured Anaerolineaceae bacterium | reverse complement strand
GGCATCCAGGGTGCGGGCAAGCCGCCGGTAGGGTGAATTGGGTTCAAATGAAGACATAGGCTCAATTATACTAAGATATAATTCTTTTTAGTTTACTTCACCCACCCGCTAAGGAGAACGCATGGCAAAACGTTTACTGCTGCTCGCCGGAAACATTGGCTCCGGGAAAACCTCACTCACCCAGCGCATCGGCGCCCGCCTGGGCTGGCGCTCTGCCTACGAATCGGTCAACGAGAACCCCTATCTGTCCGATTTCTATGCCGATATGCGCAAGTGGTCTTTCCACCTGCAGGTCTTCTTTCTCGGTCACCGCGCCCAGCAGCATCTCGACCTGTGGGAAGCGCCTGAAAACGCCATTATCGACCGCAGTATCTATGAAGATGCCTTTATCTTTGCCCGCGCCCTCAATGCCATGGGAAATCTCACCGACCAAGACTACCAGGCCTACCTCAAGGTCTTCGACCTGGTGGTGCGCAGTCTGCCCGCCCCTTCCTTATTGATCTATCTTCAGGCCCCGGTGCCGGTGTTGATGGAGCGCATCCACCAGCGCAACCGCAATATGGAAAGCGGCATCTCGGCCGATTACCTCACCCTGCTCGAATCCTTTTATCACGACTGGATCAACAATTTTGATCTTTGCCCGGTGCTCACCATCCGCACCGATGACCTGGACTTCGTCCACAAAGACCATCATCTCGATATCGTCGTCCAGCGCATTCAAGATAAGCTGACCGGCAAAGAAGAAATCGTTTTCGATTAGCCATCCTAACATCCGCAGGGAGCATTCCCAACCGGAGCGCTCCCTGCCCCAACATTACACACACACAAAACCGGTGGGGTTTCCCCACCGGTTACTTTTTCTAGCCTCGTTGTTTGTAATGCACACTGCTCAACCCACGCAGCCGTTCGGCCGCAGTCTCGGGGGTTAGATCACGCTGGGGCATGCCCAGCATCTCAAACCCGACCATAAACTTGCGCACCGTCGCCGAACGCAGCAGCGGCGGATAAAAATGAGCGTGAAAATGATGGTCCGGGTATGCCTGCCCGTCGCAGGGGGTCTGGTGAAAGCCCATCGAGTAGGGAAAAGAGATTTCAAACAGGTTGTCATAGCGGGTGGTAACCTGTTTAAGAATATCGGCCAGCCCGCGCACTTCCGGCGCGGCCAGGTCGCCCAACGAGCCCAGATGTCGTTTGGAAATCACCAGAATCTCAAACGGCCACACCGCCCAAAACGGCACCACTGCCAGAAATTCAGCATTTTCGGCCACTGTGCGGCGGCCGTCCTTTTGCTCCAGAGCCGCATAATCACACAGCAAACAGCCAGCGTGCTCGCGCCGGTAGGCAGCCATGCGCTCCAGTTCCACCGCCGGCTCATTGGGGATATGCCCCGAGGACCAGATCTGGCTGTGGGGGTGCGGGTTCGAGCAGCCCATCATTGCGCCCTTGTTTTCAAACACCTGCACATATCGGATATGATCCCGACTTCCCAACGTCTGTGTTTCGTCCGCCCAGGTGCGAATCACCTGCTCAACCGCTTCTAGCGGCAGTTCGGGCAGGGTTAGATCGTGGCGCGGCGAAAAACACACCACCCGGCAAAACCCCGTTTCGGTTTCGGCGGTCAGCAGGCCATCTGTCTTTTCTTTCAAATCCACGCCCTCTTCCGGGGGCAGCAGCGCCGCAAAGTCATTATCAAACACAAACGGGCCGCTATAAGGCGGGTTAACCTGGCCGGTGTTGCGCGTATTGTCAGGACACAGGTAACAGGTGGGGTCATACGCGGGCAGGCTGGCAGCGGGGGTCTTCTCCACCTGTCCCAACCAGGGCCGGCGGGCGCGGTGAGGCGATACCAGCACCCATTGCCCGGTCAACAGGTTCATTCGTCGATGAGGGCGGTCAAAATCCATGTCAATCTACTCCATAGTATTCTTCTGGATGACGAAAAATTTGCAAAATCTGCTCTCCCGGTTCATCGAGATACCAGACCATTTCCTGGGTCAGGGGGTCATAATCCACCGTTCCGCTGCTTACCCGCGCGTCCAGGCCGTCGGGATATTGCAGCCGGGGCACGAACAACACTGTCGGGGCCAGCAGATCAGGGTCGGCGTCGATCTTCAGGGTAAAGGCGCCGCTTTCGCGGTCAAAGCGCTGCGCCAGCGGCAGACCAGCGCAGGCGCGCAGTGTGGGGCGCACAAACCCCGCCAGACCCCGCCCGCCGCTGTCTGGGTCGTCAGGTTCGCTTTGTTGATCACGGCTGAAGATAGACAAATCTTCCAGGTTCCATTGATCACCCCATGCATTGCTGTTATCCGCTGTATAGTTCCACTGGGCCGCGTGCACCAGGTGTTCGTCCAGCGCGGCATAATAACTGTCGGCCGCTTCAATCTGGGCCGAAAAATCACCGCTGCGATAGGCCGCGCCGCCATCCAGATCATAGGGCAGGCCAAATTCTCCGATCAGGGTTGGAATCTCACCCTGATCGGTCTGCGATAGCTGCCGCAAAAAACCAATCTGGTCCGAGATCGAACGACGAACATTTTCACGCCCATAAACAGATCTGCGCTCAAACCAGTCATAGCCCAGATCAGGGTCATAATGCCCGGTCATTAAGGTGGGCTGATCATACCAGTGACTGGCATTCACCGCCATCATTCTGGCCGGGAGATTAAAGCGCTCTGTTGAACCGGGCTGACCCTCTACAAAGAGCGCCCAGGCTGGCTCAATTTCGGCCATCATCTGCGCAAAACGCAGCGAAAACGGACGCACCCCGTCTTCAAAAAATCTGGCCCCGCTGAAATAATCGTCCCGCAACAAAACCGGCCGACCACGCCCATCCAAATCCCAAACGCCGTGGGCGCGCCAGATATCGCGCTGTGGGGTTTGCCAGGCCGATACCTTACCGGGGTTCAAAACCACCGTACCATCCGGGCGCAGCGAAAAGCCCTCCAGTTTATTCAACGGTGTTTCAGTTGTAAAACCGGCCGGAATATACAACGCCTCAAAACCGGTGAGCGCCGGGCCTTTTTGCTTAAAAAACAACGGCTGGCTCAAGCTGGGCAAACCGATAAACCCGGCATTGGGTTCATTCAGCGGCCCAAACCCCAAAACATGATTCAGACCCTGCAAACGCAGCGCCACCTGGCGCATTGCGGCGATAAAATGATCCTGCAAATACCCCTGAACAGGGGCGCCTTCCATTCGCGTTTGCGGCGCAAAACGATCTCCGGCAAAAAACAGGGTGAACATCGTCCCCGCCGCCAGCCGCCGGTTGTTATTCACCCAGATCATGGGATCGTAATCAGGGTACCGCCCGGCCATGGTGACCGCTGCTTCAGCCGCATCCAGGTTCTTCAAATTAAACCCGGTCAATTCCAGCGTCCAGGCGGGCGCGCCGTCACCACCCGACCAGCGGCTCCACACATCCTGGTGCGGGTCGATATACACAAACAGCCCGTATTCAGCGGCTTTTTTCACCACCCGCGCAAAATAATCCAGGTAAGCTTCATCATACAGGCCTGGTCCGCCATGCTCCACCGCTTCCCAGGTGGTCAGCAAACGCAGGCAGTTAAAGCCCCACCCCGCCAGCCGCCGAAAATGCTCATCGGCTTCGCCAATGGGAAAGGGCCGGCCCACAAAAGTCGGACTGCGCTGTGGGGCAAGCCAGGCGGGGTCGCGGCCTTCGCCGTCCTTAAAATAAGGCAGCTTTGAACTCCCCCCCAGGTTAACCCCTCGCAACAAAACCCGCCGGTCTTTGGGGTCAAGAAACCAACGTCCCGAAATTCTAAGCTGCATGAAAAACTCCCGAAATCAATCCAAAGCTGGATAGGGCCACGGTTGCACAGCGCCAGTCTCGCACCCTTCCATTTTACAATCAATTAAATTCTGACGATAGGTTACAATCAAAAAAACACATGCAACCTTTTTGAAATCAACGCGTATATTTGAGTAAGAAAATAAATAAGGAACAGGAGTTTCTGGTGAGTAACTTTGAAGCAGCCCGGCTGCAAGCCGCATTACACGGCGACCCGGACGCCTTTACAGAATTGGTCGAGGCCTACCAAACCCCGGTCTTTAACCTGTGCTACCGCATGTTGGGTGACCCCCAGGAGGCGGAAGATGCAGCTCAGGAGACTTTTTGGCGCGCTTATCAGGCGCTGGATCGGTATGACCGAGACCGTTCTTTCACCACCTGGCTGCTTTCAATCGCTGCTCATTACTGCATCGATCAACACCGCCGGCGCAAAATGCCGACCTTTTCGATCGATGACGCCTTTGAGGAAATGATCGCCGATCACGCTCCCGACCCCGAGAGCAGCGCATCGCGATCAGAAGAGGATAACCGCTTGCGCAGCTTGTTAAAATCGCTGAACCCGCAAGACCGTTCAGCAGTTGCACTAAAATATTGGTACGATTTTTCGGATCAAGAAATTGCTGATGCCTTGCACCTCACCGTCAGTGCTGTGAAGAGCCGCCTTTTCCGCGCCAGGCAAACCCTGGCCAAGAGCTGGCAAGCATCTCAGCCAGAAACCACCTGTGCCGAAAGGAACCGCCATGAATCACCAGCCTTTTGAGAACTGGATTTTTGAAGAAGAACTCACCCCCATCCAGGAGCAAGAGCTGGAGGCACACCTCTCGCTTTGCCCCGACTGCGCAAGGCTGCGGCAAGACCTTCATTCGGTAGAAGCTTGTTTCAAATCTGTCGCGATGGTTTCACCGAAGCCAGGGTTTACGCAGCGCTGGCAAAACGATTTTGCCCGCCGTCTGGCCCTCCAGCAAAAGCGGATGGTCCGCAGGTTGTTGTTCTTTTTAGGATCAGCCGCCTTTGGGACCTTGCTGCTGCTCACCGTCGTTCTCTTCCTTTCAACCTCTCCTGCGCGCATCCTCAGTTCGATCCTTGAAGTGGTCGGTAACATCATTGTGCAAATGGGCGCGCTGGAAGCTTTTGTGTGGAATTTTGTTCGTTCGCAACCCGCGATTCTGACGATCACATCCTGGATCATTGGCACCTCTGCTCTGGCAGTGGTGGTATCGGTCTGGTTGTTTAGCATGTGGCGGATCGCAGCACAGGGAGTATTTCAAAAATGAAACTATTATCAAAACTTTTCATCTTGCTGGCGTTGGTTTTTACTTTCAGCCTGGCATTTCCGACTCAGGCATTTGCCCAGACACCGGAAGGAGACGGCAAAGTAGTCTTCGGTGGAAGTTATCGCTTGCCCGCCAACCAGACGCTGGATGGTGACCTGGTCATTCTGGGCGGCAGCGCACTCATCGAAGACAGTGCAGTCGTCAACGGCAATGTCGTTGTTACCGGCGGTTCATTGGACGTAGACGGAAAAATTAACGGTGACGTACTCATCATCGGTGGAACAGCCCGTCTTTCAGATACTGCAAACGTCCAGGGCGACGTTAGCGCCGTCGGCGGAACACTTCGCCGCTCTGAAAACACGGTCATCTCTGGCAGTGTATCCATCGAAAGCCCCGACAGCCTGGGATTCAAGGTGCCGAATATTGCCAACCCGGTCAGCGGAACATTTTTTAGCCAGGGGTTGCAGGCCATTGGTTCGGTGCTGTGGGTCTTCTTCCAGGCCATTGCGCTGGCGGCGCTGGCAGTGGTGATTGTGCTCTTTCTTGGGCGGCCCACAGAACGGGTGGCCGAGACAATCGCCCTGCAACCGGTGATGTCGGGGGCGCTCGGGCTGCTCACCGTGGTTGCAGCTCCCGGTTTACTGGTGATCCTGGCTATTACCATTATTTTGGCCCCCATCAGCATCATCGGCTTGCTGGTCTTGCTCGCGGCGCTGGCCTTCGGCTGGATCGCCATCGGTCTTGAGCTGGGCAAACGCCTGTCGGCCAGCCTGAAAATGGATTGGGCGCCCGCAGTCTCGGCCGGAGTAGGCACCCTAACCATCTCACTGGTCGCAGCCGCAATCAGTTGGATCCCCTGTGGTTGGATCCTCCCGCTGCTGGCCTCAATGATCGGGTTAGGCGCCGTCATCTATTCCAAGATGGGCACCGTGGTCCCCCTGAAATCGACACCCCCGGCCCTTACCCCGGCCGCTCCAAACCCTGAACCGCCTGCAAGTTTTTAGCCTATTCACAGAGGCGGGCGTATAAAAACGTCCGCCTCTGGTTATCTCAAGCAAAAGGATTTTGAAAATGAAAAAACAAACTCGCTCCATTCTTGTTGTCATACTTGTCATGGCGTTGGTCAGTCTGGCCTGCGGCGTGAATATCGACCTGCCCAAAATGCGTCAGATTGAGCCTACCCTGTTTTCGGTCAATGAGCCGGCCCCGGCAGCCGGAGAAGAAACCCGTTTGATTCTGACCACAGGAGCAGGCAAACTGAACCTTGAACCCGGCGCTGCGGGCCTGGTGGAAGGTGAGATCCGCTACAATGTTGAGCAGTGGAAGCCGACCATCACCCGCAACAACGGCGTGGTCGAAATTCGGCAAGAAACCAATATCAGCGGCATCCCACCCAAAAACACAGAGAACCTCTGGACGCTTAAGCTCGGGACAACCCCCATTGCATTAACCATCCATGCCGGCGCTTATGAAGGTGACTTTGACCTGAGCGGCGTTGCGCTGACACGCCTCGAAGTGAATGACGGCGCCAGCAGCACCGCAATGAACTTTGACAAAGTAAACCCGGTAACCATGAATCTGTTTTCTTATTCAACCGGCACTTCCGCGGTCGAATTGACGGGTCTTGCAAATGCCAACTTTAAAGATATGGTGTTCAAATCGGGCGCCGGTTCTTACACGCTTGATTTTTCAGGCAAGCTGCAACAAGATGGCAATGTCCGCATTTCGAGCGGGGTCAGCAATGTAAAGATCACCATCCCCGATGGGGTTCCGGCCGAAGTGCGCATCTCGGGCGGGTTGAATAATATCAACCCCAGCGGAACCTGGTCCATTGATGGAAACACATACCGCTCCGAAGGCACAGGCCCCAAACTGATCATCACAGTGGATATGGGCGTCGGGAACCTGGATCTCATCCAGAAATAAATTTACGCAGCACGATCAAAAGCACCCCCTCAAGTCTATCAATCTGAGGGGGTGTTAATTATTTTTGCAGCGGCACAGATTACACAGAAAACGCCCTGCCGACCAGACGCACCGCACCCGCTTATTTTTGATACCAGCGCTGCTGCTCAATCAGTTCATAGACGCGGGGCGGCAAAAAATGACGGAAATGCCTGCCGGCGGCAATTCGCTGGCGAATTACCCTGGCCGAAATATCCACCTGGGGTGTGTCAATAAAATTAATCTTTTTTGACACACCGGGGATCAAATGCTCCAGGGAGGGCAAGTCAAACTCGGCCCCCGGGCGGCGCAAAACGCCGTATCCGCTCACCAGCCTGGTCAACAGCTCAGGTTGATGCCAGGTGGGCAGATCGCGCAAAGAATCTCCGCCAATGAGAAAAAACAGGTTTGCTGCGGGGTTTTCTGCGGCAATAAATCGAACCGTATCAACCGAATAATGGGGAGCGGGCCGGTCAAGATCCACCCGCGAAAGCTCAAACCGCGCATCTCCCTCAATTGCGGCCTGAACCAGAAGGGCGCGCTGATCTGCCCGGCTGATCGGTTGGGTGCGCTTATGCGGCGGGTTGGGCGTTACCACCCACAAAACCTTATTCAGGTTAAGCTGGTCAGCCGCTTCACCGGCCAAAATTAGATGACCGACATGCGGCGGGTCAAAAGTTCCGCCAAAAATGCCGATGTTCATCGCTCAATCCAGCCATTCCAGTTCGGCTTCATCCCCAATATACACGGTATCACCGTTCTCAATGCCCAGTTTACGCAGCGCAACTTCCACACCCAGCGTTTCCATCAAACGCTGGAAACGGCGCACCGAACCTTCATATTCCCAGAAGGTCATTTTTGCCGCCCGTTCAATCGACGCACCGCGCACAACCCAGCCATCGCCATCTTCAGCGCGTTCAATCGTAAACTGGCGCGGATCTTCTTCAGGCCGGTATACCGGCAGTTCAACCACGGCTTCGGGTTCTGGTGCAGTCTGCAACAGTTCGTAGGCTTTCCATAACACGGGTTTCAATTCATCGCGTGCGGCGGCAGAGATCGGAATTAATTCATGCCCGCGCTTCTTAATTGCTTTTTTAACCGCTTCAAAACGCTCCTGCACCTCAGGCATATCCATTTTGTTGAATACAACAATCTGCGGTTTTTTAGACAGCGCCGCATCAAACAGCGCCATCTCGGCGTTAATCTGGTCAAAATCTGCGGCCGGGTCTTCTGCCATGCCGTCCAACACATGGATCAATACCCGCGTACGCTGAATGTGGCGCAGGAACGAATCACCCAGACCGGCCCCCTGGTGCGCACCTTCGATCAGGCCCGGAATATCGGCTAGAACCAGCACATGATTGATATCCAATTCCGACACACCCAGGTTGGGTTCCAGGGTTGTAAACGGATAATCGGCAATTTTCGGGCGGGCGTTGGTTACTGCCGCCAGAAAACTGGAT
>CAZQLE010000174.1:0-8493 GCA_964593905.1 uncultured Anaerolineaceae bacterium | reverse complement strand
ATTCTGGGGAATGAGAATTTGAGTTATGACCAGATTTTTATGCTGATCGAGCAAGTGTTGGGGCGGCATACCCCCGGGCTGCGTGTGCCGCGCGCTGCTGTCTGCGCTCTGGGGGCGGCCGGCGATTTGTGGGAGCGCCTGAGCGGGCGCGAGGCGGCCGTGAACAGCGCGCTGGCGCGGCTGGGTTTTGTGAACCACTTTTACAGCCCGGCCCGCGCGGTGGCCGAGCTGGGCCTGCCCCAGACGCCGGTTGAAGCTGCCATCGCCCGCGCGGCGGTGTGGTTTCGCGGGGTGGGAATGTTGAAGGTCTGAAACGCCAACCACTCTGCGGTTGCCCTCCCCGGCATGGCAACCGCTTGTACCTGCTGTTGGGTTTCGGGGCAAGCGAGCGTCTTAAAAACAGCCGCTTTGATGCCCCTCAACCCAACCTACGAAATGCTTGCCGCAGCCCGCATGGGTAGAGATTCTTCGCCTGCGCTGCGCTGCGGCTCAGAATGACATGTGCTTTTGTTCGTGTCATGCCGGGTGGTAGGTTGGGTTGAGGGGGGGCATACCCGAACCATCCACCAATAATGCCCATCCCCCCGAAACCCAACGGGTATCGCTCGTACCTGCTGTTGGGTTTCGGGGCAAACGAGCGTCTTAAAAACAGCCGCTTTGATGCCCCTCTACTCAACCTGCGAAATGCTTGCCGGGGGAATAAAAACAGTGCGTTCAATAAAAGCCATACAGCTTTTTATCAAACGCACTGTTGTGTTGAAATTGGGCCCGGTGGCAAGCGCTTTTTACGCTTTAACCGCCTGTGCAATGGCACCCAGATGTTCGGGGCTGGTGCCGCAGCAGCCGCCCACCAGCCGCGCCCCGGCAGCCACCCAGCCCGGCGCCTGCGCGCCCATTTCGGCCGGGGTCAGGCTGTAATGGGTCTGGCCGTGTTCATCGGTGATTGGCAGCCCGGCGTTGGGTTTGAACCAGATCGGCAGGCTGGTCGCAGTGCGCAGATCGGCCAGCACTTTCAGGTTTTCTTCCAGACTGCGCCCACAGTTGATGCCCAGCGCGGCCACACCGGGGACGCTGAATTTTTCGGCCATCTGGCCGGGTTTAACGCCCATCATGGTGCGCACACCGCGGTCATAGCTGAAGGAACACACCACCGGCAGCCCGGTGGCCAGGGCGGCTTTGACGGCCAGCTCGGCCTCGGCCAGATCAAACTGCGTCTCAACCACCAGCAGGTCCACCCCGGCGGCGGCCAGCGCCTGGGCCTGGGCGGCAAAAGCGGCCTCGGCTTCGGCGGGTTCCAGCGGGCCGAGGGGTTTGAGCATCTGCCCGGTGGGGCCGATGGACCCCGCCACCAGCGCGCCAAATGGTGCGGCGGCTTCACGCGCCAGGGCTGCGGCTTTCTGGTTCACCTCGGCGGCGCGTTCGGCCAGCCCCAGGTGCGCCAGACGCAAACCCGTGGCCCCAAAGGTGCAGGTGAGGATGATATTCGAACCGGCGGTGAGAAAATCGCGGTGCAGACGCAAAATTTCCTGTGGGTTCTCCAACACCCAGGTCTCGCCGGGGGCGCCGCGTGTTAGCCCGCGGGCCTGCAAATTGGTGCCGGTCGCACCGTCGATCACCAGCGGGGCGGCAGTGTGGTTAAGCGCATCCAGGAAGCGGTTGGTTGTCATGATTGTGTCCTTCTTTAAGGAGATATGCCCCTATTATAACCGCATCAACCCAGCGGGCGGATCATCCAACTGCGGATCAGTTCACGCAGGGGCTCGGCGGTTTCGCCTTTATCGGGGCACAGCACGGGCACGGCGCGCGGCAGCACCTTGATCTGTACCGGGGTCTCGCCGATCACTTCGCCATCGGCCTGGGCGGGCAGGCGTTTGTTGCACTGGATGAGGATCTCTTCGGCGGCCTGGATGTAAAACATTTTGCGTGAAGAGCGCGGCTTGCCGCGCAGAATGTACCACAACATTTCGAGATAGTCGCCCAGGGTGCGGGCGCGAATGACAAACAGGTCCACCCGGCCGTCATCGGGCAGGATCTTGAAATCTTCAAAGGGCAGCTTAATGCCCAGCAGCCCGCCGTTGGCGACAAAAATCTCTGAGGCGCGAATGACAAACTTCTTGCCATCCACGGTCAGGCGAAAGCTATAGGGCTGCAAACCGAGCAAAGCCCGCACCGCGGCGGCAAAATAAGCCAGAATGCCAAATTTGCGTTTGTCTTTGCGGGCAGTATTTTTGATGAGGTTGGAGCTGAAGCCCACGCCCATGTTTAATACCCCGTGCCGGCCGTTGATCGACATGGCATCGAGCTGCAGGGTGTGACTGCCGCCGTGGATCAGATCGAGGGCGCGGTGCAGATCACCGGGCATACCCATTTCGTGCGCCAGCAGGTTGCCCGTGCCGGTGGGCAGAATGAGCAGCGGCACGGGGCTGTTGATCATCCCGGCCGAGACAAGCGAAATGGTGCCGTCGCCGCCGGCCGCGGCAATGATATCTGCGCCGCTGCGCACGGCGTGTTGAACGACCGCGGTCAGGTCTTCGTCTTCACGGGTCTCGTAAATTTCAATCTGGCACGGGTTGGCTTCCTGCCAGGTTTCGAGTTTGCGGCGCACCCGCTGCGGGTCGGCGGCAAAACCGGCCGCTGGATTGAGAACAACAAAAATTTTTTTCTCCACGCTGGTTATGATAGTCTAAAGACGATATTTATACAAGAAAAAGAGGGGGCGGGTCTGGGGGTTTTCACACGAAGACCCGCCCTCGGCCCCTCCCGACGGCAAGAAACTGCCGGGCAGCGGCAGTACGGTTGTTGCAAAATTTTTTAAAAAACGGATAATGATCATCAAAGAGCTTTTTCCCAATTTGCGATCTGTTCGGCATCAACGTAGATCTATGCCGGTCAAGAAACCCGTATATTCACTGCCGGGCGCTTGCCAGTACCAAAGGGGTGAGACATGAGTGAATCCGCTTATTCTGTTCGCTGTGCTTCGTGCGGAGCAGCAAATTCAGATGATGCTCAGTTTTGTCAAAAATGTGGCCAGCCAATGGTGGGTGATACCCATAAATGTAAACAGTGTGGGACCGATAATAAATTTGAGGCTGTATTTTGTAAAAATTGTGGGGTGAAGTTATCTGAGGCGCGTCTGGGGGTCACAAAAGAGCTGGCCAACGAATGGTGGGATTTTCTGACAGGGTTTGATTTTTATAATAAGATTTGGGCCGATAAAGGTATTGGCTGGAAGATACATGAAAAAAGCTTATCCCTTTGCAAGGCCAAATATCCGGAGATCTACTGGGAGACAACAGTTTTTGCGATACCGATCACCTCGGCGGAGTGGTGTATTAAGCTGCTTGAATGGGACCAACGCAAGATTACGTATGGCGAAATTGTGGGTACGACAACAGACCTGATGATCTTCGATTTGTCTGGCAATGCAGGTTGGAAAATCGCTTATGAAGAAATTGAATTTGTGAGCTTTAACCGCTGGACAATGCTTATTGAGCTTTTTAACGGTTCCAATATCAAATTTCATATTAAGGAAGCCAGTACCGCTTTTGCCAAACTTTCGATCGCTGCACAATTTTTGACCGCTTTCTCCAATCAGTCTGCCGGAGACAGAGAAGCCAGCAATCAAAGCACAAGAAGAGCGGTGGATGATGCAAAAGACACTTTGAAGATAGGCGAAAATTTTTGGCAAAGCATCGTGGATTTCTTTGATGAGGTATTCAGTCACACTTAGGGGGTAACCCCCGACCCTGGCGGATGTGCTGGATCACCGCCGTCAGCGGCGGCCAGGTCGAAAATACGGCAAAAGTCATTCCGGTGATATCATATAGCCAGGTTTTCACGGCCCATCCCCGGCCGGCGCCGGGTTGCCGCAGGCTGTATTAACGATTTAACTTCTGGAGAAACCACCATGCCCAATGCTGTCATGGGAAAAATTTTGTGGGTCGACCTGACCGCCGGGGAGTGCCGCGCGGAGGCCATTCCTGAAACGGTGTATGAGAACTTTCTCGCGGGTCTGGGTCTGGCTGCCTGGCTGCTTTACCAGCGCATTCCGGTGGGGGCCGACCCGCTGGGCCCCAAAAATGTGCTCGGTTTTACCGCGGGGCTGCTGACCGGCGCCGGTTCGCTGATGACCGGGCGCTGGATCGTTTCGGCCAAGTCGCCGCTGACCGGCGGGTGGGGCGATTCGAACTGCGGCGGTACGCTGGCCCCGGCCATTAAACAATGTGGTTACGACGGCATCTTCTTCACCGGCATCAGCCCCCGGCCGGTGTATCTGCTGGTGGAGCATGATGCAGCCCGGCTGCTGCCCGCCGATGACCTGTGGGGCCGGGATGCACGCGAGACCGAGCAGATGCTCTGGTCGCGCAGCGAGGGACGCCAACCGGCGGTGGCCTGCATTGGCCCGGCGGGTGAGCGGTTGTCGTGCATGGCCGGCATCGTCAACGATCAGGGCCGGCTGGCCGCCCGCTCGGGGCTGGGCGCGGTGATGGGTTCAAAACGCCTTAAGGCGCTGGTGCTGCACGGCGCACACCTGATCACCCCCGCCGACCCGGCGGCGATGCGCACCCTGACCGCGGGTTTTGAGCGCAAGACCCGTTTTCAACCCCCGTTTATTTCGGGGAAAGGGGTGCGCGTGCTGGGGTCGGTCATGCGCCGCGCGCCGCTGGCCCTGCGCCAGGATGGGATGCTCTACAAGATCTTGATCACCAAATGGGGCACCACCAGCCTGAACCAGTTTAGCATCGAGACCGGCGACGCGCCCATTCGCAACTGGGCGGGTTCATCGGCCGACTTTCCGGCGGATAGATCGCGCGCCTTTGACCCCGACCGCATCCGCGCCCGCGAGCAGGCCAAGTATCACTGCTATTCGTGCCCGGTGGGCTGCGGCGGCACCTGTGCGCTGGGCAGCGGCGAGACGCACAAACCCGAATATGAAACCGTGCTGGCGCTGGGCGGGCTGTTGATGATTGACGACCTGGACGCCATCTTTGAGATGAATGAGCTGCTCAACCGCGCCGGGATGGATTCGATCTCGGCCGGGGGGACGGCGGCCTTTGCCTTTGAATGTTTCGAACGCGGGTTGATCACACCCGAGATGACCGGCGGCCTCGAACTGCGCTGGGGCAGCGCCCCGGCCGCGCGCTGGCTGATCGAACGCATGATCGCCCGCGAAGGCATTGGCGATTTGCTGGCCGACGGCTCGCGGCTGGCGGCCGAGCGCATTGGCCAGGCGGCCGAACGCTACGCCGTTCACGCCGGGGGCAGTGAGCTGGCCATGCACGACGGGCGCAACGACCCCGGTTTTGCCCTGCATTATGTGGTTGAACCCACCCCCGGGCGGCATACCCTGGGCTCGTTCCAGTATTATGAGATGTTTCAGCTCTGGCGCAAGGTGAAGAACGTCCCGCCGCCGCCGGCGTTGTTTTACCCCAAAAATGACCGCTATCTGCCCGATGTAGAGCAGGCGGCCATGTCGGCGGCCTGTTCGCGCTTTAGCAATGTGTTAAACGGCGCGGGGGTGTGTCTTTTTGGCGCATTTCTGGGGGTGCATCGTATGCCGGTCTTTGAATGGCTGAACGCCGCAATGGGCTGGCAGTGCACCCCTGACGACTATATGAAAATTGGGCAGCATATTCAGGATGTGCGCCAGGCCTTCAACGCCCGCGAACGGCTGCCATTGCGGGCCGAGATTCACCCGCGCGGGGTGGGCCGCCCGCCGCAAAAACGGGGCGCCAACCGCGGGCGCAGTGTGGAATTGGAAGCGCTTGTCCCGCTCTACTGGCGTGAAATGGGCTGGGATACCACCACCGGCGCGCCTGCCGCTCAGCGCCTGACCGACCTGGGGTTGGAATCGCCGCACCGCTCTTACTGGAAAGGCGGGCATGGATGACCGGAGCTGCGCACAGGGGGAATGGATGCGCCATACCATTACGGTAAACTGCACAGGCTGCACCGCCTGTGTGCGCGTGTGCCCGGTGGAGGCAATCTGCGGCGTGCGGGGTGAGGTGCACCAGATTGCCGCGCATTTGTGCATCAACTGCGGGGCCTGCGGGCGCATCTGCGCCGCGGGTGCGGTGCTTGCGCCCGACGGCAGCCCGGCGGCCCGCATTGCCCGGCGCGCTCACTGGCCCCGGCCGGTGTGGCATTACCCGCGCTGCACCGCCTGCCGCATCTGTGTGGCGGCCTGCCCAACGGGTGCGGTGCGCCTGGCCCCGGCGGACCAACCGCCGGCCGGAACCGTCCCCGCGCTGCCGTATCTGGCGCTGGAAAAAGCCTGCATTGGCTGCGGTCTTTGCGCGGCAGCCTGCCCGGTGGCTGTCATTGAGATGCAGCCCCGGCAGCCTTAAAGCCCCACCTCGGCCCGGGTGCGCACATAATGGAGCACGGCATCCCGCTGCAACAGCCCGGCTACCGTGCGGCCGATTAACACCGGGGCCTGGGCCACGTTGGCGGTATCCATTTGCTGGAGGGCGCTGAACAGCGGGGTTTCGGGGCTGACCGTTACCAGTTGTTCGGGCAGCAGCATGGCCTGCCCCACGGTGGTCTGCGGCCACTGTTCGCGCGGCATGGCGTTCACCTGGGCCAGGGTGAGCATTCCGCGCAGGGTGTGGGTGCTCTCATCCATCACCAGAAAAACCCTCCTCCCGCCGGGCAGAACATAATCGTTGATCAGGGTATCGAGGCGGGTGATGGCCGGAACACTGACCAGATCGCGGTTCATCACCTGTTCCACGGTCACCCCGCTGAGCATTTGCTGGAGGGTCACATGGGCATAGCTGCTGGCGGCCGCGTTTTGCAAGAACCAGCCGATAAAGATCAGCCACAACCCGTTAAACCATCCGCTGCCGCTGAGGATGTTGAAGATGCCCAGGCCGATAAACCCAAAAGCCACCAACTGCCCGCTGGATGTGGCAATGCGCGTGGCGCGTTGAAAACTGCCGGTGCGCTTCCAGGCAATGGCGCGCAGCACCCGTCCGCCATCGAGCGGGAAGCCGGGGATGAGGTTGAACAACCCGAGCATCAGGTTGATGCGCGCCAGCCATTCGCTGGGGGCTGCCAGCAGAGGGATCTGGCGGTCCAGCAGGTATAACCCGCCAAACACAGCCGCCAGCGCCAGGCTGACCGCCGGGCCGGCGATGGCAATGCGAAATTCGGCGCCGGGGGTGGCCGGTTCGCGGGTGATCTGCGCCACACCGCCGAAGATGAACAGCGTCACCTGGCGCACCGGCACACCCGAGCGCAGCGCCAGATAGGCGTGGCCCAGTTCGTGCAGCAGCACCGAAGCCGCAAACAGCAAACTGGTCACCCCGCTGATGACCCAGATGGCGGCGGCAGGCAGGTTGGGGTAGGCCGCGGGCAGCATACTGCTCGCCAGCGACCAGGTGACCAGGCCAAAGATGACAAACCAGCTCAGGTGCAGCCGAATGGGAATGCCCCAGATTTGCGCGATTTTAATGCCGCTTTCCATGTTCTCATCCTTTCCATCCAATAAAAAGCGCCCGGCCTGCCTTGTTGGGCAGGGGGCGCACCGGATACGCTCAATACTTGCAGCGGGGATATTGCGCTTGCGCCATCCGGCACGCTGCCTGCATTTATTGTAGGGTATTCCCCATAAGTTGTCAAAGTCTGATTATACGAAGCTTACACAAAAAGCAGCGCCTCAACCCCGTCCGCGGCGGTCATTCAAAGAGGGTTGTTTCACCGGCTGTTTCCCGGCTCTGTTTTTCCGACAATCTCGCGAATCTCTTTATACATGCCCTTCAACTTGCCATACATTTCGAGATACACGCGGTGATACAACTCGTCATAAATGCGGTGGGTGGCCTGGTCGGGCTCAAAGGTATCGCCGGGGTGGGTCATGGCTTTGACGGCGGTGGTGAAATCGGGGTGCAGTTTGACACCCACGGCGGCATCGATGGCTGCGCCCAGCCCCGAGGCTTCATACACATGGGCGCGTGAGACGGGCAGCCCGAAGATATCGGCCGTGAGCTGCATGGCGGCGCTGCTCTGGCTGCCGCCGCCGGCGATGCGCAGTTCGGTGATCGGGATGTGGCTGCGCCGGGCGGTGCGGTCGGCGCCCTCGCGCAGGGCATAGGCCAGCCCTTCAAGAATGGCGCGGTAGATATGAGCGCGGGTGTGCACATCGCCAAACCCGATGATGGCGCCGCGCGCTTCGGGGCCGGGGTTGCGCAGCCCCGGCGACCAGTAGGGCTGCAAGATTAGCCCCTGCGAGCCGGGCGGCACCGAGCGGACCAGCTCATCGAACAGGTCTTCGGGCTGCAGGCCGCGTTCGTTGGCCAGCCGTTCTTCGCGCAGACCGAACTCGTTCTTAAACCAGCTTACCATCCAGTAACCGCGATAAATTTGAATTTCAAAGTTATAGGCCCCTGGTGCGGCTGCCGGATAAGGCGGGATGAGCGGAATGACCTCGAGATAACGCTGGTGGGTGGTGTTGATGGTGGCGGTGGTGCCGTAGCTGAGGCAGCCAATATG
>CAZQLE010000173.1:0-8516 GCA_964593905.1 uncultured Anaerolineaceae bacterium | reverse complement strand
TTGGCTTCGAGGGCGATATCCACACCGCCGTTGGCGATGCCGCTCTTGATCACCTCGCCCGGTTTGTAGGCGCCGTCGGCAATGGTCTTGTAGATATCTTCAATCGATTTGCCGATGTTCTTAATGTCGCTGGCGACCACAAAACCCGGCTCGAGATCGTTCTGATTGGTATCTACCCCGATGGCATACAGACCGCGTTCGCGGGCGGCCTGCAAAACGCCGATGCCGGCGGCTGCGGCGACCTGGAAGACCACATCGGCCTTCTGATCGTAGAGCTGCAGCGCGGCCTGTTTGCCCTTGGCCGAATCATCCCATGCGCCGCCCAGGGCTTTCTTCTCGACCTTAATTTCGGGGTCAATCGATTTGGCGCCGTTTTCATAGGCGTACACAAAAGCGCTGACCACGGGGTCGACATCGCCGCCCACCACACCGATCACTTTGTCGGCGTTGACGTTGGCGATGCTGGTATCGGTGGTGACCATGCCGGCAACCACACCGGCTAGGTAGGCGCTCTCTTCTTCGATGTAATCCACCGAAGTGATGGTCTTTTTGCTGTTTTCAACCACGGTGTCGAGGTTGATAAATTTTTTCTCGGGGAATTTATCGGCGATGGCTTTGAGCTGATCTTCGAAACCGTAAGAGATGACAAAGATCACATCGGCATAATCTACGGCGGCCTGAAGTGAAGGTTCGTATTTGGCGGCGTCGAAGTTGCATTCGATGGTGCGGGTTTCCAGACCATATTGCTTGGCGATGGCATCCAGCCCGGCCTTGCCCGAATCGTAGAAGGCATTGTCGCCCAGGGCGCCGTTGATCAGGTATACCACGCGGGTGGCCTGGGTCTCGGTTTCTACGGCGGCCTGCGGGGCGCAGCCGACCAGGGCAGTCGTCAGCAGGGCGATCACCAGAATGATAAAGATACTCTTCTTCATTATTTTGCTCCTTAATTTTTTCGCAAATTGGATTGGCGATAATTTTATTCTACTACAAGCGGGGTGTTTTAGGCCGCCGTGCCATGCTCTTTCGGAGGTGCAGTGCAGGCGAAGAATCTTCACCTGTGCAGGCTGCGGCAAGCATTTCGTAGGTTGAGCGCAGAGCGAGGGCGACCCCCGCTAATTTTTGAGGATGATTTAATTCGCCCGAAACCCAACATTTACCTGGTATGACCGGCGAATGTTGGGTTTCGCTGACGGTGCGGCTGATAATTATGTGCTGTTGTACAGCTCAACCCAACCTACGACAGGCAGCGGCAGGGGTCTTGCCGATCGGCGTGGGGATGCTTCGCTCCGCGGCGTTCGTTCTGCGCGTCTTTGGTGCCGCATGAAACGAATGGCGGCACATGTCATGCTAAGCCGGTGTTTCCGGGCCTGTTTTTTGGTAATATTAAGCCGTTCCTATATTCCTGCTGAGGAGGCTGTCATGCCCGAATATCGTCTGGCCCTGGTCGGATTTGGCAATGTTGGTCAAGCGCTGGTGAAACTCCTGCTGCGCAAACGCACCCTGCTGGCAGAGCAGTTTGATTTCACCTTTAAAATCACCGGAATCGCCACCGGGCGGCACGGCGCGGCGATTAACCCGGATGGGATTGACCCCCAGGCCGCGCTGGATTGCATTGCGGCGGGCGGGTCGCTGAATGGCCTTTCGGCTGCTGCGGCCCCGGCAGCGGTGCTCGATTTTATCGCCGCTGTCCCGGCAGATATCCTGTTTGAAAATTCGCCGGTTAATCACCTCACCGGTCAACCCGCGGTGGATCATGTGAAGGCGGCTCTATCGCACGGGATGCACGCCATCACCGCGAATAAAGGCACGGTGGTGCACGGTTTTGATGAACTAAACGCCCTGGCCGCGGCCCACGGACGGCGTTTTATGTATGAATCGACCGTAATGGATGGCGCGCCGATTTTTTCACTCTTCCGCGCGCCGCTGCCGGCTGCCGATCTGAAGGGCTTTTTTGGCATTCTCAACTCGTGCACCAATTTGCTGCTCGAGATGATGGAACAGGGCAAGACCCTGGACGAGGCGGTGGAATATGGCAAATCCATCGGCATCACCGAGACCGACCCGAGCGCCGACATCGACGGCTGGGACGCGGCCATCAAGGTGGCGGCGCTGGCGACCGTGGTGATGGGCCAGCCGCTCAAACCGCAGCAGGTGGATCGCAGCGGCATCCGCGGGATCAGCGCCGAAATGATTCGGCAGGCGCTGGCCGACGGTGAACGCTGGAAGCTGGTCTGCCGCTGCACACGCGACGGCAGTGGATTGCAGGCCAGTGTGAAACCCGAACGGGTGAGCGCCGATTCGCCGCTGTATTCCATTGGCGGCACCAGCTCGTATGTGCAGTTTGAGCTGGACGTGCTGCCCGGCCTAGGAATTGTGGAAAGCAACCCCGGACCCGATACCACTGCCTATGGCCTGCTGGCCGACTGCCTGAACGCGCTGCGCGGGATGTGAGGAAATGAATGACTGAGACGGTTTATCTTGCTCTGGGGACCAACCTGGGTGACCGGGCGGCCAACTTGCGCGCTGCCGCGGCTGCACTGCCGCCGCTGGTGCGGGTGCGGCGCGCGTCGCCGGTGTATCAGACCCCGCCCTGGGGCGTGTTGGAGCAGCCCGCTTTTTTGAACCAGGTGTTGGAAGCAGAAACTGAGCTGGAGCCCGGCGAACTACTGGCCTATCTGAAAAAACTGGAGGCCGACCTGGGCCGCAGGCCGGGGGTGCGTTATGGCCCGCGGTTGATTGATCTGGATATCCTGTTCTACGGCAGCCGGGTGGTGGACCAGCCCGGACTGTATATCCCACATGAGCATCTGCCCAAACGCGATTTTGTGCTGGTGCCCCTGGCCGATCTGGCCCCCCAACTGCGCCACCCGGTCAGCGGCCTGACTGTGGCCGAGCTGCTGGCGGCGCTGCCAGAAACCAGGGCTGACCGCTGGGATGACCCGGCTGAAAGGAACGAAGCATGTTGAATCACTTGCTGCCCTGGGGAACCCGCACCTTTGTGATGGGGATCATCAACGTTACCCCCGACAGCTTCTCAGGAGACGGCCTGCTGGCTAAAGACCCGGTTGCGGCGGCGCTGGACCAGGCGCAGCGCTTTGTGGCTGCCGGGGCCGACCTGTTGGATGTGGGCGGTGAAAGCACGCGCCCTGGTGCGCAGGAGGTCTCGCTGGATGAAGAACTGCGCCGGGTGATTCCGGTGATTGAGGCGCTGTCACGGGCCGGGTTGAATGCGCTGATCTCGGTGGATACGTATAAGGCGGCCGTGGCCGAGGCGGCTCTGAAAAGCGGAGCGCACTGGATTAATGATGTATGGGGGCTGAATGCCGATCCGCACCTGGCTGAGGTGGCGGCGCGCAGCGGTGCGCCGCTGGTGTTGATGCACAACCGCAGCCAGCCCGCGCACGCCGAACTGCGCGAACGCCTGGGTGGGCGCTATGTGGGCATGCAGTACCAGGACTTAATTGGGGATGTTTGCCATGAGCTGATGGAAAGCGTAGCCCTGGCCCGCACGGCCGGGGTGCGCGATGACCAGATCATTCTGGACCCCGGCATTGGTTTTGGCAAAACCGTGGAGCAGAACCTGGAGCTGATTAACCGTCTGGATGAAATTTGCCACCTGGGGTTCCCGGTGCTGCTCGGCCCGTCGCGCAAGTCGTTTATCGGGTATACGCTCAACCTGCCGCCCGACCAGCGCATGGAGGGCACGGCCGCAGCCGCAGCGGTGGGCATTGTGCGCGGCGCAGATGTTTTGCGTGTGCATGATGTGGAACCGATTGTGCGCGTGGCCCGCATGACCGATGCCATCGTGCGCAGGAAGTAGGGCAGAAGGGTACAGCCGCCGCGCCCATCCATAACCCCTGGCAGACGGTTATTTTCTCAAGATATAGCGCAGGTCGCTGGCAATGCCGTCGGCGGGGGTGCCGTAGGGGTAGACCACCCGCAGGTAGCCTTTGCGGTCGATGAGCATGACGGTGGCGGTGTGATCCACCAGATAGGATAGACTGGTTTCGGCGTTTTCCCGCTTCTGGTAAAAGACCCCGTACTGTGTGGCTGCTTCCTGAATCTGGTCCTGGCTGCCGGTCAGACCGATCAGGCGTTCGGCGGGGTCCAGATTGCGCAAATAGGCATCCAGACGCTGCGGGGTGTCTTTCTCGGGATCGACGCTGACCATGATGACCTGCACTTGCCCGGCCTTGCCGCCCAGCAGGTCGAGGGCTTTCATCAGCTCTTGCAGAGTGGTGGGGCAGATATCGGGGCAGGCGGTGTAGCCAAAATAGAGCAGCACGACCCGCCCGCGAAAATCGGACAGGCTGACCGGCACATCTCCGGCGCCGGTCAGGGTGAAATCGGCGGCGGTGTTGGGCGACTGCACCACCGTGCCGGCAAAGCGGTGCGGCAGTACGGCGCGCCCGAGGAAGAAGACAGTGATCAGACCGATGATCAGGCCGGCCGAAGGCCAGAACCAGCGCGAGGCGAGAATTTTTTGCATGGGTTCACCTTGGGTAGCAGGCAAAGAAATGGGCCGCTTCATAAGCCAGGCGGTTCACCCCTTCAGCCTGACCAATTTCCTGGTAGAGGATGTCGATATACGAGGCCAGCACAGCCGGCGTCACACGATACCCGGGCAGATCCATGCGCACCAGACCGGTCCCGTCCACCAGCACATAGCGCGGCTCAAAAAACAGGGATCCGTCTGGTTTGCGGGTATAAGGCACCTGAAAACCGGTACCGGCCACGCGTTTCATATCCGCTTCACTGCCGGTTAACCACTGCCAGTTTAATGCGCCGGGCGTGAAAGGCAGCGGGGCGGCTTTTAGAATTTCGGGGGTGTCGTGGGCCGGGTCGAGGGTCAGGGTAATCAACCGCAGCGGCGGGGTAAGTGCGGTCCGGTCTTTAAACTGCTCATCCAGCGCCTGCAAGTTCTGATAGGTCGAGGTGCAGTCTTGCGTGCAGCGCGAATAGGCAAAGGTATACAGCGTCACCGTGCCGCGGCCGTCTTCACTGGTCACCAGTTGGCCGGCGGCATCGGTCAGCCCATAGCCGGGGGCGAGGTTAAGGCGCGGCAGCACCACCACCGGCCGGGCGATGACAAACCAGGCGATACCCAGCAGAATCAGGGCGATGATGCCGCCAATGATGCGTGAAAACCAGCGGGTGAGCATGGATTAAGTGTAGCATAAATGGGATTGCAGGTAGGCAACCTCTGACGCCAGAGTGATTCGCAAAGTCCAGCGGGACCCACTCCCAGGAAAGGACAAAATACTGTGCAGTCTGGATGGGGTTTTGTCAGAACTATATTAAGGGTGTGTTATCTGCTTTTTGATTAATAACTGATGAGATAATAGTACTTGAAGTGGTGCTGCTTGCTGCATTTTGGGACTGCGGTGCAGACGATTTTTTTGGGTCGGCTTCTGTGATGGTTTGAAATTTACCATATTGGTCAGGAGCTATTAAGGCAAAAATATTAACGATGCGGGGATATAACCGGTTAATCAGGGTCTCATAATTATGTGTTGTGCTTCGTTTTTTTGTAGGGTGGGCAAGGTGTTTGTTTATTTCCCAGCAAGGTGTGTTTTCGTCACGGCTTTTGCCATATTCAATTCTAAATTCTTGAATCAGACCCTCTATTTCGTCTTTCTTAGGTAAATTTTCCAAAAATGGTTCAATTAAGATGTCGTCGCCAGGTTCTTTTGGAGGTTCTCGAAGAATATCAGCGATATTTCGAATATGCAGTATTTTGCTTTCGGCGATTGCATTATTCAAGGGATAAGGCAACTCCTCAATTTGGCACTCAATCTCAGCAGGGCTTGTCAAATATGCCAGTTTGCATTGAATCGCGGAAAGGTTCATCAAATTTACCAGCATGTCTACCTCGTAGCGGATAACATCCCAGTAATTTGGTTCAGTCTGATCCATTGTTTCCTCCCTGGTTTATTTTGAGTATCTCTGTCAATAATTATAATGTTTTTGAGTTGCGGCATTAAAAATTTTTTGCGAATAGTCAGAGCGCCATGCGGGGTAATGGTAAGCTGCCAATTAGTGTGTAATCCTTTACCCTGTTCAGTCAGACAGTAACTCCACCAGCCCGGCCAGATTGGGGACGATGAAATCGGGCTGGAAGGGTGAGGCGGGCACATCGCTGGCTTTGGTTTCGCCGCTCAGCACCAGCACGGTGGTCAGCCCGGCCTGGCCCAGGGCAATATCGGTATACAGCCGGTCGCCGACCATGCACAGTTTTTCGGGCGGCAGGCCGACCTTCTCGGCGGCCATGCGGGCGATAACAGGGCCGGGTTTGCCGATGATCACATCCGGGCGGCGGCCGGTGCTGGCGGCGACCAGTTCGATCATGGCCCCGATATCGGGCATAAACCCGCCCGCGGTGGGGCAGTTGATATCGGGGTGGGTGGCGATATAGGGCTGCCCGGCGCGCACCAGGTTGCACAGCACGCGCAGTTTCTCATAGGTGAGAGTGGTATCAAAACCCAGCACTGCAAATTCAGGGTCATGTGCGGTCAGTTGAAACCCGTGGCTTGCCATTTCTTCTTCCAACGCCGGGGTGCCGACCACATACAGTTTTGCGGCGGGCTGGCGGCGCTGCAAATAAATGGCGGTGGCCTCGCCCGAGGTGAAGATGCGCTCAGGAGATACCTGCAACCCCAGGCGTTGCAATTTTTCGGCGTACTGGCCGCGATGTTTGGACGAGTTATTGGTTAAAAACAGATAGGGAATCCCGCGCCGGTCCAGCAGGGCGGGCAGTTCCACGGCTCCGGGCAGCAAATGCTCATCCAAAAAGACGGTGCCGTCCATATCGAGCAGGAAACAGGCGATGGATTGCAGATCAGGTTGGCTCATACGCTTCTCTTTCAGAGGGGTGTGCTTGGATTCCATTGTAAATCTTCCGGTCTGCAAAGGGTGAAAAATAGGGGCTGCTGATGGCCGGCATCCGAACCGCCCACGGGTCTTGTCAGTCTGAACAGAAACAGTTACACTCACTGAGTGAGTAATATGATGAACGTTTCATCTTCTACCAGCGGCCTTTCTCCTGAATATCCGCTGCTGGGGTTTTTATATCTGATGCCGCTGCACGGCTATGAGCTGCACCGGCGCATTGCATTTCATCTGAATGAGATCTGGCGTCTGCCTCAGAACCAGACCTACAACATCCTTAAACGTCTCGAAAAGACCGGCATGATCGCCGCCGAGCGGCACAGTGCAGGAAGCCGCCCGGAACGGACCTGTTTTTCGTTAACCCCGGCCGGGCGGGCGCATTTTGAACACTGGCTGGCGGCCCCGTCTCCCACCGCTGCGCGCGCCATCCGCATGGAATTCATCACCCGGCTCTTTTTTGCGGCCCGAATTTCGAGCGAGTTAACCAACCGCATTCTGGCAGAGCAGCGCACCCTGCTGGAGACCGACCTGGCGCGGCTGTGCAGCCGGCGGGCGGGCGTCCCGCCCGAACAGCCCTGTAACCGGCTGGGGCTGGATCTGCGCATCCGGCAATTGGAATCGGCGCTGAGCTGGTTGCAGGAAGTGTCATTGACTGCGCTGATTGCCCCGGCAGACCGCGCAGAAGCAGATTTGAAGGAGCTGACCCCATGACCGAATTATCCATGCGGCGTACCCGGACAGCCGAATTGCGTCCGCGGCGGTCGTTTCGGTCCTGGTATGAGCAGGCCTGGAAGCTGTTGACGCTGCCGTTAATTCTGTTTTTTTTGCTGCCTGTGGCGGCGATCTTTCTGCGGCTGACGCCTGATGCCATCTTGAAAAGCCTGCAATCAGAGGTGGTGCAGCAGGCGGTGCGGCTCAGCCTGTTTACCTCGCTGTGCACGGTGGGGGTGACTGTTGTGCTGGGAACCCCGCTGGCCTATCTGGTTTATCGCCGCCGCTCGCGGATTTCGCGTCTGGTGGATACGCTGATCGATTTACCCACCGTGCTGCCGCCCGCTGCGGCCGGGGTGGCGCTGTTAATTGCCTTTGGCCGGCGCGGGATCATCGGCGGGCCGCTGGCAGAGCTGGGCATCAGCCTGCCGTTTACCACCGCGGCGGTGATTCTGGCGCAAACCTTTATCGCCGCGCCGTTATACATTAAATCGGCGGCGCTCGGGTTTGGCAGTGTGGATTGTGAGATTAAAAAAGCGGCCGCCCTGGATGGGGCCAATAAATGGCAATTGCTGCGCTATGTGGTTTTGCCCATGAGCTGGATGTCGCTGGTCAGCGGGGTGATTATGACCTGGGCGCGAGCGTTGGGCGAGTTTGGCGCGACGATGATCTTTGCCGGGAATATGACCGGCCGCACCCAGACCATGCCGTTGGCGATCTACCTCGGCTTTGAGATGGACCTGAAAGTGGCGCTGACCCTGTCTGCGATCTTGATTCTGATTTCTTTTACCAGTTTGCTGGTTTTGAAATGGTTTTTGCACGTAAATCAGGTGGATTACAACCCGGAAGACTATTAAACACCCCCTGTGTCCCCACGGCTTTCACAGGCTGGCCTGCCCTCTGCGAAGTTTTTAGAC
>CAZQLE010000172.1:1016-8521 GCA_964593905.1 uncultured Anaerolineaceae bacterium | reverse complement strand
GGGTAACCGGGGTGGCCGTGCGAACCGGGGTGGCCGGCACGACGATTTCAGTCCAGGTGGGTTCAGGTGTTTGAAGGGTCGGCAGGACAGGTGGACTTGTGGCCGTTCTCGGTGACGGCAGAGTCTCCATGGCCGGGATGGTAACGGTGATAGCACCGTCGGTTGGCATGCCAGTGATGATTTCTAACCCGACAGGCCGGGTTTCCCGGCCAGCCAGAGTCGGAAGGGGAGTTTGCAATTGTTGGTACACTGCGGCCAGGCGTGCTTCGATATCCCGGGCCTCGGGGTCCAAATCTCGCAGTACGTCCAGCAAGACCGATAAGCTTACCCCTGGCAGCGAGTACCTGATTTTGTCTGCCGAGTAATCTGCCGTGCTGACCGCACGCAGCGCAACCGGCAGTTCCCGCATTGGCAAACCAGCAGACCGCCACTGAGGAAGTAATTTAAAGATCCAGACAGCCAGTAAAAGCACCGAAACAGCCAAAAGCACCAGCGCAATAATGCGTTTTCTGGCCTGAAGGTTGAGCAGTGTGTCTACCGTGGACCTATTTTTCATACCGCATCTTTTGAAATCAACCTCAGGAAAACCTCAGCCACGCTGGGGTCAAAATGGGTGCCGGTTTCCTCACGAATGATCTGGATCACATCCTCTTCTGGCAGCGCAGTACGGTAAGGCCGGTTGGAAGAAAGGGCATCCCAGGTATCAACCACTGCAAAAATTCGCGCCTCCAGCGGAATTTCTTCACCTTTCAAACCGCGCGGATACCCGCTGCCGTCCCAGAATTCATGATGGCAGTATGGAATCGCCAATGCCGGGCGAAGAAATTCGATCGGCTGGAGCATCTCATAAGCGTAAAGCACATGCTGGCGCATCAGATTCAGTTCATCTTCGTCAAGTTTTCCAGGTTTTAACAATATCGAATCGGGAATACCCATCTTGCCAATATCGTGCAGCATCGCACCCCGGCGCACAAACTCTATCTGGTTTTCAGAGATGCCCATTTCACGCGCCATCAGCACAGTCATATCGATCACCCGTGAAGAATGCCCCTGGGTCTCTTTATCGCGCAATTCCAGCGCCTTAGACCAGCCTTCGAGGGTGCTGTCATAGGATTCAATTAAATCCTCTTTCGAATCGCGCAAATTGACCACCATTTGATTGAAGGTCTCGGTAAGCACCGAAAGCTCGTCCCGTCCGCTTGGTTTCAGTTGGACATGCAAATCACCTTTCGCCACCTGTTCAGAAGCCTGAACAAGACGCGTAATGGGTCTGGTAATAATATTTGCCAGATTGACCCCGATGAGAATCACCACCAGCAAAGTAATGATCACCAGTATGGTTGTTTGCAGCCGTGTGACCCGCGTGGCGCGCACCAAAAAAGAAGTGGGCAAAGATGCGCCCAAAGCCCCCAGGTCATCACCCCCGCGTCCGTTCCAGGCCGCCATTATCTCCTGATACTGAATATTCTGCACACTTAAATCCCGCTTCAGGCTTTTATTCTGCTGCAAAGCCAGAATGTCCTGCACATCTGCCGCGCGAAGGTCCACCGGCGACAGCAGCGTGCTGATGATGACCTTACCGTCATGATCATAAAAAGATATCTGCGCCAGGGTCTCTTCTCTTAATTGACGGGCCAAGGTTTTGGCAGTTCTGCCAACCAGGATGATACCAACCAGTTCTTTTTTCTCGTTATAAACCGGCCCCGCCACATAGAAATATTCGCCCCAATCTGCCCGAACAAAATCAGAATACTTGTCACCCTGGTCATCGACCTCTGCGGCCAAAATTTGGCTTATAAAATCCCAGGCAATCGTTTCGCCGCCGACAGAGAATTCATAATCTTCCACCCGGCCGCCTTCACGGTGGCGGATTGCAAGCAGGTGGTTACCCCTTGCGTCCAATATCTCCACCGCCTCTTCCTGTTGATTGACGATGGTTCCAAAAATCAATTCACGAATCTTATTGGCATCGCCCTGCGCCAACGCCTCTGTTAACCCGCGGGTATACGCCAGCGAGCGGAAGGTGGTCAGCAGACGGCCTTCCTCGACCACCATGCGCTCCTGGGCCAGTAAACCCGCCTCAATTAATTGGTTGGAAAAACGTTCTTCGATCGTATCAAACACAATGCGCGTGATCACAAAACCAGATGCAATCGCCAATGCAATCGCCAGGACCAAAAATGGGAGCGTAATTTTTGACCGAATACTCAACGGGATTCTGGTTTGCAAGAGAGGTCTGATGAAGTTGGAATACGATTGTTTTACTCGAGACACCTGAACCTCGTTATCCCCCAGTGAAGAGGTTTCATTAATTACCACCGCTGGATGGAGGTCCGCATCGATTCCAACAACCAACAGGCGGCCACCCCGGCAATGCCCATACATGCATAAAGTTAGGAGACCAGTTCATCCTTTTCAGAAGAAAGTTCCCATTTCTGCTTCAGAAATTTAAGATAAAAAGGCATTGTTATGAATTTAATTTTAATTAAATTTTATTATACATAAATCCCGATTTAATTTTTCCAGTGATTCAGCAAGTATATTTCATTTTACAAAATTGCAAATTTCCCTATTGACAAGCATTTGGATTTCTGATATTATTTTGATATCAAAACATTTGAACTGGAGTGATTGAAATGCCGACCCATTATCACGGCACACTGCAAGAAGAGCTGGCGCTGAATACCTTTATCAAGTTTACCCGGGCGAGTAACTCGTTCGAGGCGCGTATGCTCAGTTTCTACAGCAGTGAAAAACTCACTCCGAGCCAGTTCGGCGTTTTGGAAACGCTCCATCACCTGGGGCCGCTGTGTCAGGGAGAACTGAGCAACAAATTGCTCAAATCAACCGGCAACATCACCCTGGTGCTCGACAACCTGGAAAAGCAAAGCCTGATCCGGCGTATGCGCGAAAGTGAAGACCGGCGCATGGTGACCATTCATCTCACCCCGGCCGGTGAAGCGCTGATTGCAGAAATTTTCCCCCGCTTTGTCGAACACCTGCAAGCGTCACTGGCCCCGCTTAGCGCAGAAGAAATGCAAGTATTCGGTGCGCTGTGTCGAAAACTGGGTACCCACAGCGGGTGACCGTTTTTTTTGACATAATGCTTTGACATCAAAAATCTTTATATCTAGTTACTTTGGAGGAAAATACAATGTCCTGGACAATCGACCCCGCCCACACTCAAATTGAGTTCTCTGTACGTCACATGATGATCGCCCGCGTACGCGGCAAGTTCGAAAAATTCAGCGGTGAAGTCGCCCTAAATGAGCAAAACCCGGCCAACACAACGGTCAATATTCAGGTGGAACTGGCCAGTATCAACACCGGCGAACCCAACCGCGACAACCACCTGCGCTCGGCCGATTTCTTTGCCGTGGAGCAGCACCCCTATATGACCTTTGTCAGCAAACGCGTTGAAGTATTGAACGACGAACACGCCCGCTTATACGGCGATCTGACCATTCGCGGAATTACCCGCGAGGTGCCCCTCGAAGTGAACTTTGAGGGCAAGGCCAAAAGCCCCTGGGGAACCGAGAGCTATGGCTTCAGCGGCGCAGCCCGCATCAACCGCAAAGACTGGGATCTAACCTGGAACCAGGCCCTGGAGACCGGCGGTATGCTGGTGGGTGAGATGGTGGATATCAACATTCAGCTTGAGCTGGTTAAACAGCCTGAAGCTGTGGTTGCTTAATGGTAGTTTAGCGGTACATTTATCGATAACAATTAAGGGCGGTCCGCTGGGCCGCCCTTAATTGTTAAGTGCGGGATTATGACATTCGTCACCCTTAAATCTGACAAATGTCAGGATGAAATTTATTTTCAGCCATCTATAATGGAATTGTTCCATTTAGTTTATCCATGCAACAAATTAATAGTCCCCTCAGGACGGTTCATGCCCCAAACCACTGCTGACCAGGAACTCGTTCGCAAGGTCAATAAGTCTATTATTTTAAACACCTTGCGCCTGTGCGCCCCCATTTCGCGGGCCGATCTGGCCGTGCGCACCGGATTAAACCGCAGCACCATCTCAAACATCATCGCCTCGTTGATCGAAGAAGGCCTGGTGCATGAAACCGAACTGCAAGATTCCAAAGTCGGCCGCCCCGCCATTTCGCTGATGCTCAAACCCGAAGGCGGCGCAGTGATCGGCGTTGAAATCGGCGTCGGTTTTATTTCGCTCATCCTCACCGATTTCGTCGCCAACCCGTTATGGCGCGAGCGGATCGAGATCGATTCTGCCCTCCCCCAGTTGGAGATCCTCACCCAGGCTGAACAGATGATTGACCGCGCCATGCAGATCGTCGCCGAGCGCGAGCTGCGCCCGCTGGGGATCGGCGTTGGTCTGCCGGGTCTGGTCGATATCCTGCAGGGCGAGCTGATCTTTGCCCCCAACCTGCGCTGGGAACACGTGCCCTTCCGCTTAATGTGGAACCAGCGCTTCAGGCTGCCAGTCTACACCGAAAATGAAGGCAACGCAGCAGCGCTGGGTGAATATTACTTCGGCGCGGCGCGCGGGGCCGATAACATGGTCTATCTCAGCTCGGGCATCGGTCTGGGCGGCGGGGTAATCATTCGCGGCAAGCTCTTCCGCGGCAATAACGGGTTTGCCAGCGAAATCGGCCATATGATGATGGACCCGCGCGGCGAGCTATGCGGCTGCGGGCGGCGCGGCTGCTGGGAGACCCAGGTTAGCCCGCGCGCAGTGCTGCGCCGGGTGCAACAGTCGGTAATGATGGCGCCCAACAGCCTGGTGCACAGTCTGATCGGGGGCGATCTCACCCGGTTAAAGTTTCAAACCGTGGTCGAGGCGGCCCGTGCCGGCGACCCGGTGTGTATGCAGGCGCTGGAAGATGTGGCCGTAAATCTGGGTCTGGGCATCGCCAACCTGGTCAATATTTTCAACCCCGAATTGATCGTCATCGGCGGCGCACTCAGCCTTGGGCAAGACCTGTTGATGCCGGTCGTCGAGAAAACAGTCTTCCGCGAGGCGCTTGGTCCGGCGGCGCGAAAATTGCGCATTGCACCCTCAGCCCACGGCGCAGACGCCTGCGTGGTTGGCGCAGTGGCGATGGTCTTGGACGATATTTTACGCGAAATGGAAGTTATCTAACAATCGCGCCCCCTTTTTACAGAAGTAGAGATTAACCACCCTGTTTTGGAGGAAAGATGAGCCAATCTGCTGCTCAATCACAAAGTTCCAGTTCTGCTTCAAGTTCGCTGCTTAAGAAAATCTTTAAGACCCGTGAAATCGGTGTGTTGGTGTTCTTTTTGCTGTTATGCGTGATGATGAGTCTTCTCAGCGAATACTTCTTGCGCACCCAAAACGTGTTCAACGTTCTGCGCAGCGCTTCGACGATTGGCATCATGGCCATTGGGATGACCATGGTCATTGTCACCGGCGGTATTGATCTCTCCATCGGCTCGATCATGGCGGTCAGCGCCATGCTCACCGCGCGGTTGATCACCGAAAGCGGTGTCAACCCCTGGCTGGCCTTTTTACTGGGTGTAAGTCTGGGATCTCTGCTGGGCTTTGTCAACGGTCAGGTCATTACCCGTTTCAAGGTAAACCCCTTCATTACCACCCTGGGGATGATGAGCGTCGGCCGCGGCCTCACCTATGATTTGGCCAGCGGGTTAAAGGGCACGGTTGCCAGCAACATCCCGCTCAAAGATGCCGGGGTGGCGTTCCTGGGCGCCGGATACATCGGCCCTGTACCCTTCCCGGTCATTGAAATGATCATTTTCGTGGTGCTGTTCACGCTCTTTCTCAACCATACCGTGCTGGGTCGTCAGATCTATGCCATCGGGTCCAACGAGGCAGCCGCGCGGCTCTCGGGCGTCAACGTCAACTGGGTCAAGATCTTCGTCTACACCCTCACCGGTTTCTTTGGCGCTTACGGCGGCATTATGAATGCCGGGTTGCTTTCCACCGCCATGACCAACACGGGTGTGGGCGTCGAACTGGATGTGATCGCCGCGGTTGTGCTGGGCGGCGCCAGTCTGGCGGGGGGTGAAGGTTCAATTATCGGTGCGGTCATTGGCGCAGCCATGATGGCTGTCATTCGCAACGCTTTCGTTTTGCTCAAACTGCCGCAGTCAGCCCAGACCATTGTGATCGGTGTGGTGATCGTCCTGGCTGTGGCGCTCGATCAACTGCGCAAGCGCCGCAACTAACGCTTCAACCGGCGCTGATAATGCGCTCAGGAGGTGTCCCCTGATCCAATATTCAAGCCGCTGAATTTCCCAAACCGCTGTTCCATTCAATTGACAATTCCATCGAACCAAACCAATCTGTAAGATCTGAAATAAGAGAGGAAAGACGATGAAGAAAAACCGCATGTTTATTTTCTTGGCTGTGATTGTGGTTTTGAGCATGATGCTCAGCGCCTGCCAGCCCGCCCCGGCAGCCCCGGCTGCCGAAGCCACCCAACCGGCTGCTGAGGCGCCTGCCGCTCCGGCCGAACCCGAAAAACCGGCCCTCCCCGCCTTCGACAGCGCATGCCAACCGGCTGACGAAGCCACGGTAAAACCGGTGGACAAGAAATCTGACAAACCGATGAAGATCGCGGTGCTGGGTCTCGAGAACAACCCGTTCTGGATCCCGGTCAAAGAAGGCGCATTGAAGGCCGCCGAAGAACTGGCCCCCTACAATGTAACCGTGGAATGGATTGTGCCGGGTGACCAGCACACCGCCGAAGTCTTCGGTCAGGCCATCGAAGCCGCAATCGCGCAGGAATATGACGCCATTGCAACCGTCGCCGGCGATGCTGGCGTGGCCCCCTTCATGGATAAGGCTGTCGAAGCCGGCATCCCCGTGGCAACCTTCAACTCTGAAACCGCCACCGAAAACGGCCGTATGCTCTTCGTCGGCGCTGACCTGTACAAACAGGGCGAAGCCGCCGGCAAAGCCATGGGCGAAGCCCTGGAAGGCAAAGGCAAAGTCGCCATCATCACCGGTTTCTTCGCGGTCGAAGCGCACGAACTGCGCCGCAAGGGCTTTGAAGACACGCTGAAGAAAGACTTCCCCGGCATCGAGATCGTTGGCTCGGTCGAAAACCAGGACAAAGCCGACACCGCCTTCACCCAGGCCAATGACTTCATGGCCTCCAACCCCGACCTGGGCGGCATCTATGTCACCGCTGGCGGCCCCTTCGGCGCTGCCAAAGCTGTTGAAGATGCTGGCAAGACCGGCGTGGTGAAAGTGATCTCCTTCGACTTCGTCGATGAGACCATGGAATATGTGCAGAAGGGTGTCATCTATGGCACCATCGGCCAGGACCCGTTTGCTCAGGGTCACGACCCCGCCATTCGCCTGTTCAACTATCTGGTGGGTGGTACGGTTCCTGAATGCGCCCGCATGCTCACCCGCGCCGATCTGGTCACCAAAGACAACATCGATCAGTTCTGGAAACCCTCTGGCGCCCCCAAACCGGCCGCCAATGAAAAACCCGCCTTCGACAGCGCATGCCAACCGGCTGACGAAGCCACGGTAAAACCGGTGG
>CAZQLE010000172.1:0-916 GCA_964593905.1 uncultured Anaerolineaceae bacterium | reverse complement strand
AGAAGGGTGTCATCTATGGCACCATCGGCCAGGACCCGTTTGCTCAGGGTCACGATCCTGCCGTCCGCCTGTTCAACTACATCATGAGCGGCGAATATCCCGAGTGTGCCCGCATGCTCACCCGCGCCGATCTGGTCACCAAAGACAACATCGACAAATTCTGGACCAAACCCTAATTCATAAAGCTGTTGCAGGGAGGGATCGGAACGGGTTCACCGTTCGGGTCCCTCCCGACCCAGGGGGGATCATCTCCTGAGCCGCAGAACGGCGACCGCCGCCGGTGACCATTCTGCGCTTCGGGACCGGCAGTTAAAAGCACTGCCGCCGGATGAGAAATTGAAAAACCAGGGCATTCCCGCAAATCGTGGAAGAACCCCTACACTCTTTCGCAGTGAGAAGGAAAGCGATGATGACTGAACAGAGTAACTTGATCCTGAAAGTAGAAGGCGTTTCAAAACACTTTGGGGGCGTGCGGGCATTAAATGAAGTGAAGATGGATGTCCGCTATGGCGAAGTGCACGCCCTGGTGGGTGAAAACGGCGCCGGTAAATCGACCCTGATGAATGTGCTGGGCGGAATTGTCGTGCGGGACACAGGATCGGTCATCTTTAAAGGTGAAGAAGTTAATTTTCAAAGCCCGATCGAATCGATTAATACCGGCATTGCTGTCATCCACCAGGAACTGGCCATGATGCCGGCGCTGAGCGTGATGGAAAATATTTACATGGGACGTATGCCATCACAGATGGGGCGGATTCCGTGGAGGATGCTGGAGAAAGAGACCCGCCGAATGCTGGCGGAGGTCGGGCTGGATCTCGACCCCAATGTTCTGGTGGGCGATCTGTCCATTTCTCAGCGCCAACTGGTTGAAATTGCCAAAGCGCTGTCGATGAACGCCAGTCTGATCATCATGGAC
>CAZQLE010000171.1:0-8548 GCA_964593905.1 uncultured Anaerolineaceae bacterium | reverse complement strand
GGGGAGGGTCTGAACGGGTGGCGATTAACAAATGGAAGGTTTGCGGGCAGTGGTCGAGCAAAAAAGTCACGGCCGCATGTACCTCTGGTGTGGAAATAAGCTGGTAGTCATCCAAAACCAGAACCAGCTCGCCATTGGCGGTATCCAGATCATTGACGAGACTGGTCATCACGGCCTCTGGCAGGGCCAGATTCATGCCTGTCAGGAATTGGGCGGCCTCACTTCCGATCCTTTTGTCTATACCTTGCAAGGCGGCGATGAGATAGGCAAAGAAACGCCCGGTCTGATTATCGTCCCGATCTAAAGCCAGCCAGGCCACTGGCATATGACAGCCGGCCAGACTGGCCGCTACCAGGGTCGTTTTTCCAAACCCGGCCGGCGCAATGATCAACGTAAGCAGGCCCCGGAGCCCCTCTGCAATTCGGGTCTGGAGCCGCGGTCTCGAAACCAGACCTGGCCGGATGAAGGGCTGGTGTAGCTTTGTGTGGATCAGTGAATTAACCGGTTGCATGCGATCGTCTCGGTGACTGGCGAGAGGCTGGGCTAAGGGATGATTTCTTCTACAAACAATTATAGCTGTAAAGCAATTCCGCAAATGTCCATACCACTTCCAAAGGTGTCTGGGCACAAAAGCCGGTGCGCCAAGGCGCACCCACCCTACCTGTGCGGGCTGCGTAGAGGATGTGTCATTCTGAAGGAGCGCAGCGACGCCAGTGGCGCACAGAGCGCGAAGAATCTCTGCCTGTGTGGACAGCGGCGAGGGTTTGCAGTTGGGTGCGCCGTGTAAATAAGCGGGTATCCAACAATAGTGCAAAGTTTTATCAGGCAATTGATCTGCGGGGTCTGCGATTGTATACTAATTTTGTTCAGCCACCCGGCAATCGATGCTGTTCTTACCCAGGGTTTGTTGGTCTCAAGTGGAGTGCTTGCCATGAGTTCCCCGATAATCAACTTTTTCTTCTTTTTCTTATCCTTCATCGCAGCAATTACCATGCTGGTTGAAGGATGCCTCATTGTGCTGATGAAAAAACAGATAACACCTCTTCCGACCAAAGTTTTATATGGTCTGGGTGTTTTTTGGGTTGGCAAAGAGCAAAGCAGGCAACAATTCTCAGGCAGAATTCCGCTTAAAGATTTGCGCAGCTACGCAGCATACGTATTGGTTTTGGGAACCACTCTGTTGATTTCGAGTTTCGTGTACTTGTTCACGACGGTTTTATAATCTTGCAGCCGGGCGTGTGGCAAATAAACCAATTGGGAGTAAAGCAATGGACCGTACGATGATCATTATTGGCGCCGGTACAGCCGGGCTGACAGCAGGTTGCTACGCCCAAATGAGCGGGTACAAGACAACCATCCTCGAAATGGAAGACACACCCGGCGGGCTGTGCACCTCCTGGCGTCGGAAAGGCTACCTGTTTGATGGCAGCGTTGCCGGGCTGGCCGGCTCTTCACCTGGCAGCCCCCTGTACCGGCTCTGGGAAGAGATCGGGGTGGCGAAATATTGCCCCCTGCATTACGGTGAAAATTTTGGTCATATCCGCCTGTTGGATGGGCGGACTATTACGATCTATGCCAACATTGACCGCCTGGAAGCCCACCTGTTGGAATGCTTTCCAACCGAGGCGGCCGTCATTGCGGAGTTTAGCGGGGCATTGCGGGCTGTGCTCGATCTGGATATCCCGTTTTCAGATGCGCGGGGCTGGGCGGCTGTCGTTGAGGGCTTTAAAACAACGCTCTCTTCGATCTCCCATCTGCCGGTTTTGCTTAAGTATGGTTCGATGACCATTCGCCAGTTTAACCAGCGGATTAAGGACCCGGCTCTGCTGACCGTTTTTAATAATCTGGTCCATTTTGGGGGGCTGGATGTGCCTGTTTTGACCGTGTTGTTGCCCCTGGCATATGCGCACCGCAAGATGGCGGGCATTCCGCTTCGGGGCTGGCTCTCTTTTGCTCAGGCGATCGAACGCCAGTTTTTGGAGCTGGGAGGAACGACCCGGTATCGGGCAAAAGTGGAGCAGCTCATTTTCGACGGTAAGGTGGTTAAGGGCGTCGTTCTGGCAGATGGTTCCCGGCTTTTCGCCGATCGGGTTGTATCGGCAGCGGACGGTCGTTTCACCCAGACCCTGCTGCCAGGGGTGCAGGAGAGCGATCTGGAACAGGCCTTTAAACCGGAAGATATCTCCGATCAGCCTGTGCAGGTTAATCTGGGGGTGGCGGCAGATTTTTCGGGCATCGATGGGCCAATGACCTATATTCTGGACAGTTCGTTTACCGCCGCGGGGCGGGAGCATCAACGAATAACCGTGCACAATAAATACTATGATTCAGAGGCGTCACCCGCGGGCAAAAGCGCTCTCACGATCTTCCTTGATTCGGAATATTGCTGGTGGAAACAGCTTGCGGCCCTGCCCTCCCGGTATCAGGCAGAGAAGAACCACTGTGCCGGGCAGGTGATTGCGGTGATCGAGCGCTACCACCCTGGTTTTGCGGAGCAGGTGGAGGTGATCGATGTATCCACCCCGCTGACGCGCGAGCGGTATACGGGGAACTGGCTGGGTGCGATGCAGGCCCGAAAACCCGATTCAAACATGATCCGGGCGCTGCTGCAAGGTTCGCCGCGCTATGCGGTCAAAGGCGTGGAAGGCCTGTTTGTCACCGGACAATGGGCAGAGCCCTGGGGTGGAATTACAACAGCAGCCCAATCAGGAAGAAAAACGATCCAGGCCATATGCAAGCAGGATGGCATCCCGTTTTTGCACCGGCAAACCGGCCAGGCGAATAAATAATACAAAAATAGTCCGAATAAAGTATAATCCTGCCATACACACCGCCCCGGCCGCTCACTTGAAATGACCGGGGTGAAAATGCAGGTATGGATGGAGGAAAATAATGGATAACCACAATTCTGGTCAGGCCGATCTTGCCGACAGAGAACTTGTTTTACAGCGCATTTTCGACGCACCGCCTGAAAAGGTGTATCGCGCCTGGACAGAACCTGAACTGCTACGGCAATGGTTTGCCCCCTTGCCGTGGACGACCCCCCATGCAGAACTTAACGTTCGGCCGGGCGGGGCCAACCGCATCACCATGCGCAGCCCTGAAGGTGTGGATTTTCCCAACAGCGGTGTTTATCTGGAGGTGGTCAGGAATGAGCGACTGGTGTTCACCGATGCCTACACCCAGGCCTGGGTGCCCTCTCTTGAGCCGTTCATGACCGTGATTCTCACCTTTGAGAATGTGGGCGGAAAAACCAGATACACCGCGCGGGTGCTGCACTGGAGCGTGGAGAACCGGAAACGCCACGAAGAAATGGGTTTTCATCAGGGCTGGGGGCAGTGCGCCGATCAACTGGCAGAGTTGTTGAAAAGGATGTAAGCCTGGATTGATCTGTGTTTATGAGAGGGGTGGCCTACTTTTTCTTCTGAACGAACCGCACGATCAACACCCGCCGGATTATTTCGGAGAAATCGGCCTGATCCAAGCGGTCTTGATTCGGCTCCCACCCAAACAGGTATTGGGCCTGGGCAGGCGATTCGGTCACGAACTGTTCAAGTGTGTGCAGGATGAGCAGCGGGTCTTCCAACACCTGGGCTTGAACCGGCCACCTGTGTAGGCCAATCTGAACCCAGACATCAGCGGGGCAGGCAGACAGGTTTTTATACCAACTGGCGTCTTTGCCCCAGGCCGAAAACAGGTGAATGACGCCGCCGATGCGGAAATACCCGATCGGCGTGCTGCGTAGTTTTCCGCTTTTTCTGCCGCGCGTGGTGAGCAGCATCACCGTCCGGCTCATCCCAAATAACGGCAGCAGACCGGCCTTGTAAAGCCCGACGATCATGGGGTTGTAGCGCTTGAGCTGCGCATGAAACGACTGCCGATGCTGCGGATCAGATAGAATCTTTGCCAGGTTTGTACCCTTGACCGGAAATGTTCGAACGTCTGGCTCAATCAGGGTCTGGTTCATACGACTTTTCCTTTTTCAAATAAGCCCATCTTTATCGGGCCTCATTCCACTGATAGCCTGCGTAAGGCTGGTTGACCTGAACGCTGTAGCCCTTTTTCGAGCGCAGAGCGCCGATCAGATCTTCCATAAACGATCTGGGCAGTTCAGGAGAAAGATAGTTGGCCGGGTCGAAGAGGCTCTGTTGATCTGAAAGCTGACCAGACGAGCGCGCATCGGCGAGAATTTCCTGGCGCTGCGTCCACAGGCAGATGCCAATGGTTACCCAGGTGCCCAGCGGGATGGTATGCCGGTCCATGAAAGCGAAAGTCTCTTGAATCGTTTCGGGCGTTTCTCCTGACGATCCGATCATCAACGAGGCCCCAAACGGGATCCCTGATTTTTCGAGGCAGCACAGAGATTGCTCGACATCGGCAGCCGTGTAACCGCGCCGCATACGGCGCAGCATGGTATCGGATGCACTTTCAATGGATAAATTGAGATAGCCGCAGCCCGATTCTTTCATCAACCGGCAGAAATCTTCTGTGATCCCCATCGGGCGCAGATCGCCTGTGCCCCAGGGCACGGCCATTTTTCGAGCAATCATTTCGGTGCAAATCGCTTCGGCGTGAGCTTTGGGAACGTTGAAGTTGTTCTCACAAAACATAATCATCTTCGCCGGGAATACCCGTTGAATGTGTTCCATTTCATCGACGACGCGTCCGGGTGTCTTGAGCCGGTATTGCGCACCCTCAAGCGAGTGATAGGGGCAGTAGGTGCAGCGAAACGTACAGCCGCGTTTGGTCAAAATTCCGGGCGATATTCCCGCCCGCTGATATCGTTCCACATCCAAAAGCTCATAGGCCGGAAATGCGGTCGTATCCAGGTTCTCTATCCGGTCTCGGGGGGTCTTGTAAACCCGCCCGTCATGGCGGAAGGCGCAGCCCGGAATGTCGGTCAGGCTGTCAGCATCTTCGAGCCGTTCCAGATACAGCGGGAAGGAAAAGTCGGCGTCACCGCGGATGCCGTAATCGAGGTTCAGATATTCCAACCAATCGCTGGCGTAGTAATTGAAGCCCGGCCCGCCCAGGATGATCGGGGCATCGGTTGCCAGGCGGACGGCATCAACAACCTGGCTGACATTGGTTCGCAGATCGAGGTGGCGGGTGTTGTATGGGGCGGTTTCATCGATGATATAGCCGTGCACCAGCCGGATCGAGATTCCGATCACATCTGGACCGAACCTGAAGATGTGGGCTTTGAGTTCAGCGAAAAGATCCTCTGCCAACAGGCATTCAAAGATTTCAACGGTATGCCCGGCCCGCTGCGCAGCACCGGCGATGTAGGCTGGCCCGGTCGGCGAGGCAGCCAGAGAATTTGTGGAGATAATTAAGACTTTCATATTTCATCCTCAAGAATGTCAAAACGAACTCAAACTCAGGGTTTCTTGAAAGGAATCAGCCGGTCAACCTTTGAGCGGTAGTTTTCATATTCCTTCCCGAAGACCTGTGTGAGCTGCTGTTCTTCTTTGCCGATGAAAATCATTACACCGGCATATAGAAAAACCGAAACAACCCAATAAACCCAGGTGAAGGTCAGCAGCGCGACGGCGGGCAAAATGAAGAAGGTGACACTGGAGTAGATTGGGTTGCGGACAACGCCATATGCGCCGGTGGTGACCAGTTTTCCTCTGGGAAAGCCGGCCAGCAACTGGATCAGCGCAATTCCCCACAGGAGGAGACCGGGGATCAGGATGAAATATCCCGCGGGCTGGATGAAGCGCACCCCCTCTGGCAATGCCGCGATCTGGGGCAAAGCGATATTGGCCCAGATGGCTGCGATCAGGGATGGCAGCGTGAAAAGGATGATTTTCCCGCCCTGCCCGACGATGTTCAATCCTTTTGAGTTTTGAAGGATGCTCAGTAGCGTGATTTTTCGATTTGATTTCATAACTGCTTTTTGTGTTTTCATTGCTTTTCCTTTGTTCCATATCAAAAACCGGAAGATACGGCGGCTTTCATTTTGAGCAGATTCGATCTCTTTCAGGGTGCTTTTTTCTGCTCGATCCATTCGAGGGTGAGTTTCAGCACATTGAACAGTGGTTCGATGGTCACCTTTTCTGGCCCATCCCGGCGCTGGTGATAGAAGCCCACAAACTGTTGTGGAAACTTAAAGGGTATCAAGGTGGTGGCTTTAAGACCCGCCTGGCTGAAGGGTGCCGCGTCGGTCGCGGTGCCGAGGCTGGCGGCCTGCAACCTGTAGGGTACTCTGGCGCGTTGTGCCGCTGTGACCACGCTTTTCACCATTTCGGGGTCATGCCCGACTATGCCGTTTTTGTCTGAGGTCAGGATGGCAATTTCTGGGTGGGCGACCATCTCATAATTAAGCAGCCGGGCATCCAGACGTTTTAACACATCCAGGTGGCGTTCGACATACCGTCGTGAGCCGCGCAAGCCGGCCTCTTCGCTGCCAAAGGAGATGAAGCGGATTTCGGTATCTTCTGGAATAGAAGCGGGGTTCTCCACCAGGAACCGGCACATTGCCACAGTAAGCGCGCTGGCAGCGAGGTTATCCACCGCACCGGGTACGATCCCGCCGCTTTTCACTGCCCGATGCCAGAAAAAGCTAAAAAGAATGGCGGGGGCCAGCGGGTAGACCAGCATCACCCGGCCCAGGGTTCCAGCGTGAACGACGGCGGCGTTATCTGAGATCACCCCTGCCAACTGAATGATGCTCATCACCGGCATGGCGATCATTCCCAGAAAAAGGGTCGCAGAGGCGAGATAAAACCCGTACCCCAGCAAACGCAGCCAGGTATCTTCCCAGGCGCTGTCGTGGTGTCCACCCAGAATGAGCAGTCGTTTCACCGTCTGCGTTCCGGGCCTGCGCAGGGTTCCGATCACATTAACGGAGGTTTTTTGTTTGAACAATGGATCGATGATCTCACCGGCGCGGATAAACTGAAAAATAAACAGCAGCACGGGGAGGATGGAGAACACCGCGGCTGTCATGGCCGCCGCGGCAGCCGCACCCGCCGGAAAACGCCCGAAGAGGAACCCGGCGGCCAGATTTAGCAGGACGGCCGCCAGTATGAAAAGGGCGCTCATCCGCTCCGAGCCGGTGAAGGCCCCCGGCGCAACTGTAAATTCCTCGACGGTCACGTTTTCAGCGCCCAGGTGCGCTTGCAGCTCCATTTTGAGCATACCGGCCCGTTCCCGTTCCTGAACAGTCCCCGGCAGACCCGGTCCCACCTGTGCGCAGATCGTTTTAACGATATCCAGGGCGTATTGGGCATCTTCTCTGCTGATCGTCTGATTCATGGGACCATCCTCTCCCCGGGCCGCAGGGCCCGCAACAGCAAGCCTGTTCGCAAGACGGCCCAGATTCCGGCGAACCCGGCGCTGATCAGGGCTGTCCAGTAAAGATCGGGCATAAATAGCCGCATAAAACCGCCTATTCCCTTTCTGCATAACCACACCACGGCAGACGCAAAAGACAGGTTGGAGATCAGCGGCAGCAGGATGTAAGACCGCCAGGCGTGTTTCTGCTCAGGATGAAGTGTGGGATCGCTGCGCCACCGGCGGGTCAACCGCAGTGTGGCGGCGACGCCGGCCATCTGCAGGGCAGGAATGAGCAGCGGGGCGCGCAAGACACCGGGGCTGATTGCAAACCGGGGCGGCGCAGGGTTTTGCCCGGCGAGAAGTTGGGCCGCGTTTAAGCCCAGCTCGTCCAGGGTCATCTTCAACAGGGCGTGGTTCGCATTAAAGAGCAAAATCAGGCCCCTTTTTTGCGCGGGCACGATAGCCATAAAAGCGCCAAAATCTGGCACAATGCCGCTGTGCGAGACGATCCTCGCGGCGCCGGTTCCCTGGCTGATCCAGCCCATGCCGTAGGACCCAAACGAAAGCCCCATTTCAACGATCTCTGCAACCCCGCGGTGCAGTTCGCCGATGCCTGCCCCCGAAAGAATCTGCGCTCCGTTGCCGCAGCCCTCATTGAGGTGTGCGATCAGGTAGTGCGCCATGTCTTCGACGCTGGAGATGAGCTGGCCGGAGGGCAGCGACCCGCGCGGGACGGGCAGATTGGGCGCGGCAATGGGGACGCCAAACCAGTAGCGGTGGCCCGCGGCCAGACCGTTTGGCCGGGCTTCAGACTTTGCCGTATAGCTGTGGCGCATCCCCAGGGGCTCGAAAATGTGACGCTGAATATAACCGGCGTAGTCTTCTCTGCTGGCGGCCTCGATGACCAGCCCGAGCAGGTTGTAGTTCAGGTTGCTGTATTCGAACTGCGAGCCGGGTGGGCGCTTTAGCACGAGTGTGGATAAGGCGCGTGCCTGATGCTCTGCTGCAGCGGGCCGGTTGTCGAAATTAGCCAGGCCGGTCATTCCGGGCAGCGTCGGCAGGCTGCTGGTCTGGTTTAACAGTTGACGGATGGTGATCTGTGCCGATGCCTGCAAATTGGCAACCCGAAACCAGGGCAGATAGCGTTGGACGGGTGAATCGATCTCAATTTTGCCAGCCTCGGCCAGTTGCATCACCGCCAGGGCGGTGAAAGATTTGGTGAGCGAGCCAATAAAGAAAGGCGTCTGAGGGGTGGGCGCTTCAC
>CAZQLE010000170.1:0-8601 GCA_964593905.1 uncultured Anaerolineaceae bacterium | reverse complement strand
GGATACCATTTATGTGGCCTACGCCAATTATGTGGCGGCAGTGCGGCCAACCGATGGCAGCTTGATCTGGCGCTACCCCGAGAAGGCAGAAAACGCCCGGACCTACTTTGCTGCTCCGACAGTCATGGATGGTCATCTCCTGGCCGGAGATTTCCTGAACACCCTCCACAGCCTGGATTCAAAGACCGGCGCGGAGCAGTGGTCTTATGCTCAAAATAAGACTACGGCCCGCATTGTGGGTTCTCCGCTGGTGGTTGGCGACACGGTGCTTTTCTCTAGCACCAACCATTTTCTGTATGCGCTGGATCTGACCGGAAAAGAAAAGTGGTCTTTTGAGGCCAAAAACGGGCTGTGGGTTACCCCGTCTACAGACGGCAGCAGTGTTTTTGTCCCGTCGATGGATCATCACCTGTATGCGGTGGATCTTGAGACCGGCAAAGAGATATGGACGGTGGATCTTGGCGCCCCGCTGCTGGGTTCGGCTCTTGCCTCTGAAGATGGCAAACTTTTCATTGGCACCTTGACCAATGATGTGGTGGCTCTGAACGCAGCAGACGGCAAGGAACTCTGGCGGACCACATTGGCCGGTCAGGTGTGGGCAACCCCAATTTTGTTGGATGGGACCCTGATTGTCGGCGATATTTCAGGTGTGGTTTATGGCCTGAACCCCGAAAACGGTCAGCAAACATGGAAGAGCGATGCAGTGGGTGGCGCGGTGACGGGCCAGCCTGCGGTTATTCCAAATGCGATCGTTTTTGCGACCGATCAGGGGAATCTGGTTGCGCTTAATACCAGTGGTGCAGTTGTCTGGACTCAACTGGTCGAAGGTAAACTCTATGGTTCTCCGGTGGTCATTGGAGACCGGATTGTCGTGGGTATCACCCAGGGCGAGGGTATCTTGAAGGCCTTTGATTTCAACGGCGGCGAACGCTGGAAATACGATTACCAGAAGTAAAAGGCAGGTATTGCAATGTGGAACGCATTTGTAGGACTTAATATCAACATCCTGTTGTTCATCTATCAACTGGTGGGCAACTTTGGGGTGGCGATTATCTTGTTTACCCTGTTCATTCGCTTGCTTACCTACCCGTTGACAGCCTCCCAGCTTAAGGGTACGGCTGCAATGCAGGCGATGCAGCAGGATAAACGTTGGCTGGATGCGCAGGCAAAATACAAAAACGATAAAGAAAAACTTCAACAAGAACAGCTTAAGCTTTATAAAGAGCTTGGGATCAACCCATTTGCATCCTGCTTGCCGACGTTAATCCAGTTTCCCATCATCATTGCCCTCTATCAGGCGGTTATCCAGTCTTTGGCGACAACGCCGCTGGAGCTGTTGAACTTCACCCGGCATGCGTATGCCGGCTTGATTGATGTTGGCAAGATCATTCCGCTCAACAGCACCTTTTTGTGGATGGACCTGGGTCAACCGGAGCGTCTGGTGCTCTCTTTCCTGCCTTTTGGTATTCCGGTTTTGGCCATCGTTGTGATGGCAAGCACCTATGTTCAGTCAAAGATTATGCAGCCACCCAGCACGGGCGATGGTAAAGACACTACGGCCATGGCAACCAACATGATGAACATTTACATGCCATTCCTGATGGGTTATCTGGCGCTAACTTTGAATGCCGGTCTGGGCTTATATTTTCTGGCATCCAACCTGATTGGTATTCTTCAGTATGCGCTGCTGGGTAAAGTCAACTGGAGCAATCTGATCCCCCGTCGAAAACCGGCGGTTAGCGGTTCAAAAAAATAAACCGCTGCCTGAATATCGAAAAATGAGGCACATATGAGCGACGAAAAAACCACACTTGAAATTATTGCCCCATCGGTTGAGGAAGCAGTCGAAAAAGGCCTGGATCAACTGGGCCTGCCCCGCGATGCGGTTGAAGTAGAAGTTCTGGATCCTGGCAGCCGTGGTATTTTTGGACTGGGTGGCCGTCAGGCCCGCGTTAGGCTCACGATTGGCCATTCCTCGCCGGCCAGAGTTGAACCCATCGTTGAAAAAATTGTCAGCGAGCCCGTGGCTACGGTGGCGACACCGGCGGCACCGGCCAAGCCCAATGGTCAGAAATCACCCGATGAAGAAGCGCTTCAGGCAGCCACCACTGTGGTGCGTGATATTCTTGAGCGCATCCGGGTGCGTGCCACGGTGGTATCCAGCATCGAAAGGCCGGAAGACCCCAAGGAACAGTCCACCATCCATGTTGAAATTCGCGGGGATGATCTGAGCATTTTGATCGGCCGCCATTCCGAAACCCTCAACGCCCTGCAATATATTACCAACCTGATTGTTGGCAAAGAACTTGGCCGCTGGGTGCCGTTGTCGATTGATGTGCAGGGCTATCGCGAGCGCCGCGAGCGCCAGTTGCGCCAGATGGCGCGCCGCACGGCAGAGCAGGTTGTTCAGTCGGGCCGCAAGCTGTCTTTGGAACCCATGCCGCCCAACGAACGCCGTTTGATCCATCTGGAGCTGCGCGATCACCCGGATGTGACGACTGAAAGCGTGGGCGATGAACCCAACCGCAAGGTCACTATTTTTTTGAAAAAAACAGCCTGATACCGGCTTAAGTTTTGAATGAAGCAGACTGTCGCATAAATTTGCGGCAGTCTGCTTGTTTTCGGGGTTTGTTCTCTGGCATTTCGCCCCCCCGGCGGTGCGAATCGCCGTGAGCTGAAAGGCAACTGCACAAAACCAATGAGGCGCTTTGCGGTAAAATTAACAATTACCCGCCGGAGTTTGCGCCGGGGCAGGCAGCCCATGCACCCGACCGGGGGTAACCGACCTGCTGAAAATAACAGAATAATCTCTGCCAGGTTTAAGGAGCCGATATGCGCGCAGTGGATATCATCATTAAGAAACGGGATGGCGGCGTTCTGAGCCGCGAAGAAATCGATTATTTTGTGCAAGGCTTTGCCCGAAATGAGATCCCCGATTACCAGGTCAGCGCCTGGGCAATGGCCGTGCTGTTGAACGGAATGACCGCACAGGAGACGACCGACCTGACCCTGGCGATGGCTGCATCGGGCGAAATGCTGGATTTGTCTTCGGCTGCGCCCATCGCGGTGGATAAGCATTCGACCGGCGGGGTTGGCGACAAGGTTACGCTGGTGCTTGCCCCGTTAACTGCCGCCTGTGGGCTGCCGGTGGGCAAGATGTCTGGTCGTGGATTGGGCTTTTCGGGTGGCACGCTGGATAAATTGGAATCGATCCCTGGCTTTCGGGTGGATTTGAGCACGGATGAGTTTTTGAGCCAACTGCGCAGCACCGGAATTGTGGTCACCGGGCAGAGCGCCGATCTGGCGCCTGCCGATGGAAAACTCTATGCGCTGCGCGATGTGACCGGCACCGTGCCTTCCATTCCGTTAATTGCCTCTTCAGTGATGAGCAAAAAGATTGCCGCGGGTGCGAATGCGATTCTGCTGGATGTGAAGACCGGCCACGGGGCGTTCATGGAAACGCAGGAGGATGCACGTACTCTGGCAAAATTGATGGTGGATATTGGCACTTTGAGCGGGCGGCGTACGGCGGCCTTGATCTCGGATATGAACCAGCCGCTGGGTTTCGCGGTGGGGAATGCACTGGAGCTTAAAGAGGCCATTGAAACCCTGCACGGGAAAGGCCCGCAGGATCTAGTGGAACACTGTGTGGTGGTTTGCGCCCATCTGCTGGTGTTGGGTCAAAAAGCAGATGATCTGGAAGCCGGGCGTAAAATGGCCGAAGCGGCTTTATATAGCGGTAAAGCCTGGCAGAAATTCTGTGAGTGGGTTGCGGTGCAGGGTGGTGATGTTCGCTTTGTGGATGAGCCCAATCGTCTGCCGGCTGCGCCGTATATTGAAGTGGTCGCTGCAGAAGAAGCTGGCTGGCTGGCTGCAATTAATGCCCGCGAAGTGGGTGAAACCTCGGTTGAGCTGGGCGCCGGGCGCGCCCAGAAAGGGGATGTAATCGATCACGCGGTGGGCGTGGTGGTTTATCACAAAGTGGGCGACCGGGTGGAACGTGGGCAGGTGTTGTTTGCGGTTCATGCCAACGACCCGCAGAAATTGCAGGATGCAAAAAAACGGCTGTTGGCGGCCCACCAGTTTGCCGCGGAACCGTGCGAACCACTGCCGTTATTCTACGGGGTGATCGAATAACCGGATATTGACCGCGGCAGGGGTTTGTGGCATAATCACCCCAATTGTAAAGGCGATGATGGAAACGAGTAGGTTTGCCAGGGCAGACAGCGATTTCGGAACTGAGTGTGAGCCGGAACTGCACAGCAGACTGAAAATCATTCCGGAGCTGTGATCTGAACGCAGGGAATCTGCCAGTAAGTGAGCCGGTGAGCCAACCGTTATCAGGGCGGGCGCTATTCAAAAAACGGCGCTAAAAGAGAGTCTGCCGGTTTGCGGCAGAAACCAGGGTGGTACCGCGGGTAATACAGCCCGTCCCTGAATGGGGCGGGCTGTTTGTTTTCTCCCCCCCGAAACGCAATTTTTTGAGCACAATGCCAGTTTCTTTGTGTCGGAGGATGTGAATGTTTAAACCTGTAAATTCGAAGCTCAATGTAACCCTCATGGAAGAGGGTGTGCTGCGGTTTTGGAAATCACATGATGTTTTCCACAAATCCATGCACGCCAGCGAAGGGGGGCCGGAATACGTTTTTTATGAGGGCCCGCCGACCGCCAATGGCAAACCGGGCGTGCATCATGTTCTGGCGCGCGCATTTAAGGATATGTTCCCGCGCTATAAGACCATGCGCGGTTTTCATGTCTCCCGCCGCGGCGGGTGGGATACGCATGGCCTGCCGGTCGAAATTGAGGTGGAAAAGAAGCTGGGCTTTACCAACAAACAGCAAATTGAAGACTACGGTATTGCAAAATTTAATGAGCTGTGCCGCGAATCGGCTTTTTCTTACATCCAGGAATGGGAGAAAATGACCGACCGGATTGGTTACTGGGTGGATCTGGAGACCGCATACATCACCTATGATAACCGCTATGTTGAGTCGATCTGGAACATTTTAAAGAATTTCTGGGATCGCAACCTGCTTTTCCAGGGATTTAAAGTTGTGCCCTATTGCCCGCGCTGTGGCACCCCGCTCTCAGATCACGAAGTGGCACTGGGTTATGACGATGCTGTTGATCCGTCAATCTATGTGCGTATGCCATTGATGGATGAACCGGGCACCTCGCTGCTGGTGTGGACCACCACCCCCTGGACGCTGCCGGCCAACGTGGCAGTGGCTGCGCACCCGGATGTGACTTATGTCCGTCTGGAACGTGACCTGCCTGAAGGTGGAACGGAACGGCTGATTTTAGCTGAAGCGCTGGTGAAGGTCGTTTTTGGCGATGAGGCGGTGCGGGTGTTGGACACCTTTACCGGCAAGCAGTTGCATGGCAAGCGTTATCGCCCGTTGTTCACCTTTTTGCCGTTGGAAAAACCCGCGCACCGGGTGGTGCTGGCTGATTATGTGACCACCGAAGATGGCACCGGTCTGGTGCACATTGCGCCGGCGTTTGGCGCCGAAGATATGGCGGTATCGCTGGAAGAGGATCTGCCGATCTTGCTTACCGTGGGTGAAGACGGCACGTTCATCTCGGATATTCGTCCGTGGAGCGGAAAATTTGTCAAAGATGCCGATCCGTTGATCATCCAGGATTTGCAAAACCGCGGTTTGATGTTCCGGGTAAGCAAGATCACCCACACCTATCCGTTTTGCTGGCGCTGCAAGACCCCGCTGCTGTATATGGCCCGTCCGACCTGGTACATTCGCACCAGCCAGTTTAAAGACCGCATGGTGGAGCTGAACAACCAGATCAACTGGTATCCGGGGCATATCAAAAGCGGCCGTTTTGGCAACTGGCTGGAGAATAATATTGACTGGGCGTTGGGGCGCGAACGCTACTGGGGCACCCCTTTGCCGGTCTGGGAATGCAAAGACTGTCATCACCAGGAATGCGTCGGGTCGCGCGAGATGTTAAGCCAGAAAGCCGGCCGCGATTTGAGCCAGATCGATCTGCATCGCCCGTATGTGGATGATGTGACCCTCCGTTGCAGTGAATGCGGCGGAACGATGCAGCGTGTTCCAGAATTGATCGACGTATGGTTTGATTCGGGCTCCATGCCCTATGCCCAGTGGCACTATCCTTTTGAAAATCAGGATATGTTCCAGCAGCAGTATCCGGCCGATTATATCTGCGAAGCGGTGGATCAAACCCGCGGCTGGTTCTATTCGCTCCATGCGATCAGCACCCTGCTCAATGACCAGGTGAGCTTCAAGAATGTCATCTGTCTGGGGTTGATCCTGGATGGACAGGGGCAGAAGATGTCCAAAAGCAAGGGCAACATCATCTCGCCCTGGGATGTCATCAACCAGAATGGGGCGGATGCCATGCGCTGGTATCTTTATACGGCCAGCCCTCCGGGACAGGAACGCCGCTTCAGCGCCGATCTGGTGGCCGAGGTGCTGCGCAGCTTCACCCTGACATTGTGGAACACCTATTCTTTCTTTGTGACTTATGCCAATCTGGATGGTTGGAAACCGCAGCCGGGTGCCAGGATCGAGTACAGCCCGTTGGATCGCTGGCTGCGTTCGGCCCAGAATGCACTGGTGCGGGATGTAACCCACGCATTTGAAAACTATGATGTGCTGGGGGCCACCCGGCCGATTGAAGCCTTTGTGGATCAGCTTTCAAACTGGTATCTGCGCCGCTCGCGCCGGCGTTTTTGGAAGAGCGGGTCGGATGCTGATAAACAGGCGGCGTATGCCACTCTGTATGATGCGCTGGTGACGTTGAGCAAACTGCTGGCCCCGACCATGCCGTTTATTGCCGAAGAAATGTATCAAAACCTGGTGCACGGGGTGGATGACCAGACGGCGCTCTCGGTGCATATGAGCCAGTGGCCCGCCTGGGATGAAGCCCAGTTGGATGAAACCTTGAACCATGAGATGGCACTGGTGATGAAACTGGCTTCGCTGGGGCACGCGGCGCGTAACAAGGCAAACCGCAAGGTGCGCCAACCGCTGGCCGAGACGGCGTTCTCGGTTGGCAGCCTGGACGAACGGGCGGTGGTGGAAAAATATGCCGATCTGTTGGTGGACGAACTGAATGTTAAGAAGGTTCGGGCTCTGGATGCAGCCAGCGAAGCGGTGGATTATTCGCTTAACCCGCTGCCCAAACAGCTCGGGCAGAAATACGGCAGCAAGTTCCCGCTCTTGCGCAAAGCATTGTTGGGGCTGGATGCGATGAGCGCCGGGCAGCGGTTGTTGACCGGCAGCCCGGTTCAGGTTGAAGTGGAAGGTGAAACCTTCGAGATTTTGCCGGAAGAAGTGGAAGTCCGCGCTGCGGCGCACGCCGGTTATGCGGTTGCCTCTGAAGGCGCGCTGCTGGCGGCCCTGGTGACAGATTTGACGCCCGAACTGGTGCAAGAGGGGCTGGCGCGCGAGTTTGTCCGCCGGGTGCAGGACCTGCGTAAAGCGGCTGACCTTGAGATTGCTGACCGGATCGAGGTGGTGTTTGAAGCCACACCGGGATTGGAAGCCGCACTGGTCGCCTTTAGCGAATATATCCAGGGTGAGACCCTGGCAGTGGCGCTGCGGCCGGGATCGGTTCCGCAAGAGGCCCCGCAGGTTGAAGATCAGTTTGATGGCGAAAAGGTAAAACTTGGTCTGAAGAAAGTCTAATTCACTTCAGACGGGTGCGTTGTTTTTCAAAAGTCCTTCCGGTGATTTGCCGGGAGGACTTTTTTTGTTTGATCTCTAAATGTAACTTTTTTGACCCAATTACAACTATATTGATACAATAATTTTTTGGTTCCCGACCGCCCGGTCGGCTTTTTGTAGAAGGGCTCATATAATCATTATTTTTATATATGTTATCAAAATGATAAAATAAAACATGCAAATGAGCAAAGACCGTATCACGACTGTAGACCGGATGGCGTTCACGCTTAAATACTGGGCGTTGATCTGTGCTGTCAGTGTGGTGGGTGGTGGGGTGCTGCAACTCTGGCTCCATTCCTGGCCGGCCGCCGGGGGCTTTGTGCTGCTGGCGGGTTTGCTCAGCGCCTGGCAGTGGGTTTTCGTTTACCGTCACCGCTTCGATAATGTGGCCCCTGACCGGGCCGCTGTATACCGTGCAAACCTGGGCCTGGCGAACTGGCTTTCGATGGTTCGCGGCCAGTTTACGGCGCTTTTGCTGGGCTTTGTGGTTGCCCCGCGCCCGGAGGGCGCCTGGGCCTGGCTGCCTGGCGGGTTGTTTCTTCTGGCGGCCCTGCTCGACCTGGCAGATGGGTACGCCGCCCGGATGCGCGGTGAAGAGACCCGTCTGGGAGAGCAGTTGGACCAGTTTCTGGATGGGATGGCGGTGTTGGCAGCCACGGTGGTTGCTGTGCGCTGGGGGCAGGTGAGTGGCCTTTATCTTCTGGTGGGGTTGGCGCGCTATCTTTTTTTGCTGGGTATTCGTTATCGACAGATGCGCAATTTGGCGGTATATGAGCTGGACCCGCGCATGATCCGGCGGGCATTGGCCGGAAGCCAGATGGGTTTTCTGGCCGTGGTGCTGCTGCCTGTCTTCTCGCCGCCGGCAACCCTTATTGCCGGAACGGTTTTTATG
>CAZQLE010000169.1:0-8664 GCA_964593905.1 uncultured Anaerolineaceae bacterium | reverse complement strand
ATATGAAACCGCGCTGGGCGGCTCAAGCGATGCGGCTGTGCGTGCCGCCGCGTTGAATGGGCTGGGCAAAATTCAAATGTTAAGCGGCAGCCTGGATGAAGCCGTACAAACCTTCTCACAGGTCAGCAACGAATTTGGCGATACGCCGTCGGCCGCCACAGCGTTTTTCTTGCTGGGAGATGTCTTCACCCAGAAAGACCTGCCTGAACGCGCAGCCGAAGCTTATGCCCGCTATCTCGAATTACGCCCCGGCCGAATTGACGCCTATGCGCAAGAAAAACTGGGCAACGCTCGCTTTGCCGCCGCCGACTATGGCATGGCGCTGCAAGCGTATCAGGCTGCCGCAGCCGCCCCGCAACTGGACGACCCCATTCTAATGGAAGTCGCCGCCGGCCGCGCGTATGCCGCCATGAACGACACCACCAATGCCCTGCGCACCTATCTGGGCATTTATGACAAAACCACCAACGATTATGTTAAAGCACAGGTCAACCTGCTGGCCGGGCAGGTATATACGGGCATGGGCATGCCCGAACAGGCCTACGCCCGCTATCAAGACTCGGTGTCCAACTATCCCATGGCCTATGACAGCTATTCGGCGCTGGTGGCCCTGGTTGAGGCCGGGCAGCCGGTGAGTGAACTGGACCGTGGCCTGACAGACTATTTCGCCGCTCAATACGGCGTGGCCGTTGAGGCCTTTAACCGCTATCTGGCCGTTTCACCCGAACATGACGGCACCCCCCACCATTACAAGGCGCTCAGTTTACGCGCCCTGGGCGATTACGCCGCCGCGCAGGCCGAATGGGAAGCGCTGATCAAAGACCACCCCGGCGACCGCTGGTTCACCACCGCTTTTAAAGAAAAGGCTTTCACCCAGTGGGCCTATCGTGAAGAATATCCGCAGGCAGCCCAGACCCTGCTCGATTTCGTGGCCCGGTTTCCACAGGCCAGCGAGGCCGCCGACTATCTTTATGAAGCCGCCCGCATTCTGGAACGGGCCAACCGGTTGACCGAGGCTGCCAACACCTGGGAACGCCTGATCACCGAATATCCAACCTATTCCGATAGTTTCCGCGCCCTTTTCCTGGCCGGAATCACCCGTTATCGCATGGCAACCTATGAAGTAGCGCTGCTCACCTTCCAACGCGCCCTGGTGCTCAACACCGCCACCGGTGAACAGGCCCAGGCATTGCTGTGGATGGGCAAATGTTATCAGATGCTGGGACAAAATGATAAAGCCCGCGACTCCTGGTCGCAGGCGGCCGCGGCCGACCCCACCGGTTACTACAGCGAACGCTCGCGCGAATTACTGGGGGGGCTGGCTCCCTTCCAGCTTGAATATCCTGTCGTGCTCGATACCAACCCCGAGCAGGAACGCCGCCTGGCTGAACTGTGGCTGCATTCCACTTTTGATCTGCCAGAAGATATCAATCTACAAGACCTGGGCGCACTGGCGGGCGATCTCCGACTGATCCGCGGGGACGAATTCTGGCAGCTCGGGTTATACGACCTGGCTGTCCGTGAATACGAAGCGCTGCGCAAAGACATTCAAGAAGACCCCGTGGCAACCTTTCGCTTCATGAATCACCTGCTCGAACGCGGGTTATACCGCCCGGCTGTCTTTGCCAGCCGCCAGATCTTAACCCTGGCCGGTTTGGATGATGCGGGCACGTTTACTGCGCCCAACTATTTCAACCACATTCGTTTTGGGTCATACTTTAAAGAATCGGTCCTGGCCGCCGCCGCAGAAGAAGGGTTTGAACCGCTCTTTCTGTTTTCGGTGCTGCGCCAGGAAAGTTTATTCGAGCCTTTTGTCATCTCCAGCGCCGGCGCACGGGGACTGATGCAGATCATGCCCGCCACCGGCGAAGAAATTGCCGCCTCCATGAACTGGCCCCCCAACTATCGTCTCGAAGATCTCAATCGTGGGGTGGTCAACATTCGCATGGGCACGCGCTATCTTGCACGCCAGCGTGATTATTTCAACGGAGACTATTACAACATGTTGGCCGCCTATAATGCCGGCCCGGGCAACGTGCAATACTGGCGCGAACTGGCGCCCAAAGATACAGATCTCTTTCTCGAGGTCATCCGCTACGAAGAGACCCGGCGCTATATCATGCATATCGCTGAATTTATGAATCTCTACCGGCGCTTATACGAAGTCCGGCCCGAGTAAGGGCTGTTTGCGGGTGCTTCGCCCCCGATGCCCAGAACCCCGCTCTCTCAAACTAAAACAGTCCCGCTGGTTTTTGAAACCAGCGGGACTGTTTTTAAGTAAGTTTTTCTACGCTTACACCATCATCAAAACAGGTTTCTCAATATATTCGGCCAACGCCTGCATAAACTGCGCCGCCTGGGCGCCATCGGTAACGCGGTGATCGGCCGAGATGGTGGCCTTCATGCGCGTGCGCACGGTCAATGCGCCATCCACCACCGCCGGAACGGGTTTGGCCGACCCCACGGCCAGAATGGCCGCTTCGGGCGGGTTGATGATGGCGATAAAGTGCTCCACATCAAACATCCCCAGGTTGCTGATGGAGAAGGTGGAACCCTCAATATCATCCGGGCGGACCTTGCCCGAGCGGGCCCGGACAACCATTTCTTTAACCTCGCTCGAGATCACCCGCAGCGGTTTCTGGTCGGCGTCGCGCACAACCACAGTCATCAGGCCGCTCTCCAACGCCACGGCCACACCCACATTCACCGCGCCATGCCGCACAATCTTATCGCCATCAATCGAGGCATTAATGGCCGGAAAGCGCCGCAGCGCCACACCAACCGCCTTGACAATAAAATCGTTCACCGACAGCTTTTGGTCATCGGGCAGCACTGCATTGATCTCTTTGCGCAGCGCCAGCAGCGCTTCCATGTCATATTCATGGGTGACATAAAAATGAGGAAGCTGCTGTTTCGCTTCGACCATTCGCCGCGCAATCGCCTGGCGCAGCCGGTCCATTGGGATCACTTCGTCCGCCGGGGTCTGACCCACGCCCCAGACCGGCAGCGGCGCAGACACAACCGCCGGTTTGGAAGCCGCTGCAGCCGGCACAGCCGCCGGGGCCGCAGTATAATTTTCCAGATCGCGTTTTACAATCCGCCCGCCAGGGCCTGAGCCGCGCAGCAGACGCAGATCCAGCCCGCGCTCCAGCGCCATGCGGCGCGCCAGCGGCGAAGCAGTCAAACGGCCCGAATCCGGGGTCATTTCGGCCGCCGGGCCAGCGGCAAGGCTGGCAGGCGCGGTCTTTTCGGCGGCTGCCGGAGCAGGTTTTTCTTCTTTACTGCTGGTCTCCAGCTCTGGCAAATCCTTCACTTCTTCGCCCGGCTGCGCGATCACACTGATCGGCGCGCCCACCGGCACAATGCTGCCCTGCTCCACCAGATGCCGGTAAATTACACCGCTAAAAGAACTTTCCACTTCAACCGTGGCTTTGTCGGTCTCAATTTCGGCCAACACCTCGCCTTTGTTGATGCTTTCGCCTTCTGCTTTCACCCAGCGCACCAGCGTACCTTCGGCCATATCAAAGCCCAGTTTGGGCATTTTGAGAACATCAGCCATTACAACACCTCCTTCACCGCCGCAATCACATCCTCCACATTGGGCAGAGCCATCTGTTCGAGTGCGCGGTTATAAGGCAACGGAACCTCTTTTTGAGCAACGCGCTTGATGGGCGCATCGACATAATCAAAGGCTTCTTCATAGATGCGCGATTGGATCTCGGCCCCCACCCCAAACGATTTCCAACCTTCTTCCACAATCACCGCGCGGTTGGTCTTTTTAACCGATTCCAACACCGGCTCCATATCCAGCGGGCGCAAGGTGCGCAGATCCACAATCTCCACCTCGATGCCTTCTTTGGCAAGCTGCTCAGCCGCCTTGGTAGAGATCTCCAGCATTTTGCTATAAGTCACCAGGGTAACGTCTTTTCCGGGGCGCTGCACAGTGGATTTGCCAATCGGGATGACATAATCACCCTCAGGCACTTCACCGCGGGTTTGATAGAGCGTGGCATGTTCGATGAAAAACACCGGGTCCTGGCTGCGAATGGCGGCTTTCAACAGCCCCTTCGCATCTGCCGGGGTGCCGGGGGCCACCACCTTAAGGCCAGGAAAATGGGCAAAGATGGCATCCGGGGTTTGCGAATGGGTCGCGCCAAGCTGGCGCCCCCCGCCGCCCACCGTGCGTATGACCAGCGGCAGCACCATCTGCCCGCCAAACATATAATGCAATTTTGCGGCTTCATTCACAATGTGATCCATCGCCACAAAAGCAAAGTTAATCGTCATAATTTCGGCCACCGGACGAACCCCGGTCAACGCAGACCCAATGGCCGCGCCCACAATTGCAGACTCGGCAATCGGGGTATCGCGCACCCGATCGGGGCCAAAATGATCATAAAAACCCTTGGTCACGGCATAGGTTCCACCCCATACCCCAACTTCCTGTCCCATGATGAACACTTTGGGGTCCCGTTCCATCTCTTCCCACAGGGCCTGTGAAATCGCTTCGCGCATGGTAATTCGTGCCATGTTTTCGTTTCCTCCCCGACTAAGCAGCGTCGGCATAAATATCGGTGTAAAGTTCGGCCGGGTCGGGTTCCGGGCTGCTCTCGGCAAATTCAACGGCTGCCTTAACTTCAAGCTCCACCCGTGCATCCAATTCGTCCAGCTCAGCCTCGGTTGCAATCTTTTGATCCATCAGATATTTGCGATAAATCCCAATCGGATCATTTTCTTCCCAGCGCTTCACCTCGTCTTGTTTGCGATAGCGTTCAGGATCGCCCATCGAATGTCCCCTGAAACGATAGGTGTTGATCTCTAAAAATTGGGGGCCGCTGCCTTCCCGAATCTCAGCCATGATCTCGGCGGTGATGTCTTTGACTTTCATCACATCCATCCCATCCACCTCATGGTTCTTCATGCCATATCCCTCGGCCTTCTGACGCATATCCGAAACAGCAGAAGCGCGGTCAATCGCCGTACCCATACCATACTGATTGTTCTCGCAAACCCACAAAACCGGCAGTTTCCAAACTTTTGAAAGGTTCAACGCCTCGTGAAAGAAACCAATATTGGTGGCGCCATCGCCAAACATGCAAATCGTCACCGCCTTATTGCCCTGATACTGGTCTCCCAGGGCAAGGCCAGATGCCAGCGGCAGATGCGCCCCAACAATGGCGTGTCCGCCCCAAAAATTCTTGCTAACATCCGCCATATGCATACTACCGCCCTTACCTTTAGAAATACCGGTAGCTTTTCCCAGCAGTTCTGCCAGCACCTGCGTGGCCGGAATGCCGACATTAATCGCCACGCCATGATCCCGATAGGCGGTAATCACCCGGTCTTCTGGTCGGCGGGCTGCCACCAGCCCGGTACTGACCGCTTCCTGGCCGATATATAAATGCAGAAAGCCGCCAATTTTACCCTGTTGATACAGTTCGGCGGCCCGTTCTTCCACCCGGCGGATGGTTACCATTTGATGGTAGAGTTCCAAATGTTCCTGTTTTTCCATGTGAGAGAGCCCTCCCTCGCGCCATCATGCTCCGGATGATCTTCCGGGTTGTCTGCGCGTAATCGATATTGATGTGTGTCTCAGTCATTCGGTGCAAGCTTCTCCGCTGGCTGAGGAATGGATATGCTTTGTAACTCCCAACCGTTCTGGAAAAACCCCTGCATTAAGAGTTTTTCGGGCATTCCCCACCTGAAAACACCTTAAATTCGGGCGTTAACCTGATCGCCTGAGTGGTTACGATTATTTTATATAAATACTGTAAAAATTATATCAGAGATAAAGATCGACCGCGAGAACGCTTATACAAAAGTACCAAAAGTTCATCCGGTCAACACAAAAGGGTGATTTCAGGCTCACACTTCAGGAATCTTTCAACCCGAAACAAAGAAATCTTGCTCTGCCAGATCCATTAAACACCAAATCTGCGAGGAGCCCCGCACACCCACATCGCATAAACCTTGACCGGCTTCTCCATATACAGATTATACGATTAATCAGGCAAAGACTTAAAGACTTCGGCCGGCCGAGCACCCCGACGCCGCGCACGGCTCCAGAAGACCCGCAACCATATCAGACCACCCAACAACACCCCCGGCAGCAAAATAATGGATGCCCCGACAGAGATGCGGCCATAGATGGCCGGGTTGGTGAAAGAAAGAATGCCAATATAGACAAAATAAAGCAGGGTAAGCCCACCCACCAGGCTGATCACCGGCAGCGGGCCAAGTTTGAGACGCACAATTTCTGGCGCGCCGGCAAAAAGTGCCTTATTTTTGATCGGCAATAACGTCAGCGCCAGCACCGGGATAAATTGCGCCAGAACGGCAAAGAAAACAAAATTCATCTGCCCTGCGAAAACTCCCTGGGTGGCCGAGATGGCCACGCCAAGCTGCACCAAAACCGCAAAGAACAGCAGCGCAAACATGGGAGATTTCATCCCGGGGTGAACATAGCAAAAAATCTGCGGGGCCAGGCCGTCTTTGGCCCAGGCATATAAAATGCGCCCACAACCGTAAATAAACGTTTGCGCCAGATTAATCATCATCACCAGCCAGGCCAGTGAGACGAATGAAATCAAGATTGGAGCAGGGTTTAAGATCGCCGCATAAAAGAAGAGCCACGGCCCGGCGCCAGTGTATTGACCCGATTGATACAGATAACTCTGCGCAGAAATCCACTCGGCGGGGAGCAGCCGTTGCAGCAAAAGCGCCGCGCCAATAAGAACAGCACCGCTAACCAACAACGAGAACAGACTACCCCTCACCAGATTCACTTCGGGTTTCTTCACTTCGCCCGCAAAGAAGGTGGAAATGGAATAACCAAAAAAAATCAGAAAGGCCGTCATACCGCCCGCCGATATCGCCCCCGCGGGGCTGGTCTGCAGCATGCCATAAGAGGTGGCTTGCTCGACCTGTCTGGCATAGTTTCCCAGACCCATCAAACGATCCCAGGCGCTCGGGAAAATGCTGATATCCGCCGCGCCAAACTGATAAAGGATCAATCCCCAGGCGCCCAGCCCCAGGAGCATTCCAAACAGCAGCACCCGCACCATTGTTTTTTGAGGCAGCACGGTCAACAAAAAAGAGACAATGGTCACCATCATACCCGCGGCCACCACACCCTGCGGGGTCTGAATGGTCAAGGCCAGCGAATTAAACGACGGGTTATCCATAATAATTGCTGCGGTCGAGAGCAGTGTCGGCAAAACACTTTGCGGAATCAGCGCCACCAGCGAACCAGTCATCATCGCCAGCAAGATCACCAGCAGCCAACTGGAAAGAAACCCCAGCGGAGCGCCCAAAACCCGGGTGGATAGGACATAATCGGCGCCTGAAAAAGGAACCGCAACACCGATCAAAGCATAAGTGTAAGCGTGAAACAGGCACACCACCAGCGCCACCGCCAGCAACCCCGCCAGATTCACCCCCGGAAAGAGACCGGCAATCTTCGAAAATGGTGTCGCGCCCGCCACGACAAGGTTAACACATTGAAAACAGATCACAAACGCGCCCAACCAGCCAATATTCCGCGGAAGTGAAATATGTGTAAAAAGCGTTGGCGTAGAGACAGCGGGAGATGAAGAAGTTAAGGTGGTTTCAGCCATGAATCAACCAATCCTGTCGATTGAAAGCGGGATACGAGATAGTCCTAGTTTATCAGAAATCGACCAGAGAAAGATTTACAGTATTGCAAAGCCTTTCCGTATAACCTTCGAGATAGGATCAGTGACAGCAAAAACAAAAAAACCGCCGGAGAGGGTCTCTCCGGCGGTGCGTACACTTTCAGATTTACTTCTTGTGGTTCAGGGCGGCATGACCCGCAGCCAGGCGCGCCACGGGGACGCGGAACGGCGAGCAGCTCACGTAATTGTTGCCGACGATATGGCAGAACTCAATCGACGAAGGATCGCCGCCGTGTTCACCGCAAATACCAACCTCAAGGTTCGGGCGGGTAGCGCGGCCATCGCGGATGGCGATATCCATCAGGCGGCCAACACCGTTGCGGTCAATGCTCTGGAACGGATTCTCCGGCAGAACACCATCTTCAACGTATTTGACCAGGAAATTGCGTTCGGCGTCATCACGGCTGTAACCGAAAGTCATCTGGGTCAGGTCATTGGTACCGAAGGAGTAGAACTCGGCCACTGCGGCGATCTCGGTTGAGGTCAGCGCAGCGCGCGGGATCTCGATCATGGTGCCAAATTTGTACTCGAAGGTCACTTTCTTCTCGTCCATAACGACCTTGGCAATCTCGACCAGGCGCGGCTGGATGACCTTAAGCTCATTGACATGGCCGGTCAGCGGGATCATCACTTCGGGTTTCGGCTCGAAACCGCGCAGTTTAACATCGGCAGCAGCTTCGAAAATCGCGCGCACCTGCATCTCGACGATTTCGGGCATGACGATGCTCAGGCGAACACCACGCAGACCCATCATCGGGTTGCTTTCGTGCAGCGCTTCAACCTCAGCCAGCATACGTTCGAGTGACTGGATTTCTTTATCAGCGCCCTTGCCATTGACATAATCGGCCATCTTGGCGATGCGTTTGGTGATGATCTGTTCGCGCAGGTCGTCGGCCGAGGGCAGGAACTCATGCAGCGGCGGGTCGATCAGGCGGATGATAACCGGCAGGCCGGTCATGGCCTCGAACAG
>CAZQLE010000168.1:0-8784 GCA_964593905.1 uncultured Anaerolineaceae bacterium | reverse complement strand
TTCCCACCCAGGCCACCACCCCCCGGCCGCCGGTGCTATATTACACCCAGGCCGGCGACACACTCACTTCCATTTCGGCCCGCTTTGGCGTAGACCCCGGTGAGATCAAGGCCTCGTGGCAGGTGCCGCCCGATGCGGTGCTCACCCCCAACCGCCTGCTCATCATCCCCGACCGGCTGCCCGAAGTCGGCCCCGGTGATGCCGTTCTGCCCGACAGCGAGGTGGTCTATTCTCCCTCCGCAGTCGACTTTGACATCCACAATTATGTGGCTGAGGCGGGCGGTTATTTGAATACCTATCGCGAATGGCTCTCCAACGGCTGGAACAGCGGCGCAGATGTTGTTCAGCGGGTGGCCATCGAAAATTCAATCAACCCCCGTCTGTTACTGGCCCTCATCGAATATCAAAGCCACTGGGTCACGGGGCAGCCGCTCAACATCAGCCAGACCGATTACCCCATGGGTTATCAGAATTTTGCCCACCTCGGGTTATACAAACAGCTTAGCTGGGCTGTCCAGCAACTTTCCATCGGCTACTATGGCTGGCGGGCCGGCATTCTGACCGAAATCGATTTTCCCAGCGAGAATAACGTCCGCCTGCGCCTGGCGCCCGGTCTTAACGCCGGGTCGGCTGCGCTGCAGCTCCTCTTTTCGCGGTTATATGATCAACGCACCTGGGGCGGGGTTTTATACGCCCCCGATGGTTTCCCGGCTTTGTATGATACAATGTTTGGTAATCCGTGGCTTCGTGCACAAACAGTGGAACCGCTCTATCCACCTACACTCACCCAACCGGAACTGACACTGCCATTTCGTGTCGGTCGCTCATGGAGCCTGACCGGCGGCCCACATTCGGCCTGGGGTCCCGATGGCGCATTATCGGCGCTCGATTTTGCCCCGGCCTCGCTGGAACACGGCTGTGTCCCCTCAGATGACTGGGTGACCGCAGTGGCAGCCGGAAAAGTGGTGCGCATTGGCAATGGCGTCGTGGTCATCGACCTGGACGGCGACGGATATGAACAAACGGGATGGTCCATCCTTTACCTGCATGTGGCCACCAAAGACCGCATTGCCCTGGGAAGTTTTGTTCATACCAACGATTTATTGGGGCATCCCTCCTGTGAGGGCGGTGTGTCCACCGGCACACACGTGCATATTGCTCGAAAATATAATGGTGAATGGATCCTCGCCTCTGGCCCCATCGCTTTCAATCTGGATGGATGGGCCGCCAGCGCCGGGGAAAAACCATATGAAGGTTTGTTAACAAAAAATGGTCAAGTGGTTGAAGCCTGCACCTGTGGTTCAGCAGAAACAGTCGTTACCCGCACCGGCGAGTAAGATCAATTTTTCGGCGCTTCTGCGGCGCAGCATCCTGTTATGGGTATGGATAGTATCGGCCTGTTCGCCAGCGCTTTCAACGCCGGTCGCCCGGCCAAATGCGCCCGCCGCACAGAACAACCCCAACCCCGCCTTTGTCCCCGAGCCAACCCGTCCGGCTTACCCGCCGGGAGAGCTGGTCGATTACACCGTTCAAGACGGCGATACACTGGTGGCCCTGGCCTCACATTTCAATACCACCCTCACCGAAATCCGCGCCGCCAATCCGGTCATACCCGATGGCACCACCACCCTGCCGCCCGGTATGCCGATGAAAATACCCATCTACTACCAACCGCTGTGGGGCAGCTCCTACCAAATCATCCCCGATGCGCGCTTTGTCAACGGCCCGGCCAACAAAGATTTTGACCCCGTCGCCTTTGTCGATTCTCAACCCGGCTGGTTTAAGAACTATACCGTTTCAACCACCGAGGGCGAAAAACGCGGCGGTGAGATCATTGCACACCTGGTGCAACACTACAGCATCAACCCGCAGCTCTTACTGGCTATTCTTGAATATCAACTCGCGGCGTTATCGCAGCCGGCCATGCCAGAAAACCTCGACCGGGGTTTTACCCTCGGCCACCGTGAACACCTTAAACAGGGCCTGTATCAGCAACTGATCTGGGCCGTCAACACCCTGAACAACACCTATTACGGCTGGCGCTCGGGCAGCTTTCACCAGTTTGAATTACAAGACGGCCGCCTGGAACGGCCCGATCCCTGGCAAAATGCTGCCACCGTCACTTTGCAATATTATTTCGCCCAGGTGCTCGACCCCGTAAGCTATCTTGAAGCCACCCATCGGGAAGGTCTGGCAAGCGTGTTCCAAAACCTGTTTGGCGATCCCTGGGCCAACATCCAGCCAATTTTCCCCGGCAGTCTCCAACAGCCCGAATTTCGCCTGCCCTTCGAAACCGGCAAGGCCTGGGCCTACACCGGCGGGCCGCATACCGGTTGGGGCGAAGGCGAGCCCTACGCCGCCATCGACTTTGCCCCTCCCGCGGTGGTGGGCGGTTGCTCAGAAACCACCGAATTCGCCACGGCGGTCGCTGACGGCATCATTGCCCGCAAGGGCCTCGCCACTGCCGTGCTCGATCTGGATGGCGACGGCGACGAGCGTACCGGCTGGGTGGTATTTTATTTGCATCTTGCCACCGATACGATCCCGCCTGCCGGAACCGTGCTCAAAGCCGGCCAGCCGATTGGTAAACCCTCCTGCGAAGGCGGCCGCTCAACCGGCACCCACGTGCACATTGCGCGAAAATATAACGGTGAATGGATCCCCGCCGACAGCGCCATCCCCTTCAACCTGGAGGGGTGGATCGCCAGAATAGGCGCTGAGCCTTATCAGGGCAGTCTGATCCGCTTTAGCCGCACCGTGCGCGCCTGTGTCTGCTCAGATGCAGCCAGCCAGATCCAGGCCGGTGCGCTGCAAAGCTCTGCGCCCTGAAAGATCTCGCCACACATCCTCGCAAGAGTTGTTGAAACAACCGCCCGCGCTATAATTGATTTGTATTTCGTTCCCACGAGTTGCAGTAGCAAGATGGGGGTTCGTTATGAAATTATCCAGATCGTTAGGCATAATCATTGTCCTGGCCTTACAATTATGCCTGCCCGCTTGCAGGCCTGCTGCGCCCACTCTGCCTACGCCACTCCCAGTTACGCTTCAGCCTAACTTTCTTGAAGATTCAAATACCGCCTGCTTTTTCCATAAAGCAGGCGGCCGTGCTTTAACATGTCTGGATCGGGATGGATGGCATATCTATCTGCAGGATGAAAATTGGACTGTAAAAGATCTGGGTGTTTTCACTCACTGCGCCGATGGACGCACCTATCTAGGCGGCCGAAACGGCATCCTGGCTGTGAGACATGAGTCTTCCATCTGGGTGCCAGAAAGGCCATATATTGTAGAAGGAGATATTATCGCATGCGGTCCCAGATCCGAGCTTTGGGTTTCCTCGACACTGGGCAACATCAGCCACTACGACGGTTCTAAATGGATTTCTCCCACCAAAGTATTCAGCGGTACCGAAGAAAGGACTGGCTTTGCGGTTGCTCCCAATGGTGTCGTCTGGCTGGCAACAGGTAAGCGGATTGCCTCCTTTGACGGCAACCAATGGCAGTCTTTCGAAAAGGGCAACGATTTCAACGGCGAATTATCCAGCTATTCTTGGGGGCTGAATGAGCTTGCTGTCGATTCTAGCGGAACCGTTTGGGCTGGCACAGTGACCGGTCTGATCAAGTACGACGGCGCCCGGTGGTTAACCGTGAATGGGATCAACCAATATGTTTACGGTGTCATCGTGAGCCTTGATGATCAAATCTGGATTGCGACCTCGACGGACATCTATAAATTAGATCCAAAGACCAACCAAATCATTCAAGTGCTAAAAGGCGAGGCAGAAGCTAATAATATCACTGCAATGCAATTCGATCGGCGAGGTCGTTTGTGGGTCGCTACGGAACACGGCTTAAGCGTCTACGATGGCTCAACCTGGGTGGTCTATCATACGGATACCGCCGATATCTTCGCCAATTCGGCTTCCGGACTTATCGTCATGGGCGATGGCCCCAGCTTACCTGCCCTGGTGCAAAAAGCCCCTGGTTCGGTCAGCGCCAATTTTGGTGCGCAAAACGCGGGCAAGCAAATGGAGATCTGCGTGATTCCACCGCCGATCATTTATTCCGACACAACCCCGTGTTCCAACCAACCATTCCACCAATTGGCAGCCATTAATTCCGATGGTTCTATTCTTTTTCAGAATCTGCCTGCCGGAAGATATTACTCAATTATTCAGAAAAGCATTGAAAGCTCTCTTTGGTCATATTCCATCAGTTTCGTGGTCAAAGCCGGAGAAGAAACGAAGCTGGGCAACATCGACCAGACACAATAAACAGATTGAATAACACATCAAATCATCATTCGTGAAATTCACCTCGCCCGCAGGGCGAATTGCAGCCGGCGTGTTATACGTGTTCGTCTCGATCACCACGCGTTGGGTGGAAAAAAATGGCCTGGATCGATAGTTTCAGCAACGCTTCTCTGGCTGCTGGCCGAATCGAAAGCGGAATGGGCTTTTTTGCTGCCCATTCCGCCCTTTTCCCTTCATTAACTTCGGTTCAAAGAGCCAAAGTCAGGGTTTATCTTATTATAGCCCGCTGTTATTCAGCTTCCAGAATTGTGATACTGTGGTGAATCGGCGCCGCCTGGCTTAACATGGTTTGCGCCGGGCAATATTTTGTTGCCGAAAGTTCAACCGCCCGCTCCACGGCCACACGGTCAACCCCATGCCCGGTGACAATATATTCCAGCGTGATATCGGTAAACACCTTGGGGTGCTCGGTTTTACGCTCCGCATGAACTTTGACCTCAAACGCGGTCACATCCTGCTGTTTCTTGCGCAGAATGGAGATTGCATCCATTGCCGTGCATCCACCCAGGCCAACCAAAAACAGCTCAATCGGACGAAACCCGTCTTCATCTCCGCCAACAAGTGTCTCTGCCCCCATCGGCACTGTAAAACCCGTGTTGGCAGTTCCATCAAAACTTAAACGCCCCTTCCAGGTTATCGTTGCATCCATTTGCTCTCCTAAATAACGCGTTGCAGTGCTTCTTTGATTTTTGCAACCAGATAAGGCTCTGGCGCTGCGCCGATTAATTCGCTGGCGCCGCGGTTCACAATCGTATGCGGCACGCCGCTGACCCCGTTTTGCATGGCGAGCGCATTAAATTCTGTCGCCTCAATCATTTCAGCGGTCACAAAAGCGCTCTCAAAAGCCAGTTGATGAGCAAGCACCACGGCTTGCGGGCAGTAGGGTCAGGTGGGTGTGACAAAAACCTCGAGGTGGATCGGGTCTTTTAACCCGGCCAGATATTTTTTGGTCTCGGCCGATAAACCCGAATCTCTGGCAGACACCATTAAGATATCCCGAATCAACGAGGTAAACTCGCTGCCAGCCGGAATGCCCGCATACCGGATGCCATAATCGATCACCCGATCGCCATCCAGACCTGCAATCACAATCCCAGGTGTTTTATCCACCCCAAGCGTCGCAGCGCGCGCGCCATCCCGCCGGATATCCAGAATTTCCAGATGGAGCAGCGCCGAAAGACCGGTCACTTCTTCCAGAAGGCGCAGGGTATCTGCGCAATAATCACAGTTTTCTTCACTGCCAAAAAAAACCAGGTTAACTGGATGCTTCAATTTCGCAAACATCTCAGAAAGCTGTGCTTTGATTCTGTCATCCAACAATGCGGGCATTGGTTACCTCACTGGCTTAACGTGGTCAAAAACGATTCTTACCCTGCTGTTTTGGGTTCGACTCTCGAAAAATCATCCAAATCCAACCGCACAAACAGGCGGTCGCGCACCCCCTGCGGAAGATCCTCCGACTCCGGTTCTGAATGATACAGTTCAATTGTTTTTTTCAGGGTATTTACCACCACAGTACAATTTTCGCATTCCGCCAGGTGCTTTTCCAACTCGGCACAAACTTCGGCGCTGATATCGCCATCCAAATAATCAGATATAGTTTTTAACAAATCCTTGCAATGTCCATCACCGTTCATCACTATCGCTCCCCAACACTCGCTCGGCGAAATACCCCGACAGGTCTTCGCGAAGTTTTAACCTGGCACGCAAAAGACGTTGTTTCACATTGGTTTCTGAGATCTCCAACGTCTCTGCGGTCTCACGAACCGAAAAACCCTGAATATCACGCAAGATGAAGACCAGCCGGTAATTTTCTGGAAGCCGATTTACAGCCTGATTCAAAAATTTTCTCGCTTCGCTATCCTCAAATTCCGTCTCTGGCAGACAGCACCAGTCTTTAATCAGGGTCGGATGAAGATCGTTCTCATCGTCGCTTTCGTCCGTCAAAACAACTTGTTGCAATTCCGGCCGGCGTTTTCGAATCAACATCAAAGCTTCGTTGGTGGCAATTCGGTACAGCCAGGTCGTCAGACTGCTGCGGCCCTCAAACTGGCCGATTCCACGCATGGCCTTAATAAATGTCTCCTGCAAAATATCTTCGGCGTCCTGCTCGCTGCCGGTAATACGCAGCCCAAGACGGAAAATATTTCCCGAGAACCTGTCAACCAGTCTGGCAAATTCTACCCGGCTGCCTTTTTGCAATTCTTCAATATCGATCGCGTCTTCGTTTTCAGGTTCTATCATTTAGATGCACCTTCGCAGTTTTGGTTACACACAGAAAGGCCCTGTCCCAACCGGCCCGCCATACAAGATGTGGGATAAGGTCGCGCTGAAAAACGTCGGCCCTATCCCACATGTCAGCCATTTAATGGACAATCCTTTACGAAAGCGGCCAGGTCGGCAAGACATCCAGGTCCAGCGAATCTCTCTGCCCACCCACATAACGAAAATAACCGGCAGCAGCAATCATGGCCGCGTTATCGGTACACAGCGAGAGCGGGGGAATATGCACCGGAAATTCTTTCTGGCCCACAAAAGCCTCGCGCAGCGCCTTGTTGGCCGACACCCCGCCTGCCACCAGAATTTGCTTCGCCTTGTAAGACCGCGCAGCCTGGATCGTTTTGGTTAACAGCACATCCACCACAGCCGCCTGAAAACTGGCCGCCAGATCTTCCACCGGCAGCGGCTTGTTTTCTTCTTGATATTGCCGCACAGTACGCAGCACAGCCGTCTTTAATCCGCTAAACGAGAAATTCCAGGTTCCTTCCAGTCGCGCCCGCGGAAACGAAAACGCGTTCGGGTTTCCGTTGGCGCTCGCCTTTTGGATCGACGGCCCGCCCGGGTAGGGCAGGTTCAACAAACGCGCAACCTTATCAAAAGCCTCTCCCGCCGCGTCATCCAGTGTGGCACCCAGACGCTGGTAATGCAAATGATCGGTCATCAGGTTCAATTCAGAATGTCCGCCCGAAACCAGCAAGGCAATCAATGGAAATTCCGGCGCCGCCGGCGGGTTCGCCGTATCAGCCGGGTAGACCCAGGCTGAATAAATATGTCCCTCCAGGTGGTTTACCCCCACCAGTGGAATGCCTGAGGCCAATGAAAGCCCCTTGGCAGCGTTCAGCCCAACCACCAATGACCCGGCCAGACCCGGCCCACGGGTCACCGCAATTGCATCAATATCGCTCAGGCTGAGATGCGCTTGCTGCAAGGTTTGTTCAACCACGGGATAAATCGAGCGAATATGCTGCCGCGAAGCCACCTCAGGAAACACTCCCCCAAATTGTTTATGAATATCAATTTGTGAAGCAACCACATTGGCTTGCAGCACACGGCCATTTTCAATCACAGCCGCCGCCGTTTCATCGCAAGAACTTTCAATTCCCAAAACGCGCCCGGCAGATAAATTCGCTCCGCTCATATCCAACTCCATTATTTGTTCTTTCATTTTCATCATTTATAACAAAATCAGCGCAAATTTTCCAACACGCGCCAACCATCGGGTTATGCAGACCAGTATTTCATTTTCAACACAAAATCTTTAGGGTAATCTGCCAGGATCTCAAACCGGCCATCGGGTGTCACAAACCAGGTATCTTCGATGCGCACCCCCATTCCACGGCTCGGGTAATACAATCCCGGTTCAATGGTAAACACACAACCCGGTGCAAGCACCTCATCAGCGCCGGCAGAAATGCCCGAGAAGGGCTTCTCATGCACCCGCAGCCCCAGACCATGCCCCAACGAGTGAATATATCCCTCTTCGCTATCCGGTTGCTTCATAATGGTCGGGTGACCCTGTGCTTCAAAAATCTCGCAGGTGCGCTGCTGGTAATGCTTAAATGGTGCATTGACCTTTAATTCAGCCACAATGCGCTGATAAACTTCCAGAACATCCGCATACACTTTCAGGCTCTCGCTGGTTGCGTACCCCAGGCTCCAGGTGCGGGTGAAATCATAAAAATATCCGCCGCCCATCTCACACGGGAAGAAATCATACACGATCGTCTTGCCCAAACAAATTACATCGCCATCCTTGCCCGAGCTGTGCGGCACACCCGCATCGCGGCCAATGGCAAAGATGGTCCCTTCCGGGTTTTCGGCTCCCCGCTCGGCCAAAAGCAGGTTAATTTTGCTTTTCACCTTGCCCACCGTCACAGGTGTGCCATCCTCATCCAGCAAGACTTCTTCAGGGTTAACTTTGCAAGAGGTCAGATAATCGGCGATCTTTCCCACCACAGTGGTGACAATCTGTCCCATCTTTCGGATACGCGCAATTTCAGTTTCATCTTTCGTCATCATCGCCGAAAGCATCAGGTCGCTGGTCTGAGTCCCAACCAGCTCAACATCAGGCAGTAGTTCTTTAAGCATCGAAAATATGCCATAGCCATAACCCGCTTCAACCTGACCATATAATGCCAGCCGGCCGGTGGTAAAGCCGGCACGTTCAAGCATCTTTTTATAGCGCAGTGCAA
>CAZQLE010000167.1:0-8865 GCA_964593905.1 uncultured Anaerolineaceae bacterium | reverse complement strand
TTCTCATTCCCCAGAATATACACCCGCCCCGACCGGCCGCGCTCTGCCGCAGCAATCAACCCCGCGGCAGCATCTTCGACCGCAATAAAGTTGTTGCCCCCCGGCAGACACATGCGCAGCGGGCTGCGCGCCGCGCTGAGGATCATCTGCCCGCTGGAGGGGTGCGGGTCATACGGCCCGAGCATAAAGGTCGGGCAGACCACCACCACATCCTGCCCGGCGGCTGCGGCCGCCAGGGCGCGCTGCTGCGCCTCCAGTTTGGTGCGCGCATAGGCCGTCTCCACCCCCAGGCGGTCCCAGTTCCATGGTGTCGTCTCGTCTGCCGGCCGGTCGCCTTCGGGCAGACCCAGCGCATCCACCGAAGAGCAGTGCACTACGCGCTTCACCCCGCTCTGGCGTGCGGCGGCGAGCACGTTCTCGGTGCCCAGCACATTCACCCGCCAGATGCGCCCGGTGAGCTGGCGGCCAATCGAAACCTGCGCCGCACAGTGAAAAACGCGTTCCACCCCCTCCAGCGCGGCGCGCAGCGTCTCAGGCTCGGTCACATCGCCGCTCACCCGCTCCAGCCCGGCCAGATCATCCAGATGAAAAGTCTTTGCGCCCGGTCGCAGCAGCACCCGCACCCGCCGCCCCTGCGCCGTCAGCGCCCGCGCCAGGTTGCCGCCCAACAGCCCGCTCGCCCCGGTGATCAAGTCTACATCCATCACACACCTCCGGCCAACACCGCGCCGCGCGGCAGCTTGAACCGGTCGAGATAGCCGTGCGCCAGGTACCACTGAACCGCGGTCCGCACCGATTCGGCAAACGGCCGGGGGGTCAGCCCCAGTTCGCGCACCGCCTTGCAATTATCATAATACAGGTACTGCCCGCTCAGTTGAATGCGCGCCTCGTCAATGGGCAGCCGCACCCCGCCGCGCCGCAGCAAGCCCACCAGCCCGGCCAGCCCCGGCAGGGCCGCATTGGGCAGCGGCAGATAGCGCACCGGGGTTTGCAGCACATCGCTCAGCGTGCCCAGCACACTGAGATGAGAGAGGTTGTGCCCCGCCAGCAGATAGCGCTCACCCGTGCGCCCGTGCCCGGCCGCTGCCAGATGCCCCTCGGCCGCGTCGCGCGCATCGATAAAGTTTGCCCCGCCCGCCGGGAAAGGGAACCAGGCCCCTTGCAGCGCGCGCAGCACAAGCTGGCCGCTGATCAGGCTCTGATCGCCCGGCCCCAGCACCGCGCTGGGCAGCACACTGACCGCGTCCAGCCCGCGGCGGATATACCCCTGCAAAATTTGCTCGGCGGCGATCTTGGACTGAGCGTAAGGCCACAGCCCCGGCGGCAGGTTGAACGGGCTGGTTTCATCCAGCCGGGTCAGGCCGGGACGCATCCCGCCCAGGGCCGCCGCCGAACTGGTGTAGACCAACCGCTTCACCCCCGCCTCCAGCGCAGCCGAAAAAACGTTTTCGGCCCCCTGCACATTCACCCGCTCGATCAACGCAGGGGGGTGCTTCCAGTCATCGGCCACCGCCGCCAGATGAAACACCCAGTCCACCCCGCGCATCAGCGGGGTCAGGCTGGCACGGTCCAGAATATCACCGCTCACACGGGTCAGCCGCAGGCCTTGCAGGGTGTGGGTGGGCGCCTGGGGCTGCACCAGACCGATCACTTCGATGCCGCGGCGGTTGAGCGCCGCGATTAAATTAGAGCCAATACAACCGGAAGAACCGGTGATGAATGCACGTGTCATGAGTTACTCTCCTTTGCGGTGGTTATACCGGTTTTAGCGGTGGAAACGCATCGGAGAAAGGTGGGATCAGGGGGGTGGAGAGGGGGTGGAGAAGCATAGAAGTGGACTAATATGATATTTTATTGCAAAGCTTTTGTAAGGGGAGAGCCCAAAAGAGATCGTTTAAAATTGGGAAGTCAAGAGTTGTTCATACCAGATTAGTCTACAACTCACAGAAAGGCTTGAACCGCTTCGATGATATATCATAAGACCCGTGTAAAACTGCTGAATTTATTGTTATCCCTTTCCGATGCGCTGGACCTTGCCAGCCCCGATCTGTCGCAGCACCAGCTCCGCACCTCCTTTATTGCCTGGCAAATTGGAAAAGCAGCCGGGCTGGAAGAAAAAGACATGGCCGACCTGTTTATTGCCGCGCTCTTGCATGATGTTGGCGCTTTATCGGCCGAAGAAAAAGTGGATGTGCGCATGAGCCGGATGAAATTCCCCGAGGAACACTGTCTGCTGGGAGAAAAGCTGCTCAGTCAGGTACCCATGTTTGTCACCCCGGCCAAAATTGCCCGCTGCCACCACACCCCGTATCACAACCGCTTATATGCCGGGTTATCGCCTACCGTTGCCTTGCTGGGGCAGATCTTAATGCTGGCCGATACCATAGAAAGGGCCATCGACCGCAAGAAGTTCATCCTGCATCAAGATCAGAGCCTGCTGGCATACATCCAATCGCTTTCCGGAACCCAGATCCGTCCCGATCTGGTTGAGCTGTTCCAGTCCATCGCAGTCCGCGAAGATTTCTGGTTCGACCTGATGTCGCCCCGCCTGTACTCCATTTTGCTCAACCACGGTCCCTGTCACAGTATCGAGATTGAACTATCGCAGCTATTGATCATCTCCGAAATGTTCCGCAACATGATCGATTTTCGATCCAGGTTCACTTCCACCCATTCTTCGGGGGTGGCCGCCGCGGCCGCGGCGCTTTCGCGGGCCTTTGGCTTCACACAAACCGAGATTGAACTGATGGAAGTGGCCGGAAACCTGCACGACCTGGGCAAAATGGCTATTCCGAACAGTATTCTAAATAAACCGGGCAAACTGACCGATGAAGAATTCGCCCTGATGCGCCAGCACACTTACTACACCTATACAATTTTAAGCACCATCGGCGGCATTCAGCATATCGCAGAATGGGCTGCTTTTCATCATGAACGTCTGGATGGCAGCGGTTATCCTTTTCATGTCAGCGCAGAAGACCTCAGCATTAATTCACGCATCATGGCCGTGGCCGATATTTTCACCGCCCTGACCGAAAAACGTCCTTACCGCGCCTCACTGATGGAGAAGGACGAAGTACTTGCCATTTTAAAGAAAAACTGTGCGCGCAACTGGCTGGATGTTAATATCGTTAATTTACTGGAAGCAAATTACACCGAAATCGAAGGACATGTAAAAACGCAGCAAGCCCTGGCCAGCGCATTTTACGAGCAGGAATTTCAGCCCCGCACCCCTGAAGAAATAGCCGAGAATTTTGCGATGTAACTTTTTTGAATCTGCCCCATCCAATACAAAGAGCTAAAATTATCCGTTTGAAAGGATCTACAAAATGTTCTCAATCAATGAATCCAATGTCGATCGCGCTCTGCGCGTTGCACTGGGTCTTGCACTGTTGGCCCTGGGCTGGGGTGGGGTGGTCAGCGGCGTGTGGGGTCAGGTGTTCAAATTCCTCGGTTTTGTGCCCCTGCTCACCGGGCTCATCGGCTGGTGCCCGATCTATGCGCTGCTCAAAATTCGCACCAACCCCAAAAGCCTTTAGTGGTTAACGCCAGCTTAAGCCAGGCAGCCGTTGTTTTGAGCAATGGAAGAGCCTTTTCTGGCAATTTTATAAGGAAGACTTGCATGAACGCTGTCGAATTTAAAGAAACCCTGGCCCGCACCGCACTGCCGGTGGTGGTCGAGTTCTGGGCCCCGTGGTGCGGCCCCTGCCGGGCCATGGCCCCCGCGCTCGGCGAAGCCGAACGCACTTTTGAAGAGCGGGTTAAACTGCTGCGCATTAACGCCGATGAATCTGCCGGGCTGCTGGACGAACTGGGTGTGCTGGGCATTCCCACCCTGCTGGTCTATCACAACGGCCGCCAACTGGCCCGCCGCACCGGGGTGCAGTCGCCCGCCGATTTGCAAACCCTGTTCGAAAGCGCCGCAAGCGGCGTTGCCCCCCGGCCAACCGGGGTGCACCCCATCGACCGCGCCCTGCGGCTGATCGCTTCGGCGGCGTTATTTGCTCTGGGGCTTGCCAACGGCCCTTCCTGGGTACTGCTGGCCGCCGCGGGGATGGTGGGGTTCTGGGCCATCCACGACCGCTGCCCCATCTGGCGCGCCATCCGCGCCCGCTTTGCCGCCAACCGCGCCGCCCGCTAACCCGCCCGTTCCGGCCGCGTCGCCGGCCACACACACCGAACTTAAACAACAGGGGCGAAGCCGCGTTCTTCCTGCCTCGCCCCTGTGATGGAGCAAATCACAAATCTGGCTGCGCGCTAAAAATCAAACCGGTACTGCGTCAGACCCAGCTCATCGCGCATGGTCTTGACATCTTTCTGCAAATTCGGCACAATCGCCACCCCCGTGCGGCGCACCTCAATTTCTTTCTCAAATTCCTTCTCACCGGCCGTATAAATGCGCGGCTGGCCCGGCGCCTTGCGCGCAGCGCGCAGCGCGCGCAGAATGTCGCCCGTGGTTTTCTTGAACGAATCGAGATCGGTGAAGCTCTCCACATTGATCGCCATGAAGAAATGTCCGATGCGGAAATGCGTCTTGCCGCCCGCGGGGGTGTTGCCGGTTAGCGCCTGCAAAAAGGCCCCGGTTTGCAGCGACGCCGAAAGGATCTCCACAATCGTCGCCAGCCCATAGCCCTTATGCCCGCCCAGGTCTTCGCCCGCGCCGCCCAGCGGCAGCAGGGCCGCCGTGTCTTTGGTCAGGCCCTTTAAAATATCGGCCGAATCGGTCAGAAAATTGCCGTCCTGATCGGTCACCCAGCCCACCTTGCCGGGCAGACCCTTGCGCTCCAGCGTTTCAAACTTGCCGCGCTGGGTAATGGAGGTTGCCGCGTCATACAGATAGGGGTTGGCCTCATCGGTCGGGCAGCCAAACGCAATCGGGTTGGTGCCCAGCATGGGCTGCACCCCGTAAGTCGGCGCAATCGACGGGCGCGCATTGGTAAAGCTCATCCCAATCATCCCGGCCTGCGCGGCCATCAGCGGGTAATAGCCGTCGATGCCAAAATGGGTCGAATTGCGCACCGCCACCGAGCCCATGCCGTAAATGCGGGCCTTCTCAATCGCCAGGCTCATGGCCTTATAGCCAATCACCATCCCCACCCCGTGATGACCATCCACCACGGCGGTGGCGGGGGCTTCTTTCACCACCTCAAACTGCGTCGTCGGCAAATGTTGACCATTCTTAATGCGGTCATAATACATTTTCAAACGACCAACCCCGTGTGATTCAATCCCAAACAGGTCCGACTGGATCAAAATCCGCGCGCTGATGGCAGCCTCATCTGCAGGAACGCCCACCCCCACAAACACATCCTGCATAAACTGCTGCAACACATCCACCGGAAGGTATTTCACAGAATCTGTCATCGCCTCACCTCACAGAGATATTGTAGATAAGATTAGTAATATTGTAATGCAAATCAGAGCAGGATGGGTGTGCCGGGTGATGACGATTTATAAAATTGGCAAACTGCTCAGAACAGGAGGATCTTCCCTGACTGAGCAGTAACGATGGACCTAGATGCTTTCAAACTCGGCCCGATCGATGATCTCGTTCTGCAGAGACAACCCCAGGGTTGTGAAATAAGCACTGAAACCCGAGACGCGCACGAGCAGGTCGCGGTACGCTTCAGGGTGGCTTTGGGCCGCGCGCAGCGTCTCACGGTCGATCACATTGAACTGAATTTCCATACCCCCCAGATCAAAATAAGTTTCCACCAGATGATGAAAAGCCAGGCGATGCGCTGGCGGACTAAAAAAACGCGGGTGAAACTTCAGGTCCAACACCATACCATTCGCAAAACAGGTATGGTCTGCTCTCGTGATGGCTTGAATGACCTCGGTGGGGCCGTGCTTTTCGGTACCCTGCACCGGAGACATGGCGTTTGCCAGTGCGTAGCCCATCCTGCGTCCATCCGGGCTGGCGCCGGTTTTTTCGCCATAAATAGCATGGTGATCCACAGAATAAAAGCCAAGTTCCCAGACGCCACCGCGCGGATTAGCGTATGCGCTGACCTGAGCATGAAAATCGGCCGTCAGATCGGTCAACATCGTTGCGGCTTCGGCATCGCTGCCAAAACGGGCGCACTGGTTGAATATCATCAGGCGGATTTGTTCATTCCCTGCAAAGTTCTGTTGCAGCATGGTGGTAAGTTCAGACAGACTGAAGCGCTTTTCTTCAAACACATACTTGCGGATGGCCAGGAGAGAATCGACGGCATTGGCCATGCCAACGGCATTGATGGCCGAATTGTTATAGATTGTCCCTCCGGCGGTCACGTCCAAACCGCTTTGAATACAGTTATCCATCGTGGCCGAAAGGAATGGCGAGGGCCAGTGGTTGGAATAATTGGCATCAAGAATATTCACAGCCTGAATGGCGGTGTGCGTAAAGTGGTGCAGTTCGCGCTTGAACCAGACGTAGAAAGTGTCGAAATCGGGGATCGAATCCAAATTTTCCGGTTCGCCCAGGGTGAACTTCTCACCCGAGACCAGACAGCGTCCGCGGTTGAGGATCAATTCCAACACCTTCAGCCAGCTGATACGCAGTCCCTCGGTATGAGCATATTCCCGACCCCCGACGCTCAACTCGACACACCCCACCAGGGCATACTGTTCGGCGTCTTGGAGTGATATCCCCCTGCGCAGCTTGGCCTGGATACAGATTTCATCGTTGAACAGGGCGGGAAACCCGATCCCGGTGGTGATCAGGTCCAGGATATCTTCCCACAGGTCGGCCGGCATGGTGGGATGCCAGCGTAAGGTAAGCAGGGGCTGATCTTTGCGCAGTTTGCGGCTGGTCTGTAGGGCGATACGGGTCAGATCATTGCAGCAATAGCCATCGACAGAATCATATCCGCCCACAGTCAGGTTCTGGAAAGAACGCGGAACGGAGGCCATTTTTTTAAAGAAGGCTTCCACAAGCGAGGCTGCACCCGCAAAATCAATTTTGCCGGCAGCTTTATCGCGTTCGTAGAAGGGGGCCAGGTAACGGTCAAAGCGGCCCAGCGAAAGCGACCCACTGTTCTGTTCATTGAGAATAACCTCGTGTACCAGACACAGAAGCTGGATGGCCTCAAAGAAATCACGGGGGGGCTGTTCCGTTATCCACTGGCACGCTGAAGCAATGCGGGCATATTTGCTGCGGCTGACTTCGTCTGAGGCCATTTTTTGTAGCTCGGCAGCTTTCTCACCATAGCGGCAGATAAGCCCGGACGTGGCCCGACAGACAATCAGTGCCGCCTGTCGAAATGGCGTATCACCCTTTTCCATAATCGCTGCGTCCGCTTCTGCGATGAGTCCCCCCAGACCCACCTCCAGAACGTGGGCGTAACCGGCGATGACATGCCCGGCCGGAACGCGATTGCATACACCCCGCTCCACGTATTTGACGAATTCATCCAAAATGGTGTCCGCCGATTCATCCACAGCAACTTTGTCGAGGCAGGCAAACAGAACCTCCTCGGCCGTGTTGACCGGGCTGGAGAATGTTTTATCGGCAAAAAGATAAAAACCCGCCAGAAGATCATCTTCAAAGAGAATATCCTTCTCCAGCAGATAAGCGCCCAAACAGAAGGCCAGTCTGACAACCATCGGTTCATCTTTATGAATCTGCATCTCACGGGCATAGATCTGCTGGCGAAGCAAGAAGGCCTGCTGCCGGTCTGGGGTTTCATTCGAATAACCGAATTGCTCTGGCCGGTTGGCAGATACAGCGGCTACACTGGCTTTCAGGGTTTCAATATCCATCTGATCTTCTTTCTGGGTTAATATTTAAAGGACACCGCATTCAACAGTCAGACCTTCGGCCTGATATGCATTCAATACACTGATCACTTCTTCCCGAGTGGGCGCCGAGAGCTGTGCTGCAATTCTGGCAATCCCCAGGTACTCGTATTTCGATTCGCCGTAAGCATGGTAAGGTAGCAGTTCCACCTTTTCTACGGCCGGGATGTCTTTAAGCAGCGCAGCAATCGCTTTAATTTCGGTCCGATCGTTGTTCAGGTTCGCAACATAGGGCAGCCGCACCCACAACCGGGCGCCGAGTTGGCCGAGTCGCCTCAGGTTTTGCAGGATGCGGGCGTTATCCACCCCGGTCAGACGACGGTGCAAAGCAGGATCAAAGGCCTTGATATCATAGAGAAACAGGTTGGTATACGGTTGCACTGCCGAGAGACTTTCAAAGGGCACGTTGCCGGCCGTATCAACCGCTGTATGCAGATTGAGCGCCCGGCACTTCTGTAATAATTCGAGCAGTAAAACGGGTTGGAGGAGGGGTTCGCCACCCGAAAAGGTAACCCCGCCCCCAGATTTTGCGTAGAAAGGTCGGTCTCTGAGGACAAGCTCCAGTATTTCTGCGGCAGACATTTCACGGCCGTAACTGGAAAGCGCGCCGGCCGCACAGCCTGCCACACAGGCCAGACAGCCCGTGCAGGCCGTCCGGATCAGGAAACGCCCGCTCTCATCGCAGACCTGGGCGCCATAAGCACAGGCGGCCGCGCAGGCGCCGCAGTTTGTGCAGCGCTGATGTTGAAAAGAAACCTCGGCTTGTGGATGAATGGATTCGGGGTTGTGACACCAGAGACAGCGTAAATTGCAGCCCTTGAAAAACACGGTCGTGCGAATGCCCGGCCCGTCATCTAATGAGAAGCGCTGAATTTGAAGGATCAGCCGGGTTGCGACTTCATGCGGAGAAACCATGAAAGGTACTATAGCACTCATCGAAGGTGAATTCAATAGTCTGACTCTGATGACACACCGTTCTCACAAAGTTGGAGCAATTTATAAAAACCACCCCCCCGACCCCCTTTACCGCCGCTGTGGGCTATGCAGACGAGCGCAGGGGTGGCACCCACCCCTGCCCCATTT
>CAZQLE010000166.1:7678-8903 GCA_964593905.1 uncultured Anaerolineaceae bacterium | reverse complement strand
ATCACAAACGAGAACCTGGTTGACTTCAATCCATCCTCCCGGGCAAACCTGTGCAAATCATCCGTTACCGCTAAATTCGTTCCCATTCGGCGGGCAAAGCAGGCACACAAACAACCCACCCGCCGGCAAACTCACTTCGTTTCTGCCCCGCAGCGGGCGCAGAACCGGTCGCTTTTTTGTATGGCCTTGCCGCACTGCGGACAAAACTGTTCACTCTTGTTCACCCGCCGCGCAGCCAGCGCCGCTTCATACGGGTCTTCCGACGGCTGCGTTAAGCCGCCGCGCCGCGCCCGGCGTTCGGCCAGCGCCGCTTCCAGGCGGTCTTCCACGCTGCCCGCCTCGCTCTGCCCGGGGGTCAGAACATCCAGGCGCCGCAGCACCTCGGCCCCTTTGCTCATCAACGCACCGCGCTGGCCCGGATAATCTTCCTCGGGGATCTTGCCGATCGTGTGATCAAACTCCAGTTCTTTCAGAGCGTTGAGCACCTGATCCCGTTCGGCCAGCAGCATCGAGCGTTCATGATCGGCCCGCACAGCCGCAGCCCGCTCCACCAGCGGCTCTGCTTCCATTTTTCGGTCCATAAACGGCCGGCTGATGAATAAAGCCACCAGCAGCGCCAACGCCAGAATGAGCAAAATTGAACCCAGATCCATAAAGATTTCTCCGTGAAAAAATTAAGGCTGAGAAAACGCCGTATTAATGGCCGTATCGATCTCTTCAACCGACGCAAACGGCCCAACTTTAACATACTTCAACGTCCCATCCGGGCCGATGATATAGGTTTCGGGCACGCCGCGAATGCGAAACATCTGCGAGATTTTGGTGCGCAGGTCGGGGCCGTTGGGGTACGTAATTGCAAATTGCTCCAGATACTTGCGCGCTTCTGGCTCGGTATCCACATAGTCTACCCCCAGAAAAACCACCTTCCCCTGCGGGGCATACTTTTTCCAGGCTTCTTCCAACTCGGCCGCTTCCTGTTCACAGGGTTTGCACCACGAAGCCCAGAAGTTCAAAACAATCACCTGGCCGGCATAATTGGCCGTGTTATGCACCTCGCCATCAAAGGTGATCAGCTCAATCGCCGGCACTTTTTGCCCCACCAGAATTGGGCCGGCCTGATTCTGTTTTAAACCCCAGGCAATCAACGCCAAAAAGGCAAACAACACCCCAAAAGCGGCAACGACAATCCAGGTCGGCAGTTTTCGGCGGCTTTCGCTTTTTTCAA
>CAZQLE010000166.1:0-7668 GCA_964593905.1 uncultured Anaerolineaceae bacterium | reverse complement strand
CTTCTCCTCGCTCAAAATCAATCGCGCTGGCGCAGCTCTTCTTCCAGCCTGCGCAGATACAAATCTTCACTTTCAGGCGCGGCCCCGGTTTCGACCAAAGGCTTTGCTTTGGCGCGCATCCCGCGCAGCACCCCGATGACGATCACAACGCCGATCAAAAACCCCACCGGCGGCAAAATATATACCAGCCAGTTCAACCCGCGCCGCGGCGGTTCCGAAAGCACCCGATCGCCATACTGAGCCACAAAATAATCTTTTACCTGCTGCCCACTCCAGCCCTGTTCCAGCTTTTCACGAATGAGGTCGCGCCACTGGGCGCAGGCCTGGGTCGGGCATACATCCAGGGGGATATTCTCGCAAATCGGGCAGTACATTTCGCGCGCCAGGGCGTTGACCATATCATCGGTCACCACTGCGGGGGCTGCCTGCGGCGTGACCGCGCCGGCGCAACCCGCGGCAAACAGCGCCAACAAAACCAGCCACGCGGCCGCCTTCATTCCTGTTTGTCCCTTATGCTGCTGTGTGATGCCATCCAGTTTCCGTTTCATGTGTTCGCATTCCTCATCGCCAAGAATCAATTTTACGGTTGCCCATCTGCGCTCAAATTCCAGGTCTCGTTCCAGACCCGCTCATTTGACAAAACCAGCCTTATGAATTAACCTTTTTTCGGTACCGCCGATGACGATCGGGGGGCTGCTTCTCTGGCGCAGCGGCGGGGTACCATTGCCATTTTTTACCGCGAGGCTTCATGAAAAAACAACCCGTCAAAAAAACCCTTTGGATCATTTTATTGTTATTGACCTTCATCCCGCTGGCCTGCAACGCGCCGGTCAACCTGGGCAGTTGGGGCGCCCCATCCGAACCGCCCATCCCCGAGATGCTCAACCACACCGGGCAAGATGCCTGGGCGGCGTGGGTCAACAAACTCTCGGGCGTCGAACCCGTGGTCATCGGCGGCGAGCCGGCGGTCATCGCCACCCGTTACAGCTACGCCATGTTCACCGGCCAGGCCAACGCGCGCGCTTTTGATTACGTGCTCGAACAGGTGCGCGCCTGGGTGCCCGATAGTCAGATCGAAATCGATGACTACCCCTATGCAGACGCCGAACACACCTACACCTGGAAGAACCTGATCGTTACCCTGCCCGGTTCCACCCGCGCCAACGAAATCGTCGTCCTTTCTGCCCATCTCGACAGCACCGTCGTCCGTGAAGGCAACGCGCTCGAAGCCGCACCCGGCGCCGATGACAATGCCACCGGGGCCGCTGCGCTGCTCGAGGCGGTGCGCCTGTTCAGCCATTACCGTTTTGAACGCACCCTTAAGCTGATCTTTTTCAGCGGCGAAGAAAACGGGCTGGCCGGCAGCCGCGCTTATGTGGCCGATCACCCCACCGATGCCATCGTCGCCGTACTTAACATGGATATGTTCGGCTTCGATTCCAATGGCGACCGTTGTTTTGAGCTTCATGTCGGCGTCATCCCCGGCGCTGAAGAAATCGGGCAGACCTTTGTCCAGTCCATTCAGGAATACAACCTCGACCTGCGCTACGACTTTCTGCGCGCCACCGCCACCGACCGCTCTGACCATACCGCATTCTGGGAGAAAGGCGTGCCTGCCATCACGGTCATCCAAAATTTCTTTGAAGACGGTCTCGCCGATGGCTGTCAGGGCGTGGATGGCACGCCCTGGTATCACCGGCCGGGTGACACAGTCGATAAGATCAGCCTGGCCTACGGTTATGATATCGCCCGCGCCAGCCTCATCACCGCCGCCAAACTGGCCGTTCCTCAGCGCCGCATCCGCGGCTGGTAGCCTGTCATCTCGGCCGACCAGTAGGGTGCACCGTCCTCCCAACCCATCGCCGCGGTGTGGTCCACAAGGGCCCACGCTCTCCAAAAAAGGTTAATTGTTAAGGTTCAATGGGCCGGGTCTCCCCGGCCCGAATTTTTTACGCCTGTGTTACCGCCGTCCGCGCCACCGCCCGCGCCCGTTCCGGCTCGGGGTCCCGGTCTGGCCAGGCCGCCACCAGCGTACCCAGAATAAACACAAAACCGCCCAGCCACAACCAGTTGACCAGCGGGTTGTGAAACACTTTAAACGTAGCGCTTTCCAGCGACATCGGTTCCCAGTTGACCAGCAAAATATACAGGTCATCTTGCATGGTGCTGCGCACCCCCGGAATGGTCATCGGCTGCTGCGAGTCATAATAGAAATCGCGCCGCGGGTACAATTCACCCAGATCGCGCTCTCCCTGGCTTACACTTAAGACTGCACGCGCCACATTGCGCCCATCCGGGGCATCAAACTCGGCCAGCGAGTTATAAGTTACCGTATAGCCCGACAACGTCAGGCTTTCACCGCGCTTCAGCGTGGCCTGGGTCTCGCTCTGAAACAGCTCAATCCCAATCACCCCCAGCGACATCAACACCACCCCCAGGTGAATGATGAAACCGCCATACCGCCGCCGGTTGCGGCCCGAAATCCGCCACAGCGCGGTGAAGATCGATTCACCCTTGCTGCGCTGGCGGGCGCGCACTTCGCGCACATATTCATACAGCGTCAGCGATCCGGTAAAGGTCACCAAAAAATAGGCCAGATAAGCCAGAAAACCGCTGGTTTCGGTGGTCAGCGCAATGACCGCCAGCACAACCGCCGTAAACAGCGCCGGTTTCCACATTGCCCGCCCCAGCGTCTTATAGGTCGAATGTCCCCAGGCCGAAAGCGGCGCAATGCCCATCAGAAATAACAGCGAGGCAAACAGCGGCCCGGTTGCCCGCTCATAAAACGGCGGACCCACCGTCACCTTCTGACCCGTCACCAGTTCTGAGAGCAGCGGATAAAACATCCCCGAAAGGCACACCACCAGAATTCCCATAAACAGCAGATTGTTCACCAGAAAGAGCGACTCGCGTGAAAGCAGCGAGGTCATCTGTCCTTCCGAATCCAGATCATTCCAGCGATGCAGCAGCAGCCCCAGTGAAATTACCAGGCTGATACCGATAAAGCCAAAGAACAGCGGACCAATGGCCGACTGGGCAAAGGCATGCACCGATGACAGCACCCCCGAGCGGGTCAGGAAGGTCCCCACAATCACCAGTGAATAGGTCAAAATGATCAAAACCATATTCCAGCGTTTGAACAGACCGCGCTTTTCCTGAATCATCACCGAATGCAAAAAGGCCGTACCGGTCAACCAGGGGTTGAACGCGGCAATTTCCACCGGGTCCCAGCCCCAGTAGCCCCCCCAGCCCAACACGTCATACGCCCAGCGGCTGCCCAGCACCAACCCCAGCGAGAGAAACAGCCAGGCCACCAGCGTCCAACGCCGGGTCATGCGAATCCACCGGTCGTCTGTGCGGCCGGTGATCAGCGAAGCGATGGCAAAAGCATAGGGAATGACAAACGACACAAACCCCAGATACAACATCGGCGGGTGAATAATCATCCCGGGGTGCCGCAGCAGCGGGTTCAGCCCGCGCCCATCACCAGGGTTGAACAACTCTCCACCGACCGGTTGGAACATTGAAGCGGACTGTCCCACCCCCGAAACGGTCCAGAATCGTTCAAACGGGTTTTCGACAAAGATGGAAAGCGCCAGAAAGAACGCCAGCGTGACCAGTGAAACCACAATCACCCAGGGCAAAAACTCGCGGTCGCGTTCCCATTTGCGCAGCGTCACCGCTGAGGTGAAGGCCGAAAGCAGCAGCGACCAGAACAACAGCGAACCGGCCTGCCCGCCCCATAACGCCGTCACCCGCAGATACAACGGCATGGCACTGCTGGTGACGTTATAAACAAATTGCACTTCATAATGCCCGCTAACGAGTAAGATAATCAACGAAAGCGAAGCCAACAAAATTAAGGGAAAAGTAAGCAGCATGGCCGATCGGGCGCTTTCCACCCAGGCCAGCGAATTTTTCCGCACCCCGTATACCGCGGCCCCAATACCATATAAAGAAACCACCAGCGTCAAAAGCAGCGCACCAAAGCCAAAATTAGCCAGCATAGTTTTCTCCTGCAACTGATTTCGCAAACCATCCCAGACCAAAAGAAAACCGGACTGGGTCGCTTTGCCGCGTTCCCTGCCGGTTTTCTTCTGGAGTTACTCCAGATTACTTGGATGCCTGTTCAGGTAAAGCCTCTTCATATTTTGTCGGGCACTTCAAGAGCAGCTCTTCAGCATGAAAGACGCCATCCGCTTCGTAGCGGCCGGTCATAATGGCCTGGGCTTCATTCTTCAACAAATCGGGTTTCACCCCGTTATAAATCACCCTCAGCCGCGGCAGGCTGCTGTCGATGGAGGCTTTATGCAGCACATCCGCCATACCGCCCATCTCTTCCACGGTTTTGTTATCGCCGGGGATATGCGCCACGGTGAAGGAGATATCCAGTGTGCTGTTATCCACCTTAATCGTATCGCCCAGAACCACCCCCGAAACGCGCACCTGCCGGCCTGTCATTTCAGACTGGCGCGAAAGCAGTTCTTCAACGGTTAAGAAGTACTGGGTTGTGCCCTGTAAAGAAGAAACAATTAAAAACGCCACCGCCGCCAGAATCAACACACCGCCAATGATGAACTTGGTCGAATTCCGCTTTTGCGTGGGCGCAGTGTTCGGAACAACTTCGCTGCTATGAACGGCACTCTCCATGCGCTACCTCCATAATCTGCTTCTTGAATCTGGCTCTTTAATTTCTTAATAGGAAAGGTCCCATCAAAAAATGAAAGAACCATTAATCTTTAACATTCTGACATGAAAACATTAAAAAGGGCTGAGAACTGCGCTGTTTTTCTGCAAAATCCAGTACTCTTTTTCCAATTAAGGTTTTATTTGTCAGGTTTGGGATTATATCATAATGGGGCCGGGGCACAAGAATTTGGACGTGTGAATCGTTATCAATATCTCATAAAAAAACCATCCCAGACGGCCTGATAACCGTGGCCCGGGATGGTGCTATGGTCTCAGCCTTGGTTTCAACGTTAAGCGGTAACCCCGCCGGCTTCAAATTGATCCACTGCATCCAGCGCATGTGCCGCATAGATCGACGCCGGGCCCCCACCCATCATCACCGCCACCCCAATCGTCTCCAACAGCTCCGCGCGAGTCGCCCCCGCCCGAATGGCATCATGGGTGTGGTAGGCGATACAGCCCTCGCAGTGCACCACAATACTGATTGCCAGAGCCATCAGCTCTTTGGTTTTGCCATCCAACACACCGCTCTCCACCGATTTTTTATGCAGCCGCGAGAACCCAGACATGGGCCCCGGAATTTCGCTGCCAAGCTGGCCCAACCGTTCCTGAAGATGCTGATGTAATTCAACAAAATTGGTTGTCATTTTTGCCTTCCAAATTTTTTCCTCAAAGACTCAGTAACAAACGCTCAATCCTGGCTTTTCCAGAATACCCGCACATCATTACTTTTCCATCGATGACCAATCCCGGCAAAACCAATAACCGCTGGGCTGTGATTTTTTCAACGTCATCAACCTGTTCAACCACGGCGTCCAACTTCAAATATTCGACAAGCTCGCGCACCTCGCTCACCATGCGCCGGCAGGTCGGGCATCCAAGCCCCAAAATCTGAATCACCATCTTCGCCATCCTCAACGAATCAGCAGGTAGGCGCGCTGCACCGCCAGTAGTATCAGCGCCACGGCAAACAACCGCGTCAGAGTGGCTGATTTCACACGTTTGGCCATAAATCTGGCGCCCAGTTGAGCACCGATCACCGCAGAGACCGAGGTCAAAATCAACATCAACCAGTCAAACTGCGCTTCTGGCAAATGGGTAAGAAATGCTGAAAACGAGGGCAGGGTAACGATCACACTGTTGGTCGCCGCCGCCAGACGAGCCGTATAGCCCAACAACACCAGCGTGGGCATCAACAAGAAACCCGGACCCACTCCCAACAACCCGGCAAACACAGAGATTAAGGCGCTGAGTGCTCCACCTTTTACTCGCGTAGCATCTGTGATTACAGGAGTTTGCTGATCATTCTGACGCGGCGGAAAAGCCATACGGTACGCCAGAAATAACAACACCCCCACATAGATCCACCACAGGGTGGTGGTCGAAACAAACCGCAGCAGCCAGACCCCCAGCGGCGCAAACAGCGTGGCGATGATCAATAGTGGTATGGCTGTCCGCCAGTCCACCATTTTTGCCCGGGCAAACGCAATCGCGCCCGAGAGCGCCGTCAGGCCGTTCAGCCAGAGCGACCAGGGCATAATCACATGTTTCAGCTCAAATCCAAACAGGCCCAAAACCGGGGTGGCAATGAATGCCACGCCCAGACCCAACATGCCCGAAAGAAATGAAAGTGCAAACAGCAGGAGTGTCAGTGCCGCGTACAGCATAAAAACCTCTCGCAATCTGTCTTTGACAACGCTCCATTCACGCTGCGCTGCTCACCACAATCTCTATATCTGGCTCAACCACAATCTCAGATTTAACCGAATTAGCCACCAGGCTGTATTTTTGCGCCGCCTGCAGCGCCCGCCGGGTGCGTGCCTCAACCACTTTTACATCTTCAACACCCGCGTCAATTCGAATTTTGGGCCAGAAACGCAGATGGGTGAAGATTTCAGTACGGTCCAGTTCGATCAGCTTGGTGCCCTCCACCCGGCAGTCATAAGAGATCAGCTTCAACTTAAAGCGCTCCGCCGCCCAGATAAACATCATCATCACACACGTATTGGCCGCCGCCACAAAAGCATCTTCCGGGGTGAACACCCCGGCGTGCCCCTGCGCATCGGGCGGGGCCGAAAAATCCATCTCGGGCCCGTTGCCCAGCGTCAAATGCCCCCAGTGTTCGCCTGTCCACTGCACCGTGGTGTGATAGACCGATGTGTTAGCCATGCTGCGCCGCCTGCTTCTGCCCGTAGGCCTGATAAGCCGCCAGCACCGCTTCGGTCAGTTCGGCCTCATTTTCAAGCTCATAACCGTTATAAATGCGCACCATATCCATCAGTTCGCCCATCACCGCAGGCACAGGTTCTTTCTTGCTCTCCCAGAACATCTGAAAAATCGCTGGCAGGGCAACCAGCGTCACCGCCTGCCCCTTCACCATCAGCGTCTGCACCGGAATGCCCGACCCGCATGCGCAGGTCGCTGTCACTTCTTCTCTGGGTTCTTCTACGCTCTGTGGTTGGGCAAACTTACCCTCGCGCCGGTTCCAGGCTTTGCCCAGCAGCTCATCCACCTGGCCCGAAACCCGCTCAGCCACCGCGTCCACCGCGTGCCGCCCGGCCTCGTTAAGCCTGCGTTTGCCTTCCAGTTTTTCCAGACCCAGCTCGGCCACCAGCTCGCTCACCACCACGCTGGCCGCCGGCCGGTTGGAATACAGCTCGGTGCCGCGGTACGCGCAGCGTTTTTCGCAGCCGTCAATCGCAATGGTCGGGTAAAACTTGGCAAACGCCCGGTCACCCTCGCCGCCCGCCAGAAACAATGGCAGACAAATCGTCACCGTATCGCCCGCCTGAAGCTGTTCCAACACCTTTAAAGCAGCCAGCCGGGTGATCGTCCCTTCGGCCAGTTCCTCACCCGAACAGGCCACAATTCCCACTTTTTTCTGCGGAAGCTCAGGCATGCTTGCCTCCTGTGATGTCATCCACCACGGCGTCGATCTCTTTGGCCAGCGCTGCGGCCAACTGCATCCCGCCTTCATTC
>CAZQLE010000165.1:2176-8963 GCA_964593905.1 uncultured Anaerolineaceae bacterium | reverse complement strand
GGGGGCGGCGGCCGGGGCCGGTTTTTCAACCGGGGCAGCCGCGGCAGGGCCGGGTTGTGCGGCGTCTTCGGGTGTCACCAAAAATTCTTCACCGTCCACCTGAACGACAATCGGGCGGGCCTGCAGGTCGCCAATTTCCACATCAAAGATCTGATTTTCAATTGAAATGCGCATCTTCATTGCTCGGTCCCTCACGATTTTTTCAAATGGCTGCGACGGTTATATTGACCGGCGCGTAAAACAGACTGCCAGGCGCTGACGCCGCTGACAGGGGTTGGATATTGTTCCGCAGAGGTTTCGCCGGCAGCCTGCCCGGCAGCGCGTGATTTTAGCAGGGCCACGGCCACTGCGGCAGCGGCGGCGCGCTGTTTGAGGCTGCGGTCTGCCAGCGCCGGTTGGGGTTCTTCAAGCGGGGTTTCTTCTGTGACGGGGGCTTCTGTTTCTGCTTCTGGTTTGTCTTTAATGAGCGCCACCATCAGGTTCATCAACCCCCAGAGCAGCAGCAGGGCAACAAAGACCAGCCCCATGCCGATCAGGGTGATCCATAATGCCGTGACAAGATTATTCATCGGTGATCTCTCCTTATCGGTGCGCCGGGTTAAACCGGGAAGTTTCCGTGCTTTTTGGGCAGGGTCGCGACGGCTTTGTTTTTCAATGTCGCCAGGGCGGTGATGATCATTGGCCGGGTCTCACGGGGTTCGATGACATCATCGATATACCCGGAGCGGGCAGCGGCATAGGGGTTGAGAAAAGTGCGGCGATATTCTTCGGTCAGACGGGCGCGTTCGGCCCGGGGGTCGGCAGCGCTTTCAATCTGCTTGCGATAGAGAATGTTGGCGGCTCCATCGGGGCCCATCACGGCGATTTCGGCCGACGGCCAGGCATAAGCGACATCGGTGCCCATATATTTGGAGCTGAGCACCACGTATGCGCCGCCGTAAGCCTTGCGGGTAACCACGCTGATCTTGGGCACGGTGGCTTCGGCATAAGCATACAACACCTTGGCGCCGTGCCGGATGACACCGCCGTGTTCCTGCGCCACGCCGGGCAGAAAACCAGGCGAATCGATAAAGGTGAGCAGGGGGATGTTAAAGCAGTCGCACAGGCGCACAAAGCGCGCGATTTTATCGGAAGAGTCGATATCCATCACCCCGGCCAGCACAGACGGCTCATTTGAAACAATCCCGACCGGCATCCCGCCCATGCGGGCAAAACCGATGACGCAGTTGGTGGCAAAGGTGCTTTGCAGTTCCACAAATGAACCCTCATCCACGATATGCGCTATCACCTCGTGCATACTGTAGGGTTCCCCGGCATCCTGGGGAATGAGATCGTTGAGCGCGGCATCCATGCGCGCCGGGCTGTCTTCGGGTTCGTAATAGATCGGGTTTTCAACGTTGTTGTTGGGGAAGTACGCGAGCACCCGGCGGCAAAGCTGCAAGGCTTCTTTTTCATCGGGGGCGGTCAGATGAGCCAGGCCGCTGGTTGAGAGGTGAACGGCTGCGCCGCCCAGTCCTTCGGCATCGATCACCTCACCGGTGACCGATTTAATCACTTCGGGGCCGGTGAGGAACATGTAAGACTGATTTTCGACCATGATGATCAGGTCTGTGGTGGCCGGTGAATAAGCCGCACCACCGGCGCAAGGACCCATGACCACGCTGATCTGCGGCACCACGCCTGAATACTGGGCGTTGCGGCGGAAGATTTCGGCATAACCGCCCAGGCTGTAGACCCCTTCCTGAATCCGTGCGCCGCCCGAGTCGATCATGCCAATGATGGGCGCACCGCAGGCAACAGCCATATCCATAACGTGGCAGATTTTCTTGCTTTGCATTTCGCCGAGTGCGCCGCCGTTGCAGGTGAAATCCTGGGCGTAGACGTAGACCGGTCTGCCTTCAATTAATCCGTATCCGGTGACCACACCGTCACCGAAATACCGTTCGCAGCCGCCTTCTTCATTGCGCGAGGTGGCATATTGTTCCAGTTCACGAAAGGTTCCGGGGTCGAGCAGCATCTCCACCCGTTCACGGGCGGTTTGCTTGCCTTTGGCGTGCTGCTTGGCGATGCGATCCTTGCCGCCGCCTTCCTTTGCCTTTTCGCGCATGGCGCGCAGTTCCAGGATTCGGGGATCTTCAGCCATAAGAGTTCCTTGAAGATGAATAGAGAGTGAGGGGTGTAGTTGAGTGGATTTCCCCTCCCAAATTTTATTGTACCGTATGGCGTTCAGCGCGCGTTGTGAAGATATTACCCTTTTGAGGGGATTTTAATCCTGATTAAAGCGATTAATATGAGAAATGTTTTCCGATGTCTGTTTTTCTGCGCGGATCTTTACCCCTTTGAGCATTCCCTGGTTCATCACCGAGGCAATGGGCAGCAGTATCCAGCGCCCCAGCAGCAGGTTATTGGCCAGGGTGGCGGGGTAATCGATGCGCCAGCGGCTGATAAACCGGCAGGTGTCTTTGTTGACCGGGGTCACAAAGAAGCCCCAGGTGATGCGGGTGGCGTTGGCCGGAATCGGTTCGTCTTCTTTTAGCGGGGTGCCGGTGGCGCTCATCAGCGTGCGTGTCACAAACCCGTGCTGCGGCTCCACCCAGGTTACGTCCATTCCGACAGCCGGATGCAGTTTAAGCAGATCGCCGCGCGCCAGAGACTGCCATTCGGGCTGCACCTGCGCGCTGTTATGAATGTTGCACCCGACCAGGTTTTCGAGGAACTCATAGCTGTAGAAACCGGCTTTATCCTGCCCGATCTGTACCACCCAGGGCCAGACGGTTTCGATGGGGGCGTGGATGGTGATGGCCTGGGTAAACCCGCTGCGCGGCCGGGGTACGAATTCGTCACCGGGCCAGACGGTGGTCAGCTCGGCATCGCTGGCGCCCAGACGGGCGCGGCGGCGGTGCAGAAAGGGGGTTAACAAATGAAAGACCATTTGACCGGCGCCCAGAATACCTTCAATAAATGAATACATCGTTATACCTTTTGAGAAAAGATCCAGTGCTTTGGACACTGGTTTGATAAGTTTGCTTATCTTACCCGAAATTTTGATCATCGGATAAATCAATTAACCGCAGGCTGTGCCGGGCAGTACAATAAAAGGAAAAGACGTGTGGATACGAAAAAACAATTTGGAGGACAGGATGACCGGTAAAGTTCGCTGGGGTTTTTTATCAACGGCACGGATTAATTCGGCGGTGATTCCGCCGGTGCACAAATCTCCTCTTTGTGAGGCGGCAGCCGTAGCCAGCCGTGATCTGGGACGGGCGCAAAAATTTGCCGCCGAGTGGAAGATTCCCACCGCCTATGGCAGTTATGAAGCGTTGCTGGCCGACCCGGCCATTGATGTGATTTACAACCCGCTGCCCAATCATTTGCATATGGAATGGACGGTGAAGGCGCTGGAAGCGGGCAAACATGTGTTGTGTGAAAAACCCCTGGCGCTGACCACGGCCGAAGTGGATGCGATCATCGCGGCGGTGAAACGCAGCGGCCGTTTTGCCGCCGAGGCCTTTATGTATCGCCATCACCCGCAAACGCTGCGAGTGAAAGAGCTGGCAGCAAGCGGTGAGATCGGCGAACTGGTTTTGCTGGATGGTTCGTTTACCTTTTTTAATGATAACCCGGCCGATGTGCGCTGGGAAAAAGAAATGGGCGGCGGCAGCCTGTGGGACGTGGGCTGCTACCCGGTGACTTATGCCAACCTGATCGCGGGCGGGGCGCCGCTGGCTGTGCGGGGCCAGCAGACGCTGACCCCGGCCGGGGTGGATCTGAGCTTTACCGGCTTGATGCAATATTCCGGCGGTTTGCTGGCCGATATCGACTGCTCTTTTGCCGTACCTTACCAGACACGTTTTGAGATCAAAGGCACGCGCGGGATGATCCGCATTCCGCGGCCGTTTTCACCGCAGGGCTGGACCAGGATCATGATTCAGGTGGGCGATCATGAGCGGGTGGAGCGGTTTTATGCTGCCGATCTGTATCGGGGTGAGGTGGAGGATATGAACGCGGTGGTTCTGGAAGGAAAAGCGCCGTTTTTGAGCCTGGAAGAAAGTCGGGCGAATATTGGCACGTTGACCGCTTTGTATCAGGCGGCAGGTTGCTGACGAAAATTTTTTTCGGGGGATGAATAATTACCTAAACAGGTCTATAATAGCTGGATATTGGAGGCGCTATGAACAAAGTGGGAAAACTCTTTTTGTTTTTGGCTGGCGGTCTGGTGCTGCTGGCTGGCCTGATCCAGCTTGTGCCGTATGGCCGCGGCCATACCAACCCGCCTGTGCTGCAGGAGCCGGCCTGGGACTCTGTGCAAACCCGTGAACTGGCGCAGCGAGCCTGTTTTGACTGTCACAGCAACGAAACGGATTGGAGCCCTTGGTATGCCAGCATTGCGCCGTCTTCGTGGCTGGTGCAGCGCGACGTGGATAAGGCCCGGCGCGAGATGAATCTTTCGGAATGGAGCGAAAAAGCGGGCCGCGGCGGTCGTATGGCTGAAGAGGCGGGCGAAGTGATTCGCGAGGGTGAGATGCCCCCGATGCAGTATCTATTGATGCACCCCGAAGCTGAGTTATCTGATGCTGAAAAAGAAACTCTGGCAAAGGGGCTGGAGGCGTCGCTTCAATAAACGCGAGTGGTGAATGTGGCACGGCTAAAAACTGCGTTTGAAAAGACCCTTGCGGGGTTTCGCCTCAAGGGTCTTTTGTCGCAAAAACCTGTTTCACCGGCGCTCCAGATCTGCTGTCTGCATTCAAAAACACCCTGCGGGTTTTACCGCAGGGTGTTCGCATATTGCTGAAAATCTTACAGACTGGCAGCCTGGCGCAGCGCGCTGGCGCGGTCGGTGGCTTCCCAGGTCAGGTTCAGGTCGTCGCGGCCAAAGTGACCGTAAGCGGCCACCTGGCGATAGATGGGCTTGCGCAGGTCGAGGTCGCGGATGATCGCACCGGGGCGCAGGTCAAAGACTTTGGCGATGGCATCGGCGATTTTTTCATCGCTCACAACGCCGGTGCCAAAGGTTTCAACGTTGATGCTCAGCGGGTGCGCCACACCGATGGCGTAGGCAAGCTGGATCTCGCAGCGTTCGGCCAGGCCGGCAGCGACCACGTTTTTGGCAACCCAGCGGGCAGCGTAAGCAGCCGAGCGATCAACTTTTGTGGGGTCTTTGCCCGAGAAGGCGCCGCCGCCGTGCCGGCCCATGCCGCCGTAGGTATCGACGATGATTTTGCGCCCGGTGACGCCGGCATCGCCCATTGGGCCGCCGATGACAAATCGACCGGTGGGGTTGACATAGATTTTAAGCTCGCCGTCAACCATATCTTTGGGCAGCACGGGGTTGATCACATGCTCGATGATGGCTTTGCGGATGTCTTCCTGTGAGATTTCGGGGGCGTGCTGGGTGCTGATCACCACGGTGGTGATGCGCTTGGGCTTGCCAAAAGCATATTCCACAGTTACCTGGCTCTTGCCATCGGGGCGCAGCCAGGGCAGGGTGCCGTTCTTGCGCACTTCGCTCAGGCGGCGGGTAAGATTGTGGGCCAGGTAGATGGGCATGGGCATCAGGGTGGCGGTTTCGTTGCAGGCATAGCCAAACATCATGCCCTGGTCGCCGGCGCCCAGTTGTTCAATTTCGGCATCTGTCATTTCACCGGTCTTGGCTTCGAGGGCCTTGTTGACGCCCATGGCGATATCGCCAGACTGGGCGCAGATGGCTGATTGTACGGCGCAGGTGGTGCCGTCAAAACCTTTGTCGCTGTCATCGTAACCGATTTCATTGACCACTTTGCGCACCAGTTCGTCAAAGTTTACAAAGGCGCGGGTGGTGATCTCGCCCAAAACCATGACGAAGCCGGTTTTGGTTGCGGTTTCGCAGGCAACGCGCGAGGTGGGGTCCTGCTCGAGGCAGGCATCCAGCACGGCATCGCTGATCTGATCGCAGATCTTATCCGGGTGGCCTTCGGTCACCGATTCCGAAGTGAAGAGGTACTTCGGAGATTTCATAAACGTAGTCGACATTACTTGCTCCTTTTAAAAAATTAGTCCCCTTTTGGATACTACATCAGGGGGCAAGCAAAACAACTGGCCGCCCTCCTATCTCCCAGACTTGCTTCCAGACTATTAATGTCGTCTGCCGGAATTGGCACCTTTGGGCAATTACGCCCGGGTTGCCGAGGTTTCAAAGGGCCGGTCCCTCCACCTCTCTGGATAAGAGTGCCGCAAGGGGCTATTAAATTGGTGACAAAAATGTTATCACAAAATAATGTGCACGTCAAACGGTGGTATGATAAATTTGTCTGGCGGCGTATTATTTTTTATTGATTTAACCGGTATATAAATTTTTTATAAGAAATGTCTGACGATGCCAAAAAACACTTGAAGAATCCGAATTGAGTTGCTATAATACGCAGTTGAAAGAAATGGTTATCAGGATAATAACGACCAGAAATCCATTATCCAGATATTAGAAGTCTGCAAGTTGAGGTGAAAGTTATGCCAGTTTATACCTATCGGTGCGAAAGCTGTGGAGTTCGTTTTGAACGCAATCAGAAGTTTTCTGATGCACCTCTTGCCTGGTGCCCGGAATGCGGTAAGAAAGCGTTGAAAAAAGTCTATACCCCGGTGGGCATTGTTTTTAAAGGGTCGGGTTTTTATGCCACCGATCACCGTTCACCTTCGGGGCAGTCTAGTGCCCGTCATGGTGAAGATAAACCTGCGCTGGAAAGCAAGAGCGAAACTTCTTCTGCCTCAACCCCGCCGGCGGCTCCGGCTTCTTCAAACAGCGGAGAAAGTTAAC
>CAZQLE010000165.1:0-2166 GCA_964593905.1 uncultured Anaerolineaceae bacterium | reverse complement strand
AAGCGTATCTTCAACTACTTCTTCGTTTGACCGTTCTCAACGCCGTAACCGCCGGTTGTTCGCCATTATGGCCGGAATTTTGATTGTGGTCTGGATTGTGACCCTGGTGGTGCAGATTTAGCGTCTGGTCAGGCTAAAAACAGAGCGGGATGACAGCCATTTTGGGCAGGTCATCCCGCTTTTTTATTTTAACTTCTTCAACGCATTCTTGACATTAACTGTCAGGGTTGGATCGTTGTTTTCTGCATCTGAACGCCCTAGAATTAATAAACAAAAATATACCGGATTGGTAACCGACCGGATGGTTTGCGAGGTAAAGATGCACGACAGGCTTTTGCAGCACGTTCTTCATTTACTGGCAGCCGGATTAATTGTATTGCTGATGTTGTGTGTGCCCAGCCCTTTGGCGGCTGCGGCAGACTGTTCAGCGCCGGGGACCGCAGACCCGGATAACATTGTCTGTGATGACGACGATGACTCTGTGGATGGTCAGGCGGGCGATGATGATATTCAGAGCGGCGGGGGGAATGACACGGTAGACGGGTCTGACGGCGACGACACCCTGGACGGCGGGGATGGGAATGATACCCTGGATGGTGGTGAGGGCGAAGACACCCTGGATGGCGGCAGTGGCAGCGATGACCTGTCGGGCGGCGGCGAAGATGACCGGCTCGATGGCGGTGAGGGCGACGACACTCTGGACGGCGGCAGCGAAGATGACCAGCTTGACGGCGGGGATGGGAACGACACTCTGAATGGCGATGATGGCGCAGATACGCTGACCGGCGGTGAAGGGGATGATACCCTGGATGGCGGCGCAGATGAGGACGTTGTGCTGGGCGAGGCCGGAGACGACACACTTGTTCTGGATGATGACCTCACCGGTGAAACGGTGGATGGGGGCGAGGGCACAGACACCTACGATTTTGAGGACGATGCCACCGGGACGATCACGGTTCCTGGTGATGGCGACGATACACTCGATTTTTCCGATTCATCTGAGGGGGTGACGGTGGATCTGGCCGATGCCACGGCGCAGGAGGTGGTGACCGACCTGGTGGTCACCCTGACGGGGGTATTTAATGAAGTTATCGGCTCGGCGGGTGATGATCAGATTAGCGGCAGCAGCGCCGATGAAACCTTGCTTGGCGGCGATGGCGATGATCTGTTAACCGGCGGCGGCGGGCAAGATGTGGTGGACGGCGGCGCCGGGGATGATGTGTTGCAACTGGTGGGCGAGCTGGTTAATAGTGTGTTCAGCGGCGGCACGGGGTTTAATATCTTCAGCTTCTTGCCGGGGGTTTTTGGGCATATCGAGCTTGTATCTGGCGGTGAGGATACGCTGGATTTTAGCCAGTTTGGCGAAGGGGTCACCATTGACCTGAACAGCACCGAAGAACAGGAAATTGCGACCGGGTTGTTTGTTAAACTGACCGGTTTGTTTAAGAATGTGCTGGGCAGTAGCGAGGCGGATACGCTTACCGGAAATGACCTCGAAAATTCGCTGGATGGCGGTGAAGGTGACGATATTCTGGATGGCGGTGAGGGAAATGATGACCTGGATGGGGGTGAAGGCGATGACAGCCTGGATGGCGGGGAGGGCAGCGATGATCTGGACGGCGGGAATGGGACCGATACGGTGGAAAACTATGATGAACAGGACAGCCTGACCTCCATCGAAAATGGAATTCCCACCCCGGTTCCCACCACTGACCCGACTGAAGAGCCAACCCCGGCACCAACCCCCGCGCCTGCTTCTGTTCCGCCGCTAAACGGCGGTGGGGCTTTTCTTTTTGTTCCGGTGAGCGGAACATTGAACACCTATTTTGATTGCAACGAAGGGTTGACCAAGTTCCTGGTTGTGCCGGGAGGGATTGAGGTTTTGATCAGCGGGGCGTGCGGCACGACCATTCTGGTTAATACCAGCGAATGGGATGACCTGAATGGGAACACGGCCGGGTTTGAGCTTTTTACCGGGTTGACCCTGACCCTGGTCCCACCGCAGGGTGAACCGTTGAGCCCTGTCGCGCGGGTTAAGTATGCATTTGCGCTGCCCAAAGGCCTGGACCTGGAGCAGGTGAGTATTTTTTACTGGGATGAAACGGCCAATAATGGCGCCGGAGAATGGCTGCCGCTGCCGCTTTCGCAAACCGTGCAAGGTTCGGG
>CAZQLE010000164.1:0-9015 GCA_964593905.1 uncultured Anaerolineaceae bacterium | reverse complement strand
TATGGGCCCAGGGGCTGTCCGAAGGCCTGACCCCAGCCTGGCTGGCGGTGGCGATACTTTTGGTGCAGGTGCCGTTTGTGTTGGATGGCGGCAACCTGACCGAAGAATATGGACTGCCGTTTCAATTTCTGGCATATAGCCTTTTGACCGGCCTGTTGAGCGGCACAGCCCGCCGCAGCAGGTTGACCCTGTTTTTGCTGGGCCTGACCGTGGGTGTGTTGTCTTCGCTCAAACCCAACCTGGTTTTTGGGCTGCTGGTGCTGGTGCTGGTTTTTCTGGCTTTTGAAACCCGGCGCAGGCCGTTGCGGCGGGTGTTGGGCCAACTGGCCGTTTTTGCGGTTGGAGTGGGCGGCATCTGGCTGATCTGGCTGGTGTATTTTGGCCTGCAAGGCGCTCTGGCCGAGTTCTGGCGGGCGGTGATCGTTTATAACCGCGGTATGAATGATCTGCCGGCTGCCCTGGCAACCGGTTTATGGATTAATCTGGCTTCGATTGCACGGCAATCGATCTGGTTTGTGTTTGGTCCTTTTCTCTGGCTGGCGGGGCTGCTTGCCCTGAAACGCTTGCGCGCTGGCAGCAGCGCCGAGCCCCCGGCCAAACTGGCCTGGGCAGCCTGTCTGATCGCCGGGATCGATTTTCCGATAACGCTGCTGGCAATGAATTTGACCGGAAATGGATTTCCGCATTATCTGCTGCCGGTAGTGCCCACCCTGACCGTGCTGACCGCTGCGGCGGTGTTTTTGTTGGAAGGCCGCTGGTTGAAGCTGCACTGGCAGCGGCTGCCGCAAATTTTTGTGCTGCTGCTGGTGGGGGCAGCGCTGCTCAATGGCCTGGTTTCGCTGGGCATGGCGTACCTGACACCCGCCGATCAACCCACCGGTCTGCTGGCCGGGTGGGTGCGCCAGCATTCGACAGCGGATGCGCGTATTTTGCAATGGGGCATGGAAACCGGCGTTTACCGCGCCAGTGAGCGTATGGCGGCCTCGGCTGTTTTTTTTGCGCTGCCCCTGTTTACCCCGAACCCGATCAGCGCCGAGCTGACAGGGCAGTTGCTGGCCGATTTAAAGGCCGACCCGCCGGAATTGATTCTGGATTCTGTTTCGCCGGTCTGGCCGCTGCTGCGGCCGGCCGCCGGGCAGCCCTGTGCGCTGGCTGGCAACCCCGATTGGATCAACCGGCAGGTGGATGAGCGTTACCGGCCGGTGACCGAAAAATTGGCAGAGATTAACTTGCCGGCCACGCCGGCCACCGCCCGGCCGGTGATTCATCCCGCAATGGGTGAGCTTTACCGGTGGGTTTGTCAGAATTACCATTACGAAGCCAACATTCCCGGTTCCTTCTGGCAGGTATACCGGAAGAACCCTAATTTATAGATATCGAGAACTGACTCTTATGAAAAAAGTGATTATCATTCAGGCGCGGATGAGCTCCTCCCGGCTCCCCGGCAAAGTGTTAAAAGAGATTGGCGATCGGCCGATGCTGGGCTGGGTGGTCGAACGCGCCCGGCAGGCGAAAAGCGCCGATAGCGTGATGGTGGCAACCACCAATGATGCCAGCGATGACACCCTGGAAACCTACTGCCGGGCGCACAAAGTGCCGGTATTTCGCGGCAGTTCGTTTGATGTGCTGGACCGCTACTATCGCGCGTTGGAAGCCTCACAGGCGGATGTGGTCATTCGCCTGACCGCCGACTGCCCTTTGATTGATCCGGGTTTGATCGACCAACTGGTGGATGGTTTTTTGGAACGCGGGGTGGATTTTGCGGCCAACCGCCTGCCCCCACCCTGGAAGCGCACCTACCCGATTGGGCTGGATATTGAAGTTGCCAGCGCAGATGCTTTGCGGCGCGCCTGGACCGAAGCCGAAGAGAAGTTCGAACGCGAACATGTCATGCCCTATTTGTATGATAAACAGGGCCGCTTCAAAATCTGGATCATGGATCACAGCGAAGATCATGGCAGCCTGCGCTGGACGGTGGATACTCCTGAGGACCTGGAAGCTGTGCGGCTGATATTCTCACGGCTGGAGCATCCGCTGACCGCAAGCTGGCTGGATGTATTGGAACTGGTAAAATCGGACCCGGCGTTGATGGCTTTGAACGCTGCTGTGCCGCATAAAACACTCACCGAAATTGACAGCCGCATGGCCTCAAAAGGGTAGCGCCCATGTCTTTGATCACTCTGTTTATTGCCCCCAAGCCCTTCACCAACCCGCACATTGCCACCATCCAGTGGAATGCGCTGCGTTCCTGGCAGGAACTGGGATCGGAGGTGGAGATTCTTTTGATTGGAGCCGAAACGGGTGTGCCCGAAGCGGCCCGAGAATTGAATATCCGCCTGATACCCGAGATTGCGCGCAATGCCCAGGGTACGCCGCTGCTCAGCGCGATGTTTGACACGGCGCGCGCAGAGAGCACTTCGCCATTGATTGGTTATGTCAACGCAGATATCATCCTCTTTGAAGATTTTTTGGAAACGGCGCGCAAAGCCAGCCAGATGATGGATCGTTTTCTGCTGGTCGGCCAGCGTTGGGACCTGGACCTGCGCGAACGGCTGGATTTTTCGCCCGGCTGGCAGGCGCGGCTGCGGGATGATCTGCAAAAACGCGGGCGGCTTCATCCGCGCGGCGGCAGTGATTACTTTATCTACCCGCGCAGTGTATTCAACCGTTTGCCCAATTTTGCCATCGGCCGCGCCGGGTGGGATAACTGGATGTTTTATAAAGCCCGTCTGGAAGGCTGGCGGCTGGTGGACTGTACGGATGCGATCAAAATCATCCACCAGGACCATGATTACAGCCACCTGCCCAATAACCAGCCCCATTACCGTCTGCCTGAGACGGCCGAAAACGTTCGCCTGGCGGGCGGCAAACGCGCCATCTTTAACCTGCTGGATTGCGATGCCCGCATGGAACAGGGGCAGATCAGGCCGGCGCGCATGACCTGGGAAAAATTCTGGCGCGAAGTGGAGACCTTTCCGCTTACCCGGCTTCATTCTGCGGGGTTGGGACAGGTCTTTTTTGCAATTTTTCACCCGATCAGGGCATATCGTGAGCTGCGCGCGTGGCTGGCTCACCGGAAAGGTTAAGAACTCATGCGTATTGGTCAAAACCCCGCGAAATATGTTAAGGAAGTGGTCAAACCGGCGCGCGTTACCGTGGCGGTTTTGAACTACATCCCGTTTATGAGCGGCTATTACAAAGATTTGCTGGATGTGTTGAAAACCTGCCTGACGGGGATCTGGGAAACCGCTCCGGCCGGAGAATATGACCTGCTGGTGTTTGACAATGGGAGCTGCGAAGAAGCGCGCCAGTACCTGCTGGATGAACACGCCGAAGGCCGCATTCAGTATTTGATGTTCTCACAGAAAAACCTGGGCAAGGGCGGGGCGTGGAATAATATTCTGGCCGGCGCACCGGGTGAGATTATCGCTTATACCGACAACGACTGCCAGTTTTCCAAAGGCTGGTTTGAAGAATCACTGCGGCTGCTTGAAACCTATCCCAGGGTGGGCATGGTCACTGCGCGGCCGTTTCGCACCAACCCCGATTATTACACTGCCACGGTGCAGTGGGCCGAACAAACCGGCGCTGCGACGCTGGAACGCGGACATTTTATTCCCTTTGAGGTTTTTCAGGCTTTTGACCGCAGCCTGGGGCAGAGTGATGAACAGATCCGCGAGCATTATGACCATTCGCAGGATGTGCGCCTGACCTATCAGGGTGTGCCGGCCATGGCCGGAGCCTCACACTGGCAGTTTATGGCTTATAAATCGGTCTTGCAGCAGTTTTTGCCGTTTGATATGAGCCGCCCGATGGGGCAGGTGAAACAACTGGACCAGCGCATGAACGAGGCCGGCTATCTGCGGCTGATGCCGGTGGAACCGCTGGCGATGAACCTGAGCAATACCCTGCGCGCGGTGGCCGCCCCGACGGTGAAACAAACCCCGGCGGGCGCAAAACGCATCTGGGCCGATCTTCCGCCGGTGAAGAAGGCGCTGCTGTCTGTTTATGACAAAATTTTCCGGTTGTATTACGACCGCGAGTAACCGGCTTTATCTGCGCAAAGTTGCATGGATGAAGTTTGAATTTCGTCTGATTCTGTTTGGATAGGTAGATTTGATTGATGATGACAACGACTCAAAAAACGATCTTCCTCAGCGCCGATCACGGTCTGGCCGTGGTGTATTTTTTGCAGACCGATGTCTTGCCCACCCTGCTGGCGGGCGGGGCAAAAGTGGTGGTGTTGACGGATGATGCGCTAAAAGAACAGATCGAAGCCCGCTTTGGCCAACCCGGACTGGTGGTGGAGGGCTTGAAGTTTAAAGAGGCGCGCAAATATTTTGAAAGCGACCGCCACACCCGCCAGAACTGGCTGCATTTTTTGCGCTGGATGGGCGGCTCGGAGCGGGTGAATACCACCGCAATGGACGGCCATATGCGCCAGATGGACTTTGAAGCCTCGCCGCGCGGCAAACGCATCATGCCGCTCATCCATGCCGCCACGGCCGTGCTGCGCAAATCGGCGGCGGCGCGCAAGGCGCTGGTGCGCACGCAGACGCAGTATCACGGCGAGCTATACCGGGACCTGTTTGACCGCTACCAGCCCGACCTGGTAATGGCCAGCACCCCCGGTTGGCGGCTGGACCGCTATCTGCTGCGTGAGGCCGCGCTGCGCGGCATTCGCACCGGAACCTGCATCATCGGCTGGGATAACCCGAGCAGCTACCGTCTGCCGGGTGCGCCGGTGGGCTGGGCCAACTGCTGGTCTGAAATTCAAAAACGTGAGCTGGTGGAAGGCTCTGACTGGGACCCCGCCCGTGTGCATGTGGGGGGCATCCCGACCTATGATGGTTATTTCACCGGCAAATGGCGCATGGCGCGCGATGAGTATTTCAAACTGCACCATCTCGACCCGCAGCGCAAGTTGATTTCGTTTGCGTGCAGCTTTGTCACCTTTTCGCCCAATTATCAAGATATCGAAGCCCTGGCGCGGCTGGTGAGCAGCGACACACTTTCACAGCCCTCGCAACTGCTCATCCGGCTGCACCCCAATCATTTTATGCCCGGTTCTCTGTATGAACAGGAGGCTGAGCGTGTGCGGGCCTTGATTAAAGATATGCCGCATGTACACCTGGTGGAACCTGTGCCGCTGGGGGGTGAGCTGGGACATTACTCGGGCGAAGATATGCCCGAGAAAGATTCGATGATGGCCCACTCGGATGTGTTTACCACGGTGTATTCCACCATGGTGGTCGAAACCGCCATCCACGACCGGCCGATTGTAGCGGTGTGCATCGATGCGCCGGGCGGCTGGAACCAGCCGGGCAAGTTCTCGCTTTCGCTATCTGAGATTGGCCAATGGCCGACCCACGAGCGCTTTCGCGCTGCGGGGGCCGGGCGGGTGGCCTTTAATGTGGAAGAACTGCGCGAAGCGCTTAACCACAGCCTGGATCATCCCAATGCCGAACAGGCGCAGCGCCGGAAATTTATCGAAGAAGAATGCACCTACACCGACGGCTCGGCCGGCCGGCGCACGGGTGAATATCTGTTGTCGCTGCTTGAACGCCCTGCTGAAACGCAGCCTCCGGTTTACCATTATCAGAAAGTGTAAACGCATCGCTCGGGAAAGGAAACGGCATGAAATTTCTCATCGCGGGTTACGGGTCCATTGGGCGCAGACATTTGCGCAATATCCAGGCGTTGGGTGAGCACGAACTGGTGCTGCTGCGCAGCAACAGAAGCACCCTGCCCGAAGCCGAAATTGCCGGGCTGCCGGTTGAAACCAGCGTTGAAGCTGCGCTGGCGCACCGCCCCGATGCGGTGGTGATTGCCAACCCGACCGCGCTGCACCTGGATGTTGCCATTCCGGCGGCGCGTGCGGGGGTGCATATTCTGGTGGAAAAACCGGTCAGCAGTTCGCTGGAACGTATGGCCGAACTGGAACAGGCCCTGCAAAGCGGCGCTGCAAAGCTGCTGGTGGGTTTTCAGTTTCGGTTTCACCCCACCCTGGCGCTGGTGCGCCAGTTTTTGGCCGATCAGGTCATTGGGCGGCCGCTTTCGGTGCGCGTGGACTGGGGTGAATATTTGCCGGCCTGGCACCCATGGGAAGATTACCGCCGCAGTTACAGCGCCCGTTCGGACCTGGGCGGCGGGGTGGCGCTGACCCTTTCACACCCGCTGGATTATCTGCGCTGGTTGTTTGGCGAACCGGCGGACCTGTGGGCGTTTTCGGGGCAGATCAGCGATCTGGAGATTGCGGTGGATGATGTGGCTGAGGCGGGGCTGCGTTTTGAGAGCGGCCTGATCGCCAGTGTGCATCTGGATTATTACCGCCGCCAGCCGGTGCACCGTTTTGAGATTGTCGGCACGCGTGGGGTGATGCGCTGGGATAACGCCGATGGTTCGGTGCATGTGGTGGATGCCGAAAGCGGCGTCGATGACTCCTTCTATCCTCCCGAAGGATTTGAGCGCAACTGGCTGTTCCTTTCGGAAATGCGCCATTTTATGGATGTGATTGATGGCCGTTCGGAACCGGTTTGCACGCTGGAAGACGGGCTGCGCGCCCAGCAGATTGCGCTGGCTGTGCACCGCGCTTCGGCCGAACGGCGCATGATTTCTGCGACGGAGATGTTTACCCGCTCATGAAGGCCGGTACCCGCTTACCCTGGCTGACCTGGCTGGCCGTGGCGCTGTACTTCACCGCGCTGACGGTGGTGATGACCTATCCGCTGGTGATGCGCATGGGGCATGAACTGGTGGGTGAGATCGGAGATAACATCTACTTTGTGTGGATGATCGGCTGGATGAAAAAAGCGCTGTTTCAACTGGGGGTGAATCCTTTTGATGTCTGGTTTTTGAATTATCCCGAAGGCTGGAACATGGCTTATACCGAAATCACCCCGGCGCAGCTTGCGCTGGCGCTGCCTTTTGCACTGGCGGGGGGTGAGACGCTGGGTTACAACGCGGCCATGCTGCTCTCGTTCATCCTTTCGGGGCTGGGCATGACATTGTGGGTGAAACGCCTGACCGGCAGTCTTGCGGCGGCGCTGACGGCGGGCACGATCTTCGCCTTTGTTCCCTATCGCTTTGCCCATTTTCTAATCGGCCATCTCAACCTGTCGGGTACACAGTGGTTCCCGTTTTATTTTCTGGGGTTGTTCGAGGTGTTGAACCCCGAAAAAAAGCCGCGCTGGACGGCCGCGCTGCTGACCGGCGTCTCGCTGGGGCTGCTGGGGCTGACCTCGCAGTATTATCTGTATATGACGCTGCTGGTGACGGCGGTGATCGGCGTGGTCTACCTGCTGCGCTACCGCGCGCGTTGGAAGGACCGTGCTTTGTGGCGCGGGGTGATTTTGAGCGGGGTTTTTGCGCTGCCGTTAATCCTTCTGGCTGTGGCGCCGTTTGTGGCGCTTTCAGGGCAGGGCGGGCTGCCAGACCGCAACATCAGCATTGTGCGGCCCTATTCGGCCAGCCCGACCGATTTTCTACTGCCATCAACCGATCACTTTTTGTGGGGCGGGTGGGTTAACGAACACTTCAACCGCGAGATGTGGGTGGAAGGTACGCTGTACATCGGCCTGGTGACGCTGGTGCTTGCGGCGCTGGCCTGGAAGAACCGTGCCCGGTTGAAAGCGGGCTGGCTGCTGCCGCTGCTGGCCTGGGGCGGCGGTTTTGCGCTGCTGCTGGCGCTGGGCACCGATCTGCACTGGAACGGCAGCCCGGTTGAAATACCCACCCCGGCATTTTTATCGCGCTGGGTGGCCCGCGAGACAATTCCCCTGCTGCTGCCGGGCTATTTTATGTTCCAATACTTCCCTTTCTTTGCCAAGCTGCGCGCCCTGATGCGCTTTGGGGTCTTTGTGCTGGTGTTTTTCAGCGCGACGGCCGGGCTGGGGATGGCCTGGTTGTTGGAACGGGTGGGCCCCACCCGCCAGCGGCTGTTTACTGCGGCCGTTTTGATGCTTGTATTTCTCGATTTTTACCCCGGCCCGTATACCCATTTTGCCCCGGTGCAGGCGCGCCCGGTGGATGCGTGGCTGGCGGTGCAGCCCGGCGAGGGGGCGGTGATCCAATTCCCGTTTATCAAGGGTGAAGATCAAGATCAGACCTATTTCACCCTGATCCACGGCAAACCGTTTGTGGGCGGGTTCTTCAATGCCTTCCCGCCGGCGCAGTATGCGCGCATTCGCCCGCTGCTGGAGAACTTCCCTGACCCGGTGAGTGTGGGTTTGTTTGATGAGCTGGGGGTGGACTATGTGCTGGCGGACCGCGTTTCGTATGACGATGCGGCGCGGCTGCGTGAGCAGGCCGAGAAGCTGGGGCTGGTCTATGTGACAGAGATTGGCGGGCAGATGGTCTTTCGCTGGCCGGGGGACGCGCCATGAAGAAGCATGGACGGCTTTTGTGGCCTGTGATTCTGCTGGCCGGCGGGCTGGGGATGGTGCTGGTCTATTTCAGCACGTTCCAGGGCCCCGGCATCGGCGGAGATGCCACCATTTATCTGACCACCGCGCGCCACTTTGCCGCGGGGCAGGGGCTGACGCTGATCGGTCCGCAGGGTGAGACGCGCCTGCTGCCGTATTTTCCGCCATTTTACCCGCTGGTGCTCTCGGTTTTTGCGCTGCTCGGCCGTGACCTGCCCACCGCGGCCAATGGGCTTAATATTCTGCTGTTTGGCGGGATCATCGTCCTGGGCGGCTGGATGGTGGGTAAAACCAGCGGTCGTTGGGCCTATGCGGGCGGGGCGGCGCTGCTGGCGGCGCTTTCACCGGTGCTGGTTCCGGTTTACTCCTGGGCGATGTCGGAACCGCTGGCCTTTTTATCTGGCTTTGCCGGGCTGGCGCTGACCCTGGCTTTTATACGCTGCCCGCAGTGGCGCGGGCTGCTGCTCGGCGCGGGGCTGGTGCTCGGCCTGTCGTTTCTCACGCGTTACAGCTCGGCCGCTTTTCTGGGGGTGGGGGTGCTGGCGTTGTTTTTGTTCACCGGCCGCAGCCTGCGCCAGAAGCTGGGTGATGC
>CAZQLE010000163.1:0-9217 GCA_964593905.1 uncultured Anaerolineaceae bacterium | reverse complement strand
GTTCTTAATGTGGTCTTCGCGGTGAGTGACCACCTTGCCGTTAACGATCTCATCCCACTGAATGGTATAGGCCTCGACTTTGCTTTTGTCAGATGGAGACCAAAAAACCCCGACCATGCCAGTGTCCAGCGCCACTGGTCGCACATTACCCAGTTCTGGCTCGCGAATCAGTTTGACAAAGGCGTGCCCGGTAACCGCTGCGGTGGTCATCAGGTCTGTGAGCAGCTCCTCAAAAGCGTTGATCTCCTGCCAGGCTTCCAGCAGCGCCTCAGAAATTTTCACATCCTCGCCGTCGCCAGGCAGGTCAAACGTCGGCACAGATCCCACCAGAAAATTGACCGACTGATCCACCACCCGCGCACACAGGTTCACAATCACGTTGTACTCGGGCTCGCCTTCACGGGTTTTCAAAAACTTTTTGTGCCGCCCCTCATAGTAATCCCACGATTGCGCGTACCTGACCCGCCTCTCGCTCAATTCCATCCGGGCGCGGGCTGCAAATTCGGTTTGATCGGTTGTAAATGCAGGCATAATAGAACCTCCGTCCTAATACAGCGGGTTATCCCCGTCGTTGTTGCTGTTGTCGGCCGCATTCGGCCGGTTAAGATAGCTGATGATGTACCTCTCGGCATCCATGAAGTGGTAAATTTCCTTATCCTCGATACCCTCCATCGGGTCCCCGTTGGCATCCACCGGCCGGCTGTAAGACTGCTTTTGATCGAGATACCCGGCCAGATCATCAAAGACCACGATCTCATGCCGCTTATTCGCCCCATACACCCGCGTGATCCCCACCTCAACATCGGGTTGGTCTGGCTCTCGAATCTTTAAGCCGCCTTGCCGAAACTCTTTGCGCCATTGACCTTCGCTTTTCGATCCACCTACCACCTGGTAGGGGTAAGGTTCCCCTTTGAGCATCACCTCAACGTGTTCCTTGGCTGTTCTGTCGCCGGCTTTATACTCCCGGTACAGATACAATGTTTTTGTAAAAGGCTCCTCGGCATAAAACAGGGCAGCGGTGTTCACCCCGCCGAAGTCCAGGCCGATAAACCGTCGCCAACTGTCGGGGATTGTGAAGCGCTTGCATGTATCGCGCTCCAGGTTGAAACAGTCGTAAATCAAGCCCGCCGGCCGGGTGAACTTGGCCAGATAGAACAGTGAAAACTTCCAGGGCGGCAGGTCGCGTCTTGCCCGCTCGAACTCTTCGTGTGGAAAGGTCGGGTTCATAATCGAGGCAAAGCTGATCACATCGATATCTTTTCGGCCTTGCCGCCATGGATCGTACAGTTTTTGCTTCAACCATCCCAGATCGTAGGGCGTGGTAGTGACCAGCACCCGCCCCTGATGGATCGAAAGCCGGCGCAAAATTGCCTCCCACGACCCCAGTCGAAATTTCTTCTGCCCGGCCTCGTCCAACCAGGCGGCTTTGGCCGTTGCACTCTCCAGACTGTCGGGATCCTGTGCATGGCCGAAAAAACACCTGGGTGGGTGTCACTCCATCCCACCGGTCTCCGAACATCCTCCGCGATCCGTCCGCAGAGAAGGTAAATTTTTTCACCTGGCTGCCCATCGGCCCCAGTTGGAAGGTGTCCACAAACAGCCGCTTAAATTCGGGGAAGGCCTTCAGCTCCAGCAGCTTATAGGTTGGGGTTACGATCAGGTAATCGCCTGGCCCTTTGAGCTGGATCTCTCGAAAAAACCAGGTCGGTCCGAAGGTCGTTTTCCCTCCCTGGGTGCCGGCTAATAGGAGGATGAATCTCCGCTCGCTTTCCCAGGCGCGGTACTGGCCCCGGTGGAAGTTGTAGCGCAGCTTCCCCTCCGGGGTGATCTCCCAGAGGGGTTTAATTGTTTTCTGAGTCTGCATCTGGCTCCTCGTCGCCGCCGGGGTCATCTGCACTGTCCGCATCCATCGGCTTCACCACCTCAATCCCGATCACCGGGATAGGCCCACCGCCTGGCCCACTGTGCTCATGTTTGTCCACCAGTAGACCATGCCGGCGCGCAAGCATCTCCAACGCTTTTTGGGGGTCGTGAAATTCGATCACCGGGCGACCATCACGGGTATAGCCCAGTTTCTTCACCAGGTGCCCATGATCTTGAAAGAACGCCCAGTCAATGCCCTTCATCACGGGACGCTGGACCTGCTTGCCATCGGGGCCGATCACTGGCTCCTCGTCATCGCCTTTGACACACTCATCCTCAAACACAAAAAACTGAGCGGCATTCAGCCGGGCTTGGGTGGTCAGCCGGTCAAGCACTTCGTCGGCTTGCATTGCCCGCTTGGCCAATGCTGCCTCTATCGCTGCCCGAATCCCAACATTATCCAACATCCTGGGGCCCTGAACGTCTGGGTGAGCGTACCCGGCTTCCCTCGCTGCCCGGGTGGCATTGTACGTTTCCAGGTAAATTTCGAGGAAAAGACGCTGCTTATAACTGAGCTTTGAGGGGTCTTTGTTACTCATGGCTGGCCGATTTGATGAGATAATCGCGGTGCAGCCAGACCACAACCTGAGCTTTAACCCAATCACCGCGCTGCTCAATGACCTTTGCCGGCGCGCCCGGCATCAGCCGCCCCAGCCGAACATGATTCGTACCCGGTCCCTGACGTGCGTTCAGTTCATCTTCCCCGACCGCAATCTCTTCGCCTGGCGAGAAAACAACCTTTTGCACCGTTTCTGTAGAAACGGTGCTTTGGGAGGGGGCAGGGGTGGGTAAAGTCGTGTGGATCTTCAGCAGCGGCAGCGGATCAGCGGCTGTCTTGCAGCTCGCCAGGTTGGTGCGATACTCAAAATGCAGGTGCGGTCCGGTAGAGTTGCCGCTGTTTCCACTGAGACCGATCAACTGGCCCACGCAAACGGGTTGCCCGACAGAAACCACCACCTTGCTCAGGTGGGCGTAAATCGACCCACCTCCACCGGGATGCAGTAACTTAACATGCAAGCCATAGCCGGTTTTATCCGCGCCGGCTTCTTTTACCACGCCATCCATCGCCGCAAAAACCGGCGTTCCAATCGGAACAGCCAGATCCAGACCGTTATGGCTGCCGTCCGGCGTGCAAATATATTGATAAGCGCCAGGGTTTTCCCCAAATCCCTGGGTAATGACGTAATTTTCTTGAATTGGCCAATCAAGCATGTTCGTTTCCTTTCAGCGCGTTATTTTCATTGCGCAAATCGTTTACCTCGCTCTCTAAATCCTTCACACGTTTCTCAAGCTCTCCGATTCGCTGCTCTTTGGCTTCGATTTCACATTTCAAATCGGCAATCTTGCCATTGCGTTCTTTGACTTTGCGCTTAAGCTCATCCACTTCACAGCGCAGCTCGGCAATCAGGTTGTTTGCTTTAGCCCGCTCGGTCTCCAGGTCAAGAACCCGTTTTGTGAGCGGATCAATCAGCGTTGTGGCGGCATTCGTGAGCGCCGACGTGATATCGGCGCTCACTTTTTTGCGGTTGATAAGACCATTGATCACCGCGCCGAGTATCCCGCCGCCGGTTGTACAGATGGCAACGATGACGGCCGTCTCCACAGGCCTATGCTCCGCTGATGGTCAGGCGCTTTTGCTCAAAGGCGATGCTGGAGATATACCCGCCCAAAAGCAATGCGATGGAAACCAGTTGCTCAGGGGTAAGTGCAACCGGGAACACTACGTGCAAAGCGTCTAAAATGGTCACGGCTAACCCGATCAACGCTGCCCAGAATTTCCGAGATTTCAGCAGCCCACGCCAGCCGGCGCCCGGATCGATGGAGAGTGCAACCAGATACGTGGCCACCACAATCACCAGCGAGACGCAGTGTTCCACGTCCAGGTAAAAATCCGGGACGAACGACTGAATGATCACGATCAGCAGCCCCAGCACAGCCACAAAAAACCGGCGCGAGGTCAGCAGCATCCCCAGCCAACTGAGCTTTGGCGGCAGAACGGGATCCGGGTCAAACTCAGGGCCTTCTTCATACGCTTGGAATTGATGGTTCATTTTTTGTCCTTTCGAAAATGATGGTTTTCCTGTCCTCACCTCCCCTGCAGGGGAGGCCGGGAGGGGTTGGGTGTGTAACCCCGATGCATTGTTCGGGGTGTAACCCCGATGCATTGTTCGGGGGCTTAAACAAAAACCCGGAGCAGCACCCTTTGGGGGTGAACTGCTCCGGGATCAATGCCTCGTGAGCGAAAGAAATATTCTATTGTTGGTTACCTGCCGGCGATTGTTTTACCCTGGAGAAGCCGGCCGGTCTCGCACCAGAATGGACGTTTCGATTTTGATAATGTCGAACCGCCCTGATTTCAGGTCTATTTCCAGCTTTCCCCAACCGCCCTGCCCATGGATCACGCTCAAAGCCTGGAGAAACTTTTCCAGCTCACAGGGGGTCAGTAGATCACTGATGCCTTTTTGGTTGTTAACCGATTGCACGCAGCCTCACTAATAGAACAAATTCACTATATCACAACCGGCAAAAACCTTCAACAGCATCAGGCAGAATCATCGGGCGCATCCACACCCCGCGCCTTGCGATACTCAGCCATAGCACGATCCATCCTGCGCACCACCCGTTCACACAGACCAAACCGCTGCACATCCACCAGCACATCTGCCAGCGTGTCCAACGCTCGCCCCAGATCCTGCTTTTCTCGCGCCACCCGCAGCCCCTCAACCGTGGCCTTTGTGGTCACAATCGCCAGCATCACCACAGAAAACAGCAAAACAAAAACCTCCACGTTCATAGCCGCACCACCTGGTAGCCAATCTCAACCCCAGGAGCAATCTTTGCCGCTGCGGCCTGCAGCGCCCCGCCAATCCGTACCTGGGCATCTCGCAGCGCAGCCGGGTTACCTGCCCCTATCACCAGCCGCTTATCGTGCAAAGACACCAGCTTCAAACCGCTCAGCCAGTGCTCAGATCCCGGCAGCCCGGCTCGCACCTCGCCGCTAATCCGCTCCCACAAATCCGCCGGCATGCCCTGCTCAGGCAAAGCCGCATGAATGCTAATCTTCACCGGCTCGGTCCCGCTCCCGTAAAGCCTCAAAAACTGCTGCATCACCGGGCCCATGCGCAGCATGGCTGTACGTGCCAGCTCCGGCCCGGCCGCACTCAAAGTCAGCGTCACCCCGTCCCAACTCACCGGCGCCAAAGGTGCCACCCACCGCTCAAAAGCCGCCCCCTCCACCTGCGCGCGCAGCGTGGTTTTCAACCGGTTCCAAACCTCATCAGCACAGAGCAGGGTGCTGCCTTTTGCGCTCACGGCGTCTGATTTTTCTAACTGTGTTTTAACTGTGTTTAAACTGGTATATTGTGTTTCAGTCCCACTGAACACCCCTATACAGTCCGACTGAACACCCCCCTTCAGTCCCACTGAATACCCCTGTTCAGTCCCACTGAATACCACCCCTCTTTTTTCATCGTCCAGGGTATTCAGTCCCACTGAATACCCCTGTTCAGTCCCACTGAATACCCCCACCCCTTTTCCATCAGGCCGTGCCTGCCGGGCTGCGCTCATTCGCTGCTTCCCGGCCTCATGGGCTGCCGTTTTCCGTTCCATCAGCCCCGCTGCATCCACCCCGCTCACATCCGTCTGTAACTGATACAAAGGCGCAGAGGTCGGCGTGGCAGGCTCCAAAACGATCAAAAAACCATACTTCACCAGCTCATCCAGCGCAGTCTTCACCGCCGGCTTGCTCAAGCCAGTCCCCTCGTCCAAAATCCGGCCATCCTTCGCCACAACCCCCTCACTAAACTGGCTCAACGAAATCCGGTCCGTCCGGCTGGATAGATTCTCCCGAAAGCCCAAAATTCGGCGAATCGCATACATCAGCACCTTAAATTCGTTCGCATTGAGATATGCCATAAAAAGATCAATATAGGTATTTGGCACCTGAAAACTGTTTGGAATAAATTCAGACATAATAAACTCCGTTGTTTTGTAGTTTCGGGGGCGGCGCTGCTCCTGCCACCCTCCTTCCGTTTCGCCGCCCAAACGCCGCCCCCGGGGCCGCGCTTGTAGAACAAAATAGAACTCTTATAAACTGGAAAGGCTCCTGCATTACTGATGACCACAGAAACCCAAAACTTGAGTCTCACTGAAGCCATCGAGATCTTCTACACCTCGATGGACGGTATCCGCGCGGTTAAAACCGTGCGCTTTTATCGTGACCGCCTGCCCTCACTCATCGCCCACTTTGGAGAAGACTACCCTGCCAACCAGGTGCGCCTCGACCAGCTTCGCTGCTGGCGCTCCACCCTGGCCAACAACCCCACCCGCTACGCCAAATGCCACTACCGCCCACCGGTCGAGCGTAAACTATCCGTCTACACCCTCCACCAGTACATTCGCTCTGCCAAACGGCTCTTTCGCTGGCTCTACATGGAAGCCCTCATCGACACCAACCCCGCCGCCCGGCTCGAGCTCCCGCCCCTGCCCAAAGGCCCCGGCCAGGTCAAAAGCATTCCAGAAAAAGATGTCCTCAAACTGCTTGAAACCGCAGAGCACCCCCGCGACCGGGCCATCATCCTCCTGCTGTGCGATTCAGCCGCCCGTGTAGGGGGCATCGCCGCCCTCACCCTCGATGACATCGACCTCGATCAAAAACTGGCCATCGTCCACGAAAAAGGCCAGGGCGGCGCTCGCAAATACCGCCCCATCTTTTTTTGCGCCGAGACCGCTCAAGCCCTCACCCAATGGCTGGCTGAAAGAAAAGCCCGTCCTGGGGTAGAAGCCCTCTTCACAAACAAAAACGGCAAACCCCTCAGCGAATGGGGCATCCGCGAAGTTCTTCGCCGGCTTGCGGCCCGCACCGGGGTAAAACGCTACAACCCCCATGCCTTCCGTCACGGCGCCATCCGCGCCATGCTAAACGACGGTCTCAGTCTCCCAGCCGCCAGTCAAATCGCCGGGCACTCCTCTGTGGTCGTCACCGGCGATATCTACGGCAGGGTCAGCGAAACCGAGCTCCGCGCATTGCACAACCGGCACTCCTGGGTAAAACAAATCGTCAAAAAACAGAAAAAATGAACAAAAATAAATGACACGGATGACAACCGTGTCATTTATTTAGGGGTCGAGCTTTTAAGCCATTGGTTAAGGGTTCGAGCCCCTTCGCGCTCACAAGAACACCCGGCAGGGTGTTTTTTGTTTCTCGCGACGCCGTATTCGTAATTTTTCGGGTTATTTTTCTCTCATGCTGAATCAGCGATCCTGACAAAAATGTAAAGTTCATTTGTAAAATATCGTATATAATCAAATTGCCGTTGCACACAACCGCAAGGTTATGGAGACCCCCACCGCAGCAAACAACCCAGACGAACTTTCTCTGGCGGCAAGCCCTTTGGCTTTGCTGTTCTGAGATTATGTCGCCAGCCGGCCATCGCCAACCGAAACGCCCAACATCGCTGTTTCATCGCTCATCGTGGTTTCATTGCTCATCGCTGCCGGCAGTCATCACAGTTTCTTTGCAGCCGGACATCAACGCAAACATCACGGCCGGTCACCCCAGCACATTACCAATTGGAGAGCATCGCCTGCCTCGTTCCCGGAAAAAACATTGCAGCCTCAATGACGCCGCTCATCACTGTTGCACCGCAGCCCGGAATCCATGTCGATTTCATCGCAGCCGGAACCAACGCAGCACCGCCGCCGGTCAACAACCCAGTTTCATCACAGCCGGTTACCGCAGCCCGCTACCGCAGCCCGCAAGCGATCCTCTCCGGTGTCTCCACACCCCATTATCGCTGGCGTAACTTACATCACAGCCTGGCATTCGTGCCCAACCCCATCACCGCATTCATCCTCGCGTCAGCTCGCAACGGCTTGTATCATCCTTTGTTGACAAAAGGGAAACAACCAGTTCCGGTTGTTTCCCTTTTGTCATTAATGGGATCAGGTATAATTACCGCATGAAACGCTGGCAGTTCTGGCTCGGCTTGCTCATCAGTGCCGTCTTTCTTTACTTTGCCCTGCGCGGCCTGGAGCTGCAAAAAGCCTGGGAAACCGTGAAGACAGCGCGTTATCTGTGGTTAATTCCTGGGATTGGAGTTTATTTTGTGGGGGTCTGGGTGCGTTCATGGCGCTGGCATTATATGCTGCGGCCTTTAAAGAAGATCTCGACCCGCACGATGTTCCCTATTGTGACGATTGGTTATATGGGGAATAATATCTACCCGGCGCGGGCAGGTGAACTGCTGCGGGCGGTGATCTTAAAGCAGCGCGAGGGCGTCCCGGTTTCGGCCACGCTGGCCACCGTCATTGTTGAACGGATTTTTGACGGGGTGGTGATGCTGGGGTTCGTCTTTTTGAACCTGGGGGAGCTTTCACGGCTGACTTCTGCCTCGGGTTTTGTGGGTAATATTCAGCAGTTGGCGTTATGGGGCTCGGCGGCCTTTATTGGGGCGCTGTTCCTGTTTCTGGCAGCGGCCATGTTTCCGGCGGTGACTGAGCGCCTGGCAAACCGTTTGATCGACCGCTTTATGCCTGAACGGGTCCGCGAAAAGGTGCGGGATGTGGCGCTGCGATTTCTTACCGGACTTGAAGCGCTGCGCTCGCCGCGGGATGCACTGATGATTTTCTTGACCACCGTGCTGATCTGGCTGTTTGAGACCGGCAAATACTGGTTTGTGATGCACGCCTTCCCCTTTGAGGTCAGCTTTTTTGCGCTGATGCTGATGAACGGAATTGTGAACCTGGCAACAACCCTGCCCTCTGCGCCGGGGTATGTGGGTACGTTTGATGCGCCGGGTATTGCCCTGCTGGGGGCGTATCATGTGCCGGGTGAAATTGCGGCGGCTTATACCCTGGTGCTGCATGTGGCCCTGTGGCTGCCCATCACCGCGCTGGGCGCCTATTATTATCTGCGTCAGCCGCTGCGCTGGGGAAAAGACCTGGAAGCGCTGCGCGAAGCGTAGTTTGTTAGTTCGCAAAATTCCCAACGCGGCAAGCGGGAAAGACCCCGTAGATTAAATTCTTATGGAAAGGGGTGTCCATGAAATCAAAAGATACCCTCATTGCGCGTGATCAATTGCTGCCTGTTTTGTTTGTGCTGGGCAGGCTGGTTTTGTTGCTTGGCACGATCCCGGTTTTGCAGGTCTTCAATCAAGATATTGCCGTATATTACAAAACCGCTGCGCTGCCGGGCTGGCCTTTTTTTGATTACTGGGTGGAATATCCTCCCCTGTTTGCTTTCTTTTCGGCCCTGTTCTTCCGTGCGTTTTCGGCCTCTGATATTGTCTTTTCT
>CAZQLE010000162.1:0-9265 GCA_964593905.1 uncultured Anaerolineaceae bacterium | reverse complement strand
CTCCATCATCACACCCTGATTGGCGGTGGGCGGCAGCGCCAGCGCACACTGACTGCCGGGGCACGAGAAGGGAATGCCGTTGATCTGGCCCTGGACGTTGATGATGTTTTCGTTGGGCAGCGGTTCTTCGCCGCTGAGCAGGATGACCGGCGGGGTGGTGCAGCGGTTGTCGGGCGGTTCGGGGGTGCAGTTGGTAACCGAGATCCAGGCTGTGGCGGGCGGCAGGCTTACCGGCACCACGCGCTGCCCCTGCTTTTCGCCGACCAGCGCCAGATAAACCCCCTGGCAGCCTTCGGCATTGCAGGGCGGGGTATCCAGCCAGTCTTCCTGAACGCTGGCCCCGCAGGAGGTATAGACTTCATCGGTGGTGGGCAGCCCGGCGTGGTCGATCACAATCTGACACACAACCTCGTTGCTGTCGTAGCGGCTCATCCACCACTCGTACAGAGTGACATCAATGGTCAGCCGGGCGTTGCGCGCGGCCTGACCCGGTTCCGATGGCGGGGTGGGCTGCTGCAGCGGGGCGCGGGCCTGGGCCGGGCGGGTGAAGAGGAACAGCGCCGCGAAACAGACAAGCCAACAGACCGCCAGCAAAGCCAGGGTTTGCCGCCGCAGACTGTCGGGGTTCTGTTTCAACTCAACGTTCAGCGCAACCTCCTGTGCAGGATGGCTCTCCCCGCAATGGATTGACCCGCAGTTTCGTATTCTTTAGTTTAGCAAAAATCAAGCGGGTGTACAATTCAAATTGAAAAGTGTTTCCTTACACCTTAACCATAAAAAGGAAAACCTGATGGCAACTGCCGCAAAAAAGACCCCCATAAAAGCACCTGTGTTGCCACGCCAGCTGCTCACTTTGACGCAGGCCCCCGCCGCAGGAGAGGCCACCCTGGAATCTGTGCAACTGCTGGATATGGAACTGCCGAGTGGAACGTTCCTTGACTGGCGGGTGGAGGATGCGCTGCTGCGTAAAGTGACCGGGCTGCAGGTGGTGCTGCGCAAGTGCTCGTTTGTCAACTGCAAAATGGACCTGTGTAATTTTACCGGGGCGCAGTTTATGCTGCCCCGCCTGCGCCGGGTGGAGATTGCCAACTGCCGGATGGATGCCGTGACCTGGTTTGAGGCCGACTGCCGCGACGTGGTCTTTCGCCAGTGCCGCATCACCCACGCCAGCCTGATGTACGGCCGCTTTCAGTCGGCCCGTTTTGAAGACTGCGATCTGAGCGGCACGCGCTTTGACGAATCGGGGCTGGGCGGGGTGGTCTTTGACCGCTGCAACCTGAGCGGGGCCAGCTTTAACGGCGCTGACCTGACCGGGACCGACCTGCGCAGCTCCACACTGGACGGTATGCTGGCCGGCCCGCGCGATTTGATGGGCGCCGTCATCGCCCCCGATCAAGCCTCGCAAGTGGTGCATGTGCTGGGGGTGACGGTGAAGGAAGTTGGCGAAGAACTGTAGAGCGGGGTTGCACGCTGTACGCAGCGCCCAACCCAACGCTCTGGTATGTGTGTTGGGTGGGGTGGATGATTGCCCGGGGAAAATGATCTGCGCTGTGCGCAGGGCTCAACCCAACCTACCCTGGCGGTGCGTAAAAACCCAACTTATTTTTCCACTTTTTCCAGCCCGGCCAGCGAGGCGATCAGGCGTTTAAAGCCGACCGAGGCGAAATGCACGTCCACGGTCTCTTCGCCGTCTTCCATCTTGCTCTCCAGCACAATGCCCTCACCCCATACCGGGTGGCGCACGCGCTGGGTGGCCTTAAAGTCCGGCTCGACCGGGGGCGGGGCCGGTTTGGCGGCGCGCGGGGCACCATAGCTGGTGGAGCGTACCTGTGTGCGCGGCGTGACATCCCAGCTGCGGGCCGGTTTTTCGTCCCACAGGCTGTCAAACGAACGCTGCGGTGAGCGGCGTTCGCCGGTCAGGTAGAGCAGGTCTTTGGGGATGTCTTCCAAAAAGCGCGAGGGTTCGGCGTAGTCAAACGAACCATAGGTGCTGCGCCGGCCGGCGCGCACCAGGGTGACGTGGTTGCGGGCGCGGGTGATGCCCACGTAAAACAGGCGGCGTTCTTCGGCCATCTCTTCGGGATCATCTTTCGAGCGGCTGTGCGGCAGCACGCCGTCATCCATCCCGATGATAAAGATGCGGTCAAACTCCAGCCCCTTGGCCGCGTGCAGGGTGAGCAGGGTGGGCGCGTCGCTGTGTTCGGGCAGGGTGTCCTGGTCTGAAACCAGCGCCAGATTCTCCAAAAACGCGGTGATGCCGCGCTCTTCATATTCATAAGCCAGCTTGAGCAATTCGTCCACATTGGCCCAGCGGTCCTGGCCTTCTTCGCCCTCGTCCAGCAGATAATCGCGGTAGCGCGTATCCTGCAGGATGCGCTCGAACAACTGCGGCAGGGGCAGCCCGGTCTCGTTGGCCGAATGCCAGGCCGCCAGCATGGCGCCAAAGTCGGCCAACACCACTGCACCGCGGCCCGAAAAAGCTGACCATTGCGGTGAATCGGGGCCCAGCTTGCCCAGCGCCATCAGCAGTGCAGCGGGGGGCAGGTTGGCCTGGCGGGCGGCAAGCTGCAGCGCCACCAGGGTCTTGTCGCCGATGCCGCGCGGCGGGACGTTGATCACCCGTCCCAGGCTGACCTCATCGGCCGGGTTGTGCACCAGGCGCAGGAAGGAGATCATGTCCTTCACTTCGCGCCGGCCGTAGAAGCGCTGCGCACCCACCAGCCGGTAGGGCAGCCCGGCGCGCAGAAAGGCCTCTTCCAGCAGGCGTGACTGGGCGTTGGTGCGGTAGAGCACCGCGAAATCGGCGCCTTTGTAACTGCCGCTGCGCATCATCTGCTGGATGCTGTCCACCACATAGGCAGCCTCGGCGTGATCGTCCACGGCCTCATACAGGGTGATGCGGTCGCCCCCGCCCCGCTCTGAGAAGAGGTGCTTGGGGGTGCGGTTGAAATTGCGGTCAATCACCCCGCGCGCTGCGTCCAGCACGTTCTGGGTGGAGCGGTAATTTTGCTCCAGCAGAATCTTTTGCGAGGCGGGAAAATCTTCTTCAAAGCGCATCACATTGCGGTAATCGGCCCCGCGCCAGCGGTAGATGGACTGGTCTTCGTCGCCGACCACAAAGATATTTTGGTGATAAGACGAGAGGTGCCCCAGCAGTTCATACTGGGCGATGTTGGTATCCTGGAACTCATCCACCAGCACGTGTTCAAAGCGGCGGGCATAGCGCTCGCGCACGGCCGGCTGCTCGCGCATGAGCTGCACAGCCCACAGCAGCAGGTCGTCAAAATCGACCGCGTTGTTCTCGCGCAGCAGGCGTTCGTAGCGTTCGTAGATCTTCACCAGCACATCTTCGCGGCGGTTGCCTGCCGGCAGGTCTTTGGGACCCAGCAGGTTGTTTTTGGCGGTGGAGATGGCGTTGTGCATGCTGGACGGGCGGAAGAGCTTGTCGTCCAGGTTCAGGTCGCGGATGGCGCGTTTGACCAGCGTCTCCTGGTCGTCGGCGTCCATGATGACGAAGTTTTGATCAAAGGGCAGGTAGGTGGTCTCGCGGCGCAGGATGCGCGCGCACATGGCGTGAAACGTGCCCAGCCACATGCCCTCCAGGGTGGTGCCGAGCAGCTTCTCGACGCGCGCCTGCATCTCGCGGGCGGCCTTGTTGGTGAAGGTGACGGCCAGAATGTTGAACGGGCGCACACCCAGCCCGTTGATCAGGTAAGCGATGCGCTGGGTGAGCACGCGGGTTTTGCCCGAGCCGGGCCCGGCCAGCACAAGAATCTGGCCGCTGCCCGCAGTGACGGCCTGGCTTTGACGAGGGTTAAGTTGGTCGAGATATTTCATGGGTTCTGCTCCGCCGGTATTGTATCACAGGGGCGGGGGATGCTCGAAAGCTCGATTGTGATGTGGAAAATTGGGTGGATCGGGATCCGGTTAGGACGTTAATCAGGGACAAACCCCATTTTTTGGGGAATATCAAATTCAAAATAATACCCCTCAAGAGATTTGATGGCTGACGGGTCGTACGGACACTTCGCAAAACAATCTGCTTCCAAACTCATTTCCAAGTCTGTGATTTTTATCGTTTCCTTGATTTTCGCTTCTGCAACCTGCAATAAGATTTTTTGCAGATCCTCTTTGCTTTGATCATTTCCCCAACAAGCTCTCAAAGTGCCTGAGATTTTTATTCTTACTTTAAATGGCAAAGATGCACTGTTCGCATCAAAATTATTGATCACAAATTCATATTCAAACCAGTCATAATCACCATTGCCGTGAAAAGACCCATTAGAAATTAATTTAACCACTTTCCTGGTCATTTTCCCTCCTATTTAAGACCTTTGTGATTTTCTATTGATACTGACCATTATAGCGCCAAAAAAATCTAACTTGATATTAATATTATAAAATAAATTTATTGACATTTATTTATCATATGATAAAATAATGAAGTGCAGCAAATATCAAACAGCCGTTCCGGGGGTGGAATTGGACGAAGCGTTGAAAAACAATGTGGCCCAGTTTTTAAAACAGTTTAAGGATCTGGCTCAAAATGAACTTTTTGTGGTTCCACGTGAGAAAAATACACAGGCGCTGCTTCAATTAGGGTTGACCTTTACCGACCGGAGAAATGAGATCCTATCCCTTTCCGTTGAAGATTATTTTCGCGGGCCGGTGCCAGACCATGATCAATCAGGTGATGTTTGGGAATTTGGAAAGATGATAGCTGGTGTCGAAATCTATATTAAGTTGAAGTTGGTTGAGTACCAGCCCAAAGGGCAAACTGAGACGGTCAGAAAGGCCAAATGCCTTTCGTTTCATGTGGCAGAAAAAACGTTAATTTATCCGTTTAAGTGACCAGCCGTTTACACAAAGGAGAAAAATTATGAAGGGATTCTGCCCGATTTGCGAACGTGAAACGGAACTGGATCACATCCAAAAGATCGAAGAAATAAAGGTCAAAGAAGAACTGATCCCGGTGGAAGTGGACCGGTTTCACTGTGAGGAATGCGGCGAGGAATTTGATCATCCTGCTCCAACGTATGATCCTCTTGCGGTAGCTTACCGCGAATATCGCCGTCGTAAGGGGATGGTGCAACCCGAAGAAATTCGTGCTTTTCGCGAAAAATACAATCTAACCCAAAAAGAGTTGAGCGATCTGTTGGGTTTTGGCGGCGCAACCCTTAGCCGATATGAGAACGGCGCCTTACAAGATGAAACGCACAATACGATATTACGGTTGATGCTGGATCCTGTAAATTTACAGCGGATGATCGAGCAAAAACCTGAAATCATTGGTCTGGTGAAAAGGGAGCAAATCTTTCAAATGATTGGGAGCGAAATTGAAAATAACCAGTTCTTAATATTTATGCGCTCAACCCGGCGTCATCTTCTTACCCCCAGTCTTTTGAATGGTTTTCAAACACCATCATTACAAAAAATAATCGGAGCCATGAAGGTTCTGGTATTTGGGGATCGGGTTTATAAAACAAAACTGAATAAGTTATTCTTTTATGCTGATTTTAAACACTTCCAACGTTATCACTCCTCGATCACCGGATTGAGTTATGCTCACCTTCAATTTGGCCCTGTTCCCGATCAGTATGAGCTGCTTTACGAGAGTGTACTCAATATTGATCATACTTTGCATAAAGAAGAGGATTTAAGTCTGGATTGTGGCGGAGAGTTTTTTGCCTGTGATGTTGATCCAGGCCAGGCCGGGTTATCTCTTGCTGAAATCCAGACACTGTTATGGGTAAAAGACTATTTTAAAGATTTCAGCAGCAAAAGGATTGTCGAATTTTCACATTTGGAACCAGCCTATCTTGCCACGCAAAATCGGGAGATAATTTCATTTGTTCATGCTGCTAATTTAAATATCTAAAGTAATTCTCGAAGAGAACTTCGTATTTTGATTGCCTGAAAATGATCTGGTGTCCGGCACTTAGGATACAATAACCGCATGGATTGGAACATCACCGGACACGAATGGGCGGCCAAGCTGCTGGCCCGGCACATTGCCCACGGCGAGGTGCGCCATGCCTACCTGTTTGCCGGCCCGCCCGGCATTGGGCGGCGCACACTGGCGCTGCGTTTTGCGCAGGCGCTCAACTGCACCCAACCGCCCGAACCCGGCCAGCCCTGCTTAAGCTGCCGCACCTGTCAGCAGATTGAGCGCATGCAGCACCCCGACCTGGTGCTTGCCCAGGCCGAGACGGTGGGCGGCACCTTTAAGGTGGAGCAGGTGCGCGAGGTGACCCATGCGCTGTCTTTTTCGCCTTACCAGGCGGCTTACCGCGTGGCGCTGCTGCTGCGCTTTCAAGAAGCCAACCCTGCGGCGCAAAATGCGCTGTTGAAGACCCTCGAAGAACCGGCCGAGCGGGCCGTGCTGCTGCTAACCGCCGATGCGCCAGATGCGCTGCTGCCGACCATTGTTTCGCGCTGCGAGGTGCTGCGGCTGCGCCCGCTGGCGCTGGACGGGCTGGCGCAGGCGCTGCAAACACGCTGGTCGCTGCCCGGCGCTGAAGCGCAAACCCTGGCGCACCTTTCGGGCGGACGGGTGGGGGCGGCATTGCGCTACCACCAGAACCCCGAAGCGCTGGAAAAACGCCAGTCGTGGGCAGACGAGGCACTGCGCCTGCTGCGCAGCCCGCTGCGCGAGCGTTTTGCCTTTGCCGAGAGCATCACCAAAAAGCCCGACCGCGAGCTGCTGCGCGAGTTGTATCAGGTGTGGCTGTCTTTCTGGCGGGATGTGTTGATCGTCTCGTGTGGGGCGCAGACCCCGCTGGTGAACCTGCGTCTGGCGGGTGAGGTGGAACGCCTGGCCGATGAGATCGACCCGACCACTGCACGCGAGTGTGCGATGGCGCTCGAGACGGCGGTTGCCCGGCTGGACGCCAACATCAACGCCCGTCTGCAAACCGAAGTGCTTCTGCTAGATTGGCCGCGGCTGCGCTGACCATTGAGTTCCACAACCGGGTTTTGCCGGGTATGATAAGATAAAGGTAGCGTTGTATGACTACCCGGACCGAAGGGGTGAAACCCTGAAGCGCCTCAAAGAATTGCCGGGCAGTTACCTGTTATTCGCCGAACTGCCATGATCGGTAGACCGGGTTATGGAGGTGGCGATGACTGATCTGGATGAGCGTGTATTGTGTCTGAATCCCGATCCTCAAAAAACGGGTACGCGCATTTTACGCAGCCGGTATGAACCGGTGCAACGGGTTATTTTGGCCGCTGTTGCTTCACAACTGTCTGGTTAAAAACCTTGCTCAGGCGGTTGAAGAACACTTCCCCCCTCAGGAATGCATCTGGGTGGGCGCAATTGGCGGATATAGGACCACGGTTAAGCTGGATCTTGAGGCGCGTGGTTTGCTGGAGCGAATTCCGGGCTCTTCGCCTCAACTTCTCTGCCCCGGCAGATCTGAGAAATGACGATGAAATTTACCCTTTCGGACCGCACTGCCTGGCTGCGCGAACAGCGCCGTCTGAGCGAAGAACGAACTGAACGTCTGTATACTGCCTTTTCTGACCTTATGCCAGATGAGGCGTTGTCGGAATTGCAGGTGGCTTTTTTGCGCCGCTTTTTAAGTCATTTAAAGCCGCCGCGCCGGGTGTTGGATGCGGCCTGCGGGGCCGGCCGCGCCTGGGATTTGCTGCTGGAAGGCGGCTGTCAGGTGACCGGCGTGGACCAGTCGGCGGCTGTGATTGCCTATGTAATGAAGCTTCACCCGCGCGTTATAGCGGCGCGGCTCAGCCTGCAAGAAATTGCCTGGGAAGATGCCTTTGAAGGGGCGATCTGTGTGAATGCGATGGAGAATATCTTCCCCGAAGACTGGGTGCGGGTGCTCTCGAATTTTTACGCAGCGCTTGCGGCCGGGGGAGTGCTTTATTTCACCCTGCCTGTTGCGGCCCCCGATCGTTTGGAAGAAGCCTACCGCCGCGCCGTGGCGCTCGATTGGCCGGTTTTGCCCGGTGAGTTTTTGGATGAAGACGGGTATCGATATTTTCCCGCCGCACCGCGCGTGCGCGACTGGCTGCTGACCGCCGGTTTTGTCACCCTGGCAGAAGAGGCCGATCACTTTACCCTGCACTGGCTGGTTCAAAAACCCGCGCCCTAGCCGGCCTGCTTTTTCGGAGGAACCTGGATGCCGCTCACTGAACAAACCCGCTCCGAATTGCGTGCAATTCGTCAGGGATTTCGCCTGCCAGATGAATACACCCGTTTTATGATTTGCTGGATCGCGTTTAACCGCGTTTATAACGAACTGCGCCGCGATGAACAGGAGACCCAGCGTGTGCTGGGGGTGGGGGATGATCTGATGGCCTACTGGCCTGAGATCACCCCGCTGGCCGCCGAACTGCTGCATCTGGAATGCATCGGCAGCGATATTGTGCCGCGCCGCAGTTTGCTGCGTCCCAACCGCTGGGTGAAGTCGGCCAGCATCTTTTTGCGGCGCCAGATGCAGTTGCAGCCCGCTTACCCGTTTTGCTGCGTGGATCGGTTGTTCTGCCGCCGTGGTAAATACAGCATGTGCCGTGAGGTGGAGGTGATGGAATGGGACCGCACCGAAATGGCGGCGCTGCTGCGATTGGTGTATCAGGTGCGCTGCAATCTGTTTCACGGCGATAAACGCCTCAGCCTGCCCGATGCGCAAACCAACCACGACCGCCATCTGGTGCTCACCTCCATTGGCATTCTGAATACAGTTTTTGGCTGGCTGGTCTAAGCGGGTCAGGCTGCCAGAGCAGAAGCGCCGCGAATTCTCTCCGCTGGCCGGAGAAAGCCGTTTATCTGTAGAAGGAGACTTAACCATATGCAAACCATCCGAATTGCCCGTTTGCGCGATGACGCCCGACTGCCCACCCGCAAACACCCGGCGGATGCCGGCCTGGATTTATATGCCGTAGCAGCGGCCACCCTGCCGCCCCACTCGACGGCCATTGTGCCCACCGGGGTGACGGTTGAAGTGCCCCAGGGGATGGTGGCGCTGATTAAGCCCAAGGGTAAGAATGATCATTTGCTGGGGGCCGGGGTGGTGGATGCCGGCTATCAGGGTGAGATCCTGGTGAAAGTGGTCAACCCGTTTAGCCGGCCATTGGAGATTCGCGCCGGAGATGCCATTGGTCAGATGCTGCTGCTGCCGGTCTTTACCCCGGCGGTCGAAGAAATCTCTGCCGAAGAAATTCACCGCCAGTCGTCGCAGCGCGGCGGCAGCGGCGGAATTGTCAGCCAGTTCCAGTCGCAATAGAGGGTCTCGGTGGATGAATA
>CAZQLE010000161.1:0-9407 GCA_964593905.1 uncultured Anaerolineaceae bacterium | reverse complement strand
GTCATGGATGCATTTCTGACCGGGTTGGAAAAACGATCGGCCGCCGGTTTGCTGATTGATGCCATTGCCTCAGTTGCATCATTTTTTGTTTCGCGGGTCGATTCAAAAATCGACGGGCGTCTTCAGGCAATTGCCCGGCTGGAAGGCCCGCAGGCAGAACTGGCTGCAAAATTATCCGGCCAGGCTGCCATCGCCAATGCGCGCCTGGCTTATGCCCTGTTTAAAGAGGTTTTTGGCAGTGAGCGCTACAAAACACTCGCGGTCAGAGGCGCCCGCTTACAGCGACCGTTGTGGGCCTCAACCTCAACCAAAAACCCGGCTTACCGCGATGTCATCTATGTTGAAGACCTGATCGCCCCCAATACGGTCAATACTGTTCCTCCGCAAACCCTGAGTGCGTTTTCAGACCACGGCACAGCCAAACTCTCGCTGGAAGGTTTTGAAAAAGAATCGCAGCAGGTTATTGAGCAGCTCGAAAACCTGGGGATATCCATCAGCGAGGTGACCGATGCATTGGAAGCTGAAGGTGTAAAAGCCTTTTCAGATGCATTCCATGCGCTGTTGAAAAGTGTGGACGACCGCCGCAAGGCCTTTCTGGCGCAGCTTGGCCCCTATAAAAAGCAAATTGCACCCCTGATCAAAAAGCTGGAAACAGATCAAATCGTTCCGCGGATGTGGGCTTCGGATCCCACTGTTTGGACCAGTGACCCCGCCGGGCAGGAAGAAATCAAAAAGCGCCTGGGCTGGCTGACAGCACCCCGGAATGGTTATGCCCTGTTACCAGACCTCGAAAAACTGGCTGCCGAACTTCAGACAGAAGGGATTGAAAACCTGGTCGTTTTGGGCATGGGCGGTTCTTCGCTTGCGCCAGAGGTGTTTTCGCTGACTTTTGGTGTGCGCGAAGCCAGCGGCCGGATGGGCATGAATCTGACCATTGTCGATTCAACCGACCCCGACCAGGTGCTCGCCACCGACCGTGATAACCCCAGCCAGAAGACCCTCTATGCAGTCTCCAGCAAATCGGGCGGCACAGCCGAAGTCTCGGCCATGCTCGAATACTTCTGGGCCAAAGCCGTGCGCCGCCTGGGCAAACGGGCCGCCGCCCGCCATTTTATCGCCATCACCGACCCTCAAACCTCGCTTGAAAAAACAGCGCAAGAACGGGGCTTCCGCAAAGTTTTCAACGCAGACCCCAATGTTGGTGGACGGTATTCAGCCCTGATCGCATTTGGGCTGGTGCCTGCTTTTCTGGTTGGCATTGACCTTGATCGCTTCCTGGCGCGTGCAGAGCGCATGATGGTGCAGTGCAGCCCGGCCGTACCGGCTGGCCGCAACCCCGGCCTTGTGCTGGGCACGGTTCTGGCTTTTGCCGGGCAAAATGGGCGCGACAAGATTACCCTGCTGGCTGACCCCGAACTCTCTTCGATTGGCTCCTGGCTGGAACAGTTAATTGCCGAAAGCAGCGGCAAAGAAGATAAGGGCCTCATACCGGTGGATCTTGAACCGGCCGTTGCAACCCGCAGCTACAGCCCGGACCGCATTTTTGTTTATCTGCGCCTGACCGGCGCTGAAGATGTGCGCGCCACCGCGCTGCGCCGGGCCGGTTTCCCTGTTCTGGTGTTGAATATGAAAGATGAATATGATCTGGCCGCAGAGCTGTATCGCTGGGAATTTGCCACCGCAGCAGCCTGTGCACAGATGGGTGTCAATGCCTTTGATCAGCCAGATGTACAGGATAGCAAGACCCGCACCGTTGCCAGAGTAAAGACCTATCTCGAAACCGGTCAACTGGATGAGGGCCAACCCGTCTGGGAGGGCAGCGGCGTGAAGGTATTTGGCGCAAACCTGCCCGAATTCAAGAAAGCCGCTTCTGTCAAAGAGATCATCGAGCTGTTCCTCGCACAGGCACAGGATGGCGATTATGTGGCGGTCAACGCCTACCTTCCGCGCAATCCCAAAACCCTGACCCGGCTGCAAAAACTGCGCAAGAATATCCTCAAGCGCACTGGCAAAGCAACCACCCTGGGTTTCGGTCCGCGTTTTCAGCATTCCACCGGGCAGCTTCACAAAGGCGGTGCAAACAACGGGTTATTCATCCAGTTAACCACCGATCCGGCGCATGATGCCGAGATCCCCACACAAAACCTGTCTTTCGCCGTTCTGGAGCGGGCGCAGGCCCTGGGTGATCTTGAGGCCCTGCTTGCTCGCAAGCGGCGGGTTATCCGCATCCATCTCGAAAAAGCCCGGCTTTCAGACCTGGTTTAACACCGATCACAACCTGACGACACCGCCAGATCGAATCTGGCGGTGTTTTTTGTTGCAACAAAATTGCTGCCCCCCCGTTTGGCCGTTCCATCACAGCCGCAGACAGGCCGGGTTTACGATTGGGCGATCTACAGTGTTCAATTCTGCTTTTACGATGATTTACAAAACTGTCAGGTAAGCACAACACCTTGAGGAATTTTATAAAAATAAGAGATAATGTAGTAACAAACAATATCTATTTTCCATTTAAAGTTGCGCAACCCCGTGGGCCAATCGATCCTGACCATCCCATTGTCACACATTGTGTGAGGAGCAATTGCGACGATTCATTGTTTGAGGATGAAAATGATCCTTTTAAAAAAGCTCTCTTTTACAAAAACGACCTGGTTTTTGATTTGCCTGGGAATGGTCACAACTTTTGCTGCAATACTGTTATCGCTTTGGAACTGGAAATTGGTTGACCGGAAAATGCGCAATGACTTTCTACAGCAGGTGGCCCCCATTGCGCAAGCCATCGATATTGATGTGATTTACCAGCTTTCCGGCACTTCAGACGACCTGAATCACGCCCACTATCAACAACTTAAGCAGCAACTCATCGCCACCCGCAGAATCTTCCCCGATATGCGGTTTTTATATCTGATGGGTCAAAATGAAGATGGCGACCTCTATTTTTATATTGACTCAGAGTCAGCCGGCTCACAGGATGAATCTTTGCCCGGCGAAATATACGAACCTGCCACACCCGCGTTGTTAAATGCCTTTGCCAACGCAAAACTTGCCATTGATGGCCCGGCAACAGACGACTGGGGTACCTGGGTCAGTGCAATTATTCCATTAACCGATCCCCGTTCAGGCAATGTCATCGCTGTATTTGGCGTGGATATTGATGCGCAAAACTGGAAAAATCAAATTGCCAGAGAAATTCTTTTTCCCACGGTCTTAATGGGCCTGTTGGTCATCATTGTGTGGGGAATGATCATCCTGAGAAAGCGACGTAAAAAAACTGATGATCCGCGCAAACATTTTTTGTCTCGCCACGATCTGGTGCTCTATACCGGCTTACTGGGTGGTTGTGTAACCGTATTGTTTGTCTGGTATGGACAGTTCTTTGAAAGGAATTCCAGACACGAAATCTTCGAGCGGTTGGTTTCGGCCAAAGCAGGAAGAATCTCGACCGCATTATATGAGCTTGATAAGTCATATATGGAAGGATTGGGACAGCTCTTTGCGAGCAGTGAATTTATCTCTCAGCAAGAATTTACCGAATACAGCAAAGCCCTGGCAAAAAATTCTCTAACTTCCACCTGGGCCTGGGTGCCGCTGGTTACCAATCAAGACCGTATTGCTTTTGAAGAAGCAGCAAGGCATGAAGGGCTCTCTCGTTATTCTCTCTGGGAAAAAAATAAAGCCGGAAATCCCATCCATGCCGGCAAGCGTGAAGTGTATTACCCCATCTCCTATATTGCACCCTATAATCCAGAAGACCCGCTGCTGGGCTTTGACCTGGCCTCTGAAGAAAGCTTCCACAGTGCACTATTACACAGCAAACAAACTGGCCTTACCACTGCAACAGACCCCATGCTTATGGCAGGTGCTGCGGGAGAAAAAAGCATCATCGTATTCAAACCTGTGACTACCGAAAAACCCGGTAAACAGGTCGGTTTTGTAATTGCCAGTATACAGGCCGACCGGCTCATGCATTTGGTGACCGGCAATGAATTATCCAGAGAACTTTCGCTGTATGTTGATTTCCTGCAGCTCAATACGAATCAACATGCTTTTCCACTGGCCAGCACATCTCCAACAAATATCACTCAGAATCACCTGCAAAACGATCTGCATGACCATTTTGATGCTGAATTCACATACATCCAACCCATTTTTATTTTTGGCAAAGCATACGTTGTTGCGGCCCATCCCAGTGAAGTGTTTTATCAGGTTTATCCGCCTACCACAGAAAAAACGATCGCCGTCTCGGGAGGGATACTTACGGTTCTCTTTATGCTTTTAGTCGGTGTGTATACCGATAGAAATTTCGTCCTGTCCAAACTGGTCAAACAGCGGACACAAGAATTGCAGGAAAGCGAGCAAAAATTTCGCATTTCGTTGAAAAACTCCCCGGTGATCGTGTTCCAACAGGACATGAATTTGCGTTATTCCTGGATTCATAACCCTCATCCTGCCTTTACGCCGTTTGAAATCATTGGGAAAACAGATGCAGAATTGCTGCCTGCTGAAGATGCTGCCCGGCTGACCAAGATTAAACAACAAGTACTTGACACTGGAATTGGAAGCCGCCAGATCGTAGAAAACACAATTGAAGCGCAGCCGGTTTATTATGATCTTAGCGTAGACCCGGTCAGAAATGAAAAAGGGGAAATTACCGGCATCATCTGTTCAAGCATCAATATAACAGAGCGCATCCTGGCCGAAGAAAAAATCCGGTTGCACAGTGCTGCGCTTAATTCTTCTGCCAATGCAATTATCATCACCGATCGCGAAGGTAAAATCGAATGGGTTAACCCGGCTTTTTCAGCATTAACCGGATTCAGCTTTGAAGAATCTTTTGGGAAGAATCCGCGCGACCTGGTGAAATCGAATCAACATGACCCCGCATTTTACAAAAGCATGTGGAACACAATTCTCGTTGGAGAATCGTGGCGCAGTGAGATCATCAACCGCAAAAAGGATGGCAGCCTGTATACCGAGGAAATAAGCATTACCCCCGTGAAATCAGAGCTGGGCGCCATCACCCATTTTGTTGCCATCAAACAAGATATCACCGAGCGTAAACAGCGTGAACGGGAAATTATCAAACAAAACAAAGAGATACAAATTTTATATGAAGCCAGCCAGCAGATTGGTCAAAGCCTGCAAATTAATGACATTTACACCTCGTTTTATAAGCTGGTTTCCAATATCATGCCGTGTGACTGTTTATTCATCGCCAGTTACAGCCATAGCAACGAAATGATCACCGCCAGATACGCCGCGGTGGATGGCAAACAGATTGATATCCACCAGTTACCGCCCATCCCGCTGGAGCCAGAAGGACAGGGGCTGGTCAGCCCGGTCATTCGCAGCAGAACATCCAGGTTAATCAATGACATCCGTTCAGAAATGCACCCCGCCAGAGCAAAGTATTATGTGAATGAAGATGGCGACGTGTATGAGGAACAAGATATTTCACCAGAAGAAAGAAAAGTACAATCCATCATCTTAATCCCCCAGATTTTTCAAAATGACATCAAAGGGGTGGTCCAGATTCAAAGTTACACCAGAAATGTATTCAGCGAAAATGATCTAAAAATGGCCGAAGCGCTGGTCTCACAAATTGCGGTTGCAACAAATAACGCTTTGCTTTATCAGCAGACCCTTGATGAAATAACCACGCGAACCCAGGCCGAAAAAAGACTGAGCCGGCTTCTGAAACGTGAAGAGAGCCTGATTTCTCTGAGTCAGAAGCTTGCAGACACATTGAACATTCAAGATATTTGCAATATTGCACAAGACTATCTCAACGAAATGATCGGTCTTTCCTGCTTTGGGGTTAGTTCGGTGGATGAAACCAATAAAACCATTGATACTGATTACCTGACGTACAAAGGGATCCAAATTGATGTTTCGCAAATTGACAGGGTCTATTATTCCAAAAACACCACCAACTGCATCCGGGCCGAAACCGTTTTATCGCGCACAATTATCGTAGCAAGAGAGGGTCTATCCAGTGATATTTGTCTCTCAAAATATCTCCAACACAGGAAGCAGGAAATTCAATCGGCAATAATTGTTCCGATGCTTGTGGAAGACCGTGTAACAGGGTTGTTGGAGCTGTATAGAGATGAAAACAATGATTTCACGCCCGTGGATAGTGAGTGGCTCACCATGGTGGCCAACCTGATCGGACTGAGCCTGCAAAATGCACGCCTGTACACGCAGGCCACCAACCGGTCTGAGAATCTCATGGCCTTACACTCGATTGATATGGCAATCAATAGCGGGTTTGATCTTCGTTTAACCATTAATATCTTTCTGGAACAAGTGATCAACCAGCTTAAGGTAGACGCGGCATGTGTTTTGCTGCACGACAAACAAACATACCAGTTGCAATACTATCTTGGGTTGGGTTGTTCAAATCCCGGCAAACGCTTTCCCGGCGGGTCTCTGGCAGAAAAACCTTTTGCCGAAGCAATATCCCTGGAGCGCAAGAATCTCCATATTCAAGATCTGCGACAAATCGAAAACCACCCATCCGCTCTCGATCTCATCAAAGCCGGGTTCACAGGTTACTATGGTGTTCCTTTAATTGCCAAAGGGCAGGTAAAGGGGGTTCTGGAGCTATATCAGCGAAGTATTCTGGCGCCAGACCGTGAGTGGTTGGATTTTGTGGAAATTCTCGCCGGCCAATCTGCAATTGCCATCGAAACAGCCGAAATATTTGAAAACTTGCAACAATCCAATATGGAATTGACCCTGGCGTATGATGCCACCATCCAGGGCTGGTCGCAAGCCCTGGATTTACGAGATAAAGAAACCGAAGGACATACCCAGCGAGTGACTGAAATGGCGGTTCAATTCGCCCGAAAACTGGGCCTGCGGCAATCCGATATCCTGAATATCCGTCGGGGCGCTTTGCTGCACGATATTGGGAAAATTGGGGTGCCAGATAGTATTTTGCATAAACCCGGTTCGTTAACAGATCAAGAATGGGCAATTATGCGAAAACACCCTGAAACAGCGCTTTCACTGCTCTCAAATATCGAGTATCTACACGATGCAATTGAAATTCCATATTGCCATCACGAAAAATGGGATGGCAGCGGGTACCCCAGAGGTTTGCACGGTAAAGAAATTCCGTTGGCCGCCAGGTTGTTCGCGATCATCGACGTGTGGGATGCGCTTTCATCAGACAGGCCCTACCGCCCCGCCTGGAGTTGTGAACAGGTTTTGGATTACATCCAAAAATACAAAGGGTCACATTTTGACCCCGAACTCGTCCCCATATTCATTCAACTGGTGAAAGAGTTTTCAGCAGAATAACGAACAGAAAACACGGGTCTTTTATCAGCTCAACCGCAACGGCAGACCAAACCGGCCTGCCAGCCGAATTTGCAGGCGAGAAATTCGCTCCGCTTCCATCTGGTCAGCATCTGGGGTGTGATCAGGGCGGTAATGGTTAAAAACCCTGCCGCTATATGTGCTGATCAGGTGCCACCAGCGCGCAGGATAATAGCCAAAAATTTTGGGGGAGTGAGCAGACACCGGGTAATAAAAGCTCATCTCGCCGCGCGAGGGGAAAAACCGGCCCACAGCCTGTTGAACACGACCCCGAAGCGAAGATCGGACAAACAGGTTCTGCAAATTGACCGGATACCGAACCAACACCTCGGGGCGGCTCTTGGTCAATTCAACCGCCAGATGGCGCAATTCAGAATCAGTGCGGTTTGACTGCCAGCGGCTGCGCACCTGCGCGGGCAAACGGCAGCCGATCAGCTCATCGGCAGTTTGCAAACACAAATCAACTATCGGGCTTACCCCCCAGCGGTCAGCAGTCGCAAAAAACAGGTCCCAATCCAGTTCACTTTCATAATGCCGCACATACTCAGCCACATCCACCGCCGGGCGTAAACCGGCCAAAAAAAGATGGTGCTGCCCCCAATGTGTACAAAGATGAAGCAGGCAATCGACCACCCCGGGCGCGTATGCTTTTTGACCATTCATCTCAAACGGCATCGCCTGTTGGGCCAGATCATCAAAGGTGATATCCAGCTTAATATTGGGCCGTTCGATCCGCCAGTGAAGTTCAACCGGAATATGCTGCCGATGATGAAACACCGGCAAATGATGAAAAAGCTCCCAGCCATCCCGGGCGCGATTAATATCCAGCGTTTGATAGCCCAGGTGTTCCAGCGCTGCCGCAGCCGGCGCCAGATAATCGCAATGAACCAGAATATCCAGATCGCCCATACCCCGCAAACCGGGCTGTGCATACACCACCTCGGCAAGATACCCACCCTTCAGAACAATTACCGGGATATTCATCTGCTCAAACCGCTGCAAAATATCTTTTAGAACTTTCCGGTTTTTAAAATGGGTCAGACTGCTGTCGATAAACTTTCCGCGCAATAGATCGATTATTTCAGCCGGCACCTGTGCCAACAGGCCATGTGTTTTTAGCAAATGGTATAAATACGAATCCAGTCCATTTCGTTCTGCCTCTTGCAGCAAGCCTTCCCACGCCGCAGGGGTGGCGGGGAATGAAATTTTGTCGGACGGGTCTTGCAACCTCTTCAATAAAGTGATCAACTGATCAATCATCCAGCCCCAACTCCGGCCCAATCTTTGGGTGTCAAATAAAGCTTTTGATATAACGGACAGGTATCTTTCAATAAGCTGTGCGGTCCATCTGCCACAAGCTGACCATGATCCAGCACCAGTACCCGGTCAACCTTTTCCATAACTTCACAACGATGGGTGACGATAATGCAGGTTTTCCCTGCGGTTTGAGCAAATAAAGCTGAAAGAAAATTTTGCTCGTTAGAACCATCCAGTGCAGCCGTAGGCTCGTCCAGAATAAACAAATCGGGGTGCTTAACCAGCGTGCGCGCCAAAGCCAGGCGTTGGCGTTGCCCCGCAGAGAGATTCAACCCGTTCTCGCCCAGTCGGGTTTCAAGCCTCGCGGGCAGGCCTGCCACAAAATCTTGCAGGCCCACGGCCGAGGTGGCGGCCAGCAGATCTTCCGTTGAAACATCACTGCCTGCACCAAGAATGAGATTTTCGTACAGCGATCCGCTGATAAAACCGGTCGATTGTGCCATAAACCCAATCTGGCGGCGCAGCCGGCCCAGATTCAGCTCGCCCAGTTCATGGTCATCAAACAACACCCGCCCCTGCACAGGTTGATAAAAACCGAGCAGCAAACTTAGCAGGGTGGTTTTTCCCACACCGCTTGCCCCCACCAGCGCCACACGCTGACCGGGCTGAATGACAAAAGATAACTGATCCAATATTTTTTCTCGCGCTTCATAGGCAAAATCAACTTGCTGAAATTCAATTTTCCCGCGCAGCGCGCTCAATACCAGTCCATCTTCCGCTGCCGCTTCTGGGGCCTCATTCCATATCGCCATCACCCGTTCCAC
>CAZQLE010000160.1:0-9431 GCA_964593905.1 uncultured Anaerolineaceae bacterium | reverse complement strand
GTTGATACCAGCCAGACCCCCACCCCCAGCGCCAGAACCAATGCACCGACCAAGAAAACAACCAGCAGCCCCACATCCATTTTGGCCCTAGTCGGCAGACGGGGCGGCCTCACCGCCAGTGCATCCAGTGCAGAGATAAAAATAACGATCAGGCTGAACTGTTCCAGCGCCAGAATGCGCGCCGGAACCCGCAAAAGATTAATGCCCGGCAAGTGATAGATCAGGGGCAGTACCCCGGTGGCAAAAACCAGTGAGAACACCACCATCGTCCACCAGAACCAATTCCGCCGCCGCAGTTCCTTCTGAAAAACGCTCCACAGCGCAAACGCCGCGCAAATTCCGCCGGCATACACCTGCCACTCGGCCAGCCCGCCAAAATCGGGCACAATCACGCCAAATAGCCTGTTCGGCGGCAAAGCCAGCAACAACCGATCCGCTTCAGTCATCAAGACCCGGGTTGATAAACCTGTGTATTCCAGCATGGGCAGAATCAACACCGCCGAAACACCGCAGCCCAACAGAATGGGAAGAAACCGCCCCGAAATATTCCGCCAGGAAAACGCGGCCTTATCCGTCACAAACAGCGAAATCTGATAGCCGCCCCACAACAAAGCCGCATACGCCGCCCAGCGCACATCCGCCAGGATCGTAAAGCCCCAAAACAGAGCCGCCAACAGGGTGCCAGAGCGGGTGGTCATCGTCCGGCGCACCGACCAGAGCAGCCAGGGCAGATAGCTCATCGAAAAGATCAGGCTGATATGTCCCACCCCATAGTGGCCGGCGATTTTGGGCAGCAGCATAAAAGACACCGCCCCGATCACACTGGTATTGGGCTGATACCCCTCCTGGCGAAGAAAAAGAAACATCCCCCACCCGGCAAAAGCCAGATGCAGCCAGATAACCAGATTAACCCCCGACACATTGGGAAAAAGAAGCATGAGCCAGCCCGGCAGATACCATAACCCCGATAAGGGGTTGGCAAAGAATGGATACCCGCTCAAAATGGCATCGGACCACAGCGGGAGAATACCCTGTTGCAGCCAGTGCTGTAAAAAGAGCAGATTGGGCAAATGCGAAACCAGCAAATCAGACGAGCCCTGATCGGGAGGCAGCGGGTATAACATGACAAACCGGAGATAAAAACCGGAGATAAACAGCAATGGTGGAAGAATAAAGAGCAGGGTTCGTTTCATGGCCGCCCGATGGAGTAAATAGCCACCTTACCGCTCTCAAAAACCGGTTTTCCAAGAAATTCGGGGGCAAAAAACCCGTTCGACTCTTCACGCAGATCGGCCAATAGATAATCAATTTTTCGATTCTGAACCACTGCTTTGAATTCTCCTGCCGAAAATTTACCCGAAAAAAGATCCTCCAAAAACTGCTTTTCCGCTCCGGCATTCACCGTTTCAAAAGGGTGTCCGTAAAGCACACGCCGGCCGGTATAGGCCGGAATATAGTTTCCCAATTCGGGGCTGGATGCAATCAGCGCATCGGGTGCGGTGTGTTCTGCAACCCAGTTAAGCGCCTGCCGCTCATCCACGCTGAGATAGATTTTTTCATCCCGGTTTAACACCCCAAAACAGCCCGCAATCACCAGCAAAATCACCGTCGGCAGCGAAACGGCCACCCACGTCTTGCGGAGAATGCTCCACAATCGGCTTGCGTTTTGTTCCAATTCCAGGGTGGTCAGCACAGCCAGAACAAAAACCGGGACCGAAAAGCCCGTGATAAACCGTCTTTGCAAATTAAAGGGAACATACATCATCACCAGCGCAGAAGCCAGCCAGATGGCATTAAAAAAGGCCCCTTCAGACAATTTTTTCTGACGGACCTTTGCAAGCCAGAACAGGGCCAGCAGCAGCGCCGGTGAAAAAGATAAGAACAGGTCCCAGAGCAGCGGAGACGCGGTGATATTTTGCGCATTCCACAACTGCAAAACCGGGTGGCTGCGAATCACCCAGTACTGGTACAGCAAGCCGGCCCCGCCCACAGCCCCGGCAGCCAGCAGGGGCAAAAAAGATGGGCTTTGGCGCAGCAGCCATTTAACCCCGGTGGATACGGCCAAAACAACCAGCGCCACCGCCGCACCAAAGGGTTGGATCAGACTCAACAATAAACATAACAAGCCAGTGAGAGCCAGATCTTTAAAATGATCAGGTTGATTGGCAAGTCGGAAGATCCATAGCAGCAGCCCCAGTCCCAGTGCAAAATGGGGGTTGGCGTATGCCGAATGAAACGCATAAGCCTCGGCCACCCAGAAGTCAGAGGTCATCTGGCCTGCAAAAAACACCAGCCAGCCCATGCCGGCTCCAAACAAAACCAGAAAGAACGCCAGGTTCTTACCTTCCGGTTTGTCGGCCAGCGAAAAATCAATATAGCGCTTCACCTGAAAAAGCAAAAACACCGCAGATAAAATTCGGGCCAGGTGAAACATAACGGGCAGCGAAAGACCAAGCAGCCGGGCCATATGCCCAAGCAACAAATAAAAAGGGAACAAAAAAACGCCATTACCGGCATCAGCCGAATAAGGCAGGGTAAACAGCCAGCCACCCTGCCAGCCTTGCGCCATTTTAGCCAGGTAAGAATTGCCATCCAGCGGGTTGAAAACAAAACCGGAGAAAACAAAACCTTCTGAAGGGAGCATCACCCCCAACAGATAAGGCAAATTAATGAAAAAAAGCCATGCAATCGCAATGGTCAGCTTTGGATGTTTATTGGAATCCATAGGGCTACTACACTAGTATACAGTATCTTGCGACAGCGCTTCCAGGATCGACAATTCTCAATTTTGTCAGGTGGTTCGTTGGTGCCATTCACAGGCTTGTCATCTTGAGATTGTAAACCTATAATGCAACTATGAATCAGTCCTCTCACCTGTTCCAACTGCAAAAGACCGATACAGAATACGATCGGCATCACGCGCGTCTTCAACAAATCGAAGTTGAATTGAATGAAAACGCCGCGCTAACAGCCGCACAAGATGATTTAAACTCAATCGCAAAAATATTGGTCACGGCAAAACAAGCCCTGACAAAAATTGAGGACGATATTCAAAAAGACCGCATTAAACTACAGATTAGCGAATCAAATCTGTACGGCGGTAGAATCAAAAACCCCAAAGAACTGCGCGATCTTGAAATTGAAATTGATTCGATCAAAAAACGAATTCACTCCCGCGAAGATGATCAACTGGATGCACTGCTCAAAGTTGAAGAAGCCGAAACAAATCATCAACTGGCCTCCGGACGCATGGAAGAAATAAAGACCCGCTTGATCGAGACCCAGTCATCACTCAAGGGAGAAAAAACTCAATTAACCAAAATCACTGAGCGGCTCCTGAAAGAAAAAGAGGCAGCTCACGCCTCCATTCAAGCTGAAAATCTGGTAATCTACGAAGCTCTCAGAAAAAGCAAACGCGGTACGGCGGTGGCGATGATCCAGGAGAATTCCTGCAGCGCGTGTGGCACCAATATCCGCCCTGCTGAGATTCAAGCAGCCCGTTCTTCAACCGGTTTATCTTATTGCACCACCTGCGGCCGCATTTTGTTTGCCGGGTAACCCATGCCTTTTCTACCCAACTTCACGCTGCACCGGCTTTCTTTTTGGATTGGCTTTATCGCTGCCAGTTTATTATGGTGGCTGCTCTTTAAGCTGCGACCGCAAATTCCGATCGTAAAAAAGCTGATTCAAGACCGGATCCAGGCTTATCGCGACAAGCAACGGGCCGGCATTGAGGCTTATCTACGAGAGTACATCTACAACCAGTTCCAATCAGCCCATCTTTTGCACCAGATTTTCCCATTAAGTTCACTTTTAATCCCTCCCCAGCTTACCGCCATCCCGATTGTTCACGAACCCGGCGAACCACCGCGCACCCAGACTGCGTCGTCGCAAATGCTGCCCTATCTTCCCGATTGGAGCGAGTGGCTGGCCGAATACCCCGCCGCCCGAACCACCCTGCTGGATCTGGTTCAAAGCCCGCAGCGGCTGGTGATCATCGCCGAACCGGGGCAGGGTAAAAGCACCGCTCTGGTTCACGCCGCCCTGGTTCTGGCCAAAGAAGATCCTCAAACCCTGGCAGAGAAAAAGCCCTTATTTCCCTTCGTGCAGCATGTGTTGGACTGGGATTTCTTATCTGCCAATGACCACCCAGACCCCCTTGCCAGCCTGAGCCGCACTTTTCAAAAAACCTTCCCGAACCGGGTGCAAAAACAATTAAGCCGTCTGTTTCAACAGTTATTGGCCGACAATCGGCTATTGCTCCTTTTGGATGGCTTTGACGAGCTGGCAGAAGACCAGCAGCAGCAGCTTCTCAGATATCTTAAAGCGCTGACAAATGCCGCCCCAGAATTAAGGATTGTTCTTACCGCATCAACCTACGATGCCAATGGGCTCATTCAACTCGGGTTTACCCCGGTGGGTCTGGCCGCCTGGAACCAGAATCAGCGTGCCACACTGATTGAAAAATTTACAAACGCCTGGGTAAACCAGGTCCAGCCGGCCGGAAACGAGCAAGCGCCCACCCCGCTACTGGTGAATCAATGGGTGCAAATCAACAACCGTTGTCTGTCGCCTTTCGAAATTACGCTGCTGCTCTGGGGCGCCTATTCTGGTCGGCTTGCAGGCCGAGAAGTGCCCCAGGCCCTGCAGGCCTGGCTCGACCAACTGGACCCACGCGTTTGCCCGCCCGCCGCGATTAGCGCGCTCGCCTTTGAACTTATTTTTACCCACAAATCAGCGTTGAGCTACGATGAGGTTTCGCGCTTCCTTTCGCGCTTCAAAGGTCTCGAGTCTGACGCAGAAGACCTCAGCACACAAAAGAAGAAAAAGGCCCGTAAAATCAAGGTCTCTTCGGTGGACCGGGCCCTGGATGAGTGGATGGCCGTTGGGATATTGGTCGAGCATGAAAATGGCATCATCCGCTTCAGTAATCCGGTTGTGCTGGGTTATCTGGCCTCGCGCGCGTTGGAACAACAGCCGGTCGCACTGCGGGTTCCATCTTCACAAAACTCCGCCCAGCGCTATTACACAGCCAGCACTCTGGGCGCCATTCCTGGCAGCGAAGTCTGGCTGGCAGAGATATTGCAAAAAGACGAGGTGCCGCTGTTCGCCAACACCTTCGTGGCTGCCCGCTGGCTGCACCTTGCCCCACTGACCTCCGTCTGGCGGTCGGCGATCATGCGCAAACTATTGAGCATGGTCCATGATGACCACCTGCCCTTTGGAATCCGTTCGCGCGCCGCAGCCGCCATAATCAACGCCAATGAACCATCTGCTCCGGCTCTGTTTACCCAACTGTTAAACGCGAACTCGCCGGTAATTCGTCAGATTGCGGTCATAAGCCTGGGGGCATTAAAGCAGGATAATATCCTCAACCAGTTAAGCAAAATGCAAAACGATGCCGATATTCCGGTTCAAGTTTCGGTGTGTCTTGCTCTGGGGGCCCTGACTTCTGCCGCAGCCATTGAGCAGTTGGTCAACACATTGATGCAAGGAGATGAGATCGTACGGCAGGCCGCCGCAGAAGCATTGTCCATCAAATTACCCGATGGCCTGGAAATCTTAAAGCAAGCTGCGCGGTATGATGACCTGCTCGTGCGCTGTGCAGTTATCTCGGGCTTAACAGAGGTCATCGACCCCGACGTTGACCGGCTATTGGAGAATTTGGCCACTGAGGATGCACAGTGGATGGTAAGAAAAACAGCCGGCGAAGCACTGGTAAACCGCAAAGAATCGCACAGCGGCAACGTCACTTCTACCCGGCCTTTGCATGAAATTTCCTGGTTAATCAAATATGCCAGCAAACTGGGTCAGGGCATTCCAGCCCAGGAGGTTCCGCTGCCGTTAATTTTGACCGCCCTCCAGAAAGGCACCTTTGAAGAAAAAATCGCTGCTCTGGATCTTTTGAAAAGTTTCACCGAACCAGATGTGCTTGCTGCGATTAAAGAAACAGCGATCCAAACGAGTGGACCGCTGCAGGAAGCTGCGATTGCTGCGCTCTGGCAAATCCATCAAAACTAATGTGGGGCCGCAATAAGCGCCTTTTCGCCAACCCGAACGCACAATCAATTAAATCTAGCTTAAAGCTTTAAGTACTTTTTCATGCACTTCGCGGGGATTTAACCCCAGAATAGAAATCAACTTGTCATTACTGGTGGCGCCGGCTACAATCTCCACCATATCCACCGGGGCGCCCACAACTCCCGCCACAAACTGAACCAGTTGCTGGTTAATCTCGCTTTCAGAACTGGCAATCAACCGAATTTTTAACGTCCCATCATTCAGCACTTCATGAATTTCATTCCGGCTTGCCCGGGGGGTAATGCGAACGGTTATTGCTGCCCCGGATCCATTTGCGTTGAGATGAAGCGGCTGCTTAGATTTCATCAGATCACCCTATTCCCCTTAAGAGGTTGACAAGCACAGATTCCAACAGTTGAACCAGAATTAATAACACCAATGGGCTAAAATCAATCGGCCCGGTATTGGGAAGAATTTTCCGAATTGGATCGAGCAGAGGGCCAATAAAGCGGCTTAACATTACACGCACCGAATGATACGGCGGCATGAAATAAGAGAGCAAAACCTCTGCGATGACCATGATGACCAGAATATTGGCCAGTAATTGAATAAACACAATTAAAAATCCAATCATAGTGTAATTATAACGATCCTTTCAGGTTTTTATAAGTGTGGGTAGACTCGCTGTCCAACAATGGCTGTGCCAACCCGCACCAGGGTTGAACCTTCTTCAATTGCAGTCAAGTAATCTCCGCTGGTACCCATCGATAGTTCCTGCCAATTTCCTTCAGGGAACCGCCGCATCAGCTCACACTGCAAAGCTTTCAGTCTTTTAAAAAATGGGCGGCTTTTTTCCGGATCCTCATACAGGGGAGGCATGGTCATTAATCCTCGAATGGAGATATGTTTCAAAGCCAGCAACATTTCGATCTCCGGGTAGAAATCAGGCCAGATCTCCGCGCGGTCTGCCTGCCAGCCGCTTTTGGTTTGTTCATCACCCACATTGAACTGCACCAGAACCGGCAAAACACGATTTCGTTCGGCACACAAACGGTCAATTTTTTGGGCCAGCGACAAACTATCCAGAGAATGCAGCATATCAAAATGGTCAGCGACAATCTTCGCCTTGCGGCTTTGAAGATGCCCGATCATATGCAGCTCAACCTGGTTCTCAGCGCAGCGCAAGAAGGGCAGCTTTTCTGCTGTTTCTTCAGGATAGTTCTCGCCCAATATTTTCGCACCAGCATCAATCGCTGCCTGAACCACAGCATGTGGCTGCGCCTTGGTCACCACGACCAACCGCACAGATTCGTGTTGGCGGCCAACACGAAGCGCTGTACGCTCAATTTTTTCAGAAACCCGGATGAAGTTTTGACGAATTTGATCCTGTGCATTATCCATGATTACCTCAAACAGATCACCGCACCAAAACGCCCGGTACGGCCTTTTTCGCCGCGATGTGAAAACCAGTCTTCAGTATGACACGCAGTGCATACCCCGGCAATCTGAATTTTTTCCACACCCGCTTCTTCCAGTGCCAGGCGGTTTGCGTTCCACAAATCCAAATGCGTGTGACCCCCCACTTGATGCAAAAGATCGGCAGACTGCTTATGAAAGCCCTGCTCCACCGCACGAATCACCTCTTCGCCAACCTCATAATGATCCGGTCCAATGGATGGGCCTATGCCGGCCAGAATGTTTTTCGGATTGCTTCCATAATCTCGTTTCATTTGAGCGACTGTTTCGGTCACGATCTTATTAACCGTGCCCCGCCAACCCGCGTGTGCAATTCCAACCACGGCGTGTTCGGGGTCATAGAAAAGAACCGGCACACAGTCGGCAAAACGCATCATCAGGGTAATTTCAGGACGGTTGGTTAAAATTGCGTCTGCCTGTTCATGAGGCGCGTCCAGCGGGCGGGTCCGATCCGTCGAGACCACGCGGTTGCCATGCACTTGCCAGACATCAAAAATTGATTCAACCGGGCGCTCAACAGCCTGAAATATCCTCCGGCGATTCTCAATCACATTCTCGCGAGGGTCGCCAACCGTCCCTCCCAAATTTAACGAAGCCCAGGGCTCGGGACTGATCCCGCCTTTTCGTGTAAAAACACCCTGGATCAGGGGTTGCTCCTGGAATAGTTCAAAAGAATAGATTTTTAGTGAATCTGAAAATAAAAATGACATAAGCTTTATCTTATCAAGATGAAATGGATGCCTTTTTACTTAACAATAAGCTGCGCGTATCTTGCATGGCCTGCTCAATCATCGGGAACAGATACCAGGCAGTAAAAACGCCAAAAAGACTGCCGGTTAACGTTCGCAACAGAGGTGTACTTTCGCGAATCAACATCCATGCGGGGAAGAAATTTTTGACCAGACTGGGCAACTGCGACACACCATCGAAACCAATCGGAACCAGGCCAAACACAACCCACAAATACCAGGGGATTGGTTTGAAACGCCGCCCGGTCAACATAAAGGCCAACCCAAACAGGAACATTGCACCATAAATTGCAACATCCCGTTCACACAGGGCAACTTTATACCCAAGCATCTCATTCCCAATAAAGCGGCGGGCATCCATAATATTAATATCACTCTGGTTCGACAGCGTTTCATAGGTGATCACATCCGGCACACCCGCCAGCTCGCGTGGGTAAAAAGGCTGTTCGCCGAACAAAAACCAGCTTCTAAAGGCCAACTGGTGGCACAGAGGGCTGTAAACCGTATAGATAACTCTGGCCGGAAACACCCAGCCGATTTTCATAAATGCCGGGGCGGCAAAGGGCAGACCAAAATACAGCAGCAGCGCAAAATTGAAGAGCAACATGTAATTTTTGGTCAACCACAGAGAAAAACGATCCGTGCCCGACATTGTTTTTCCGCGCTCAACCCGTTGTTCAAAAACATCATTCCCAACCGCGCGCAGGGTCTTTTCACGGTCAGCCGCCGCGCCAAGCGCCACCTGCAAATCTTGCTTTGTAATGGGGGGTTGAAGGGAATATGGGCCCACTTTAACCAATGGGGTACGGTTTTTATAAGCGCTTTGCAACGCCGGGTCCTGGTCAATATTGATCTCAGCCACCCGATGAGGAACAACAGCCTGTAATTCATGCAAATCCGCCAGGATCCGTTCGCAATCCTGGCAGTTTGTCTCAAAGAAAATTTGGACAGTGATCATGGCAATTTCATTCCTGCGCTTTCAAGATGCCGCGACAATAGTTCTTCATCCAGCAGACCAATCTGGGTTCCGCTTAGTATACCCTGTTGGTCGACAAAATATGTAGTGGGAAATCCCTGCACACGAAATTTTTCTCGAAATTTCAGTTCTGAAGAATCACTTACAATCGGAAAATGGATTGAATTTTCAGTTAAAAAAGGTTGCAACACACCAGGGGTGGAATCGAC
>CAZQLE010000159.1:0-9489 GCA_964593905.1 uncultured Anaerolineaceae bacterium | reverse complement strand
GGTTTTTTTTGGGGTAGGGGTCATGGCGGGGGTTTCTTTCACCAAAAGGGTTGGGGCTGCCGTTGTTGGCGGCAGTGCAGTGGCACCGACAGCCGCCGGGCTGACCACGGGCGGCGCTGAGCAGCTTGCGGCCATCAGGCCACAACATACCAGTAAGACGAATGAACGGAGTGCTTTCATTTTGAATACTCTTTTCTGAAACGGGCAACGTTAAATGGCAAACCCAATAAATTCTATACAATTTATCATAGTATAACCGGATTCGTACTATCTCCCCCTCTGTTTTACGAATTAAAAAACAAGGGGCCGTAAGGTTTTTGGCGTCACAAAATGCGGCCAACCCGATTACAATATTAAGATCAATCCTTCAAACCATCCCGGAGCCAGTCCATGACCTACCCAATTTTGCAGCGCGAGCTGACCATTCACTTAAACAATGGCAATTCTTACATTCGTCCGCTGGAAGATGGCAAGATCCTCGGGCCGGTCGATTACGGCTGGCAGCGGTTTAACCTCTACCCCGACAGCTTCACTTTTGGCGAAGGGCTGCTGTCCGGCAGCAGCATTCCGGGCAGCCGGAGGCTGGTCTTTTGCGGCTGGAGCCCGCAGTGGGACGGCTTTTATGTTTCCAGCATGGGCGGGGCGGCCTATACCTTTCACGGGGTGGGTGTGCCGTTTGTGGCGCTGCGCGGCCGGGCCGCAGAACCGTGCGTGTTGCTGCTCAACCACAAACAGGGCGAGGTGCAGGTGCGGCTGGAACCGGTTAATTACGAATCGCTGTGGACCGGGTACAGTTCACCCACGGGTGAGCGCCTGATCGGTTTTTATGGCTTGCAGCAGGCCATGTTTGACCGTTATGCTGCCGAATATCAACCCAACCGGGTGCGCGTTATGGCAGTTGGCCCGGCGGCTAAATTCACCCGCGAAGGGGCCATCGGTTCGAGCACGGTGCGCAAGGGCGCGCTGACCGGCGTGGTCGACTGGGCCGGGCGCGGCGGCATGGGCAGCCGCCTTTTGCAGCAGCATCATGTGGCGGCCATCGTCTTTGGCGGTGAGTGGGAAGACCCCGATCTGCGCGATTCGGCTGAGATTGACGCCTATTTTATGGAGCACTTTGGACAGAAAACCATCCAGACCGATATGGCGCTGACCGAGAAATATCGCTACTTCCCCGAATTTGAGACCGGCGGGACCTTTGGCGTGAACATGCGCGAGATGAACGAGCGCCTGCTCAGCTTCAACTACACCAGCATTTATCACACTGATGAAGAGCGCCTTAAGCAGCACAAAAATTTCGTTCTCGATCATTATTTACTGCAATTTAACGAAGAGAGCATCAAAACCAAAAGTTTTCAACACTGCGGCGAACCCTGCCCGGTGGTGTGCAAGAAGATGAAAGACAGCTTTAAGAAAGACTATGAGCCTTATCATGTGCTGGGGCCGCAAATTGGCGTGTTTGACCAGCGCGCTGCCGAGAAGATCAACGATCACGCCGATGCGATGGGTTTTGACGCCATTCAACTGGGCGGAACCGTGGCCTGGATTATGGAACTGGTGGCTGAAAAACTGATCGACCCGGCCGAATTTGGTTTTCCGCCGGCCGAGCGGATGAAGTTTGGCTTTACGGCTGACCCGGCCGAGTTTGATGTGGTGGAAGACAGCGCGCTCAACGCCGCCTATGCGCAGGCAGTGGTGGATGCCATTTTGCTCGAGCCGCGCTGCGCCCTCTTCCGCCAGGGCATTCGCGCTGCGGCCAAAGCGCTGGATAAACAGTACGGCATTCGTTCCATCGACCGCGCGGTGTTCCTTTCGCACGGTGAAGAAGGCTCGATGGTGCCCAACCAGTACTGGACGCCCGGTATGCTCAGCCCAATGCCGATGATGGGCAAATATTATGTCTATTACGGCGCCGATTTTAATGACGCCCGGCGGCTGGGCAAGCGCAACGTGGAGCGCTGGGTGTATGAGCTATTTAATGACAATACCGGCATCTGTCGCTTTCACCGCCGCTGGGCCGAACTGATTACCGATGAGATTCTCGCCAGCCATTACGGGCTGAAAACTGACTATAAGGCGCACCAGTTTGAGCTGGCAAAGCAGATTTACCAGCGCGAGATCGGCAAATCGGTTGGCTGGGAAAGTGACCGTGTGGCCGATATGGTGTTGGGCTTTTTGCTGCTCTGGCAGCGTGAAGGGTTGGCCGACCCGGCTTTGCAGGGTTGGATCGTCCGGTTTAATGAAGATAAAAAGGCCGCTTCCAAAGAATTTTGTGAAGCTGTTTTGAGCGGTGTGGCTGAAGGTTTTGCCGGGGGGCCGGCCGCCCTGCCCGACCAGTTAACCCCCGGCCAGAAGAAGCAAAACGGCGTGAAATAAGCGCGCTGATCTGCAAGAACCCTTGCCGCAGCCCTGGAGTGTGGGTTGGGTTTCGGGGCACCGGTTTATGGGCAAGATTTTTGCTGACCGACCCTCGCTCTGCGCACAGCGTGCAACACCAACCTACAAAGCTGTGCCGAAGAATGACAGGTGCCTGTCATAAAAAGCACCCGCCCCCGGACGATTTTCCGTCCAGGGGCGGGTGTGGTTTGCGGCATAGGCCGGCAGGCTGCTGCCGATTAATGAGCCAATTGCCTGAACTGTGCGTTCATCTCATCCACGGTCAGGGTGCCGGGGTTAAAACCCAGGTCAACCGCGCCCTGTGCCAGTTGGGTAATCTGCGGCGGCTCAACAAACGTCTTTTGCAGCGCGGCGGGGTTGCCAAACACCTCGGCCGGGCTGCCATCCACAATCACCTGGCCCTGGGCCATGGCCACCACGCGCCGCGCATAGCGGGCCACGATGGGCATATCGTGGGTGACAAAGATGATCATGTGCCCGTAATTCTCATTCAAATCCCGCAGAAAATCCATAATCTCCAGCGACTGGTAGATATCCTGCCCGGTGGTGGGCTCATCCACAATGATCAATTTGGGCTTAAGCGCCAGAATGGAGGCAATTGCCACGCGCTGGCGCATGCCCTTGGTGAGGAAGAAGGGATGCTCGGTAAAGAATTCACTTTTCAAACCGACCACGCCGGCGGCTTCTTCGACCCGGCTTTTCACTTCTTCTTCCGGCAGGCCGATATTGCGCGGCCCGTAGGCAATTTCATCCCAGCAGTTGTTGTTAAAGAGCTGATGATCGGGGTTCTGAAAAACATAGCCCACCCGGCGCACCATCTGCACGATGGGGGTGTTTTTTGAATCCAACCCGTCCACCAGCACTGCGCCGGTGGTGGGTTTGAAGAGCCCGTTCAGGCATTTCGACAGGGTGGTTTTGCCCGAACCGTTCTGCCCGATAAAGGCAATAAACTCGCCGTCCGAGATATCGAGGTTAATCCCATCCAGGGCGCGGGTTCCGTCTGCATAGCAGTACACCAGGTTTTGTACCTGGATAAAAGGTTTGGCGGTTTCCATCGCGGCTGCTCCTTAGCCCTTGTGATTGGCAAAAATCTGATGCAAGAAGTTGGCGCCCTCGGCGGCGGTGAGGGGCAGATTGCCGTCGTAACGTCCGTCTTTCTTAAGCTGGTGGAAAAACTGGATGACGCCCGGCGGATACACACCCTGTTCCAGCAGCAGATCGGTCTGATTGAAGAAAGACTGGGTATCAGCGGCCAGCACCAGCTTGCCATCTGAGAGCAGCACCATTTCATCGGCCAGGGGCACCAGATTCTCAAGCGAGTGTTCGATGACGATGATGGTGTTCTTTTGCTCTTTTTTTAGACGGGCCAGAACATCAAAGACACGTTTGCGGCTGATCGGGTCGAGCATTGAGGTCGGCTCGTCAAGGATCATAATTTTGGGCGTCATGGCCAACACGGCGGCCAGCGCCACGCGCTGTTTTTGCCCGCCCGAGATTTCATAGGGGGGTTTGATGAGCAGGTGTTTCAGGTCGGTCAGTTCGGTAACCCATTCCAGCCGTTCGCGAATCTCGGGAATGCTCATGCCCAGATTTTCCATCCCAAACACCAGCTCATCTTCCACGGTCATGGCGGTAAACTGCGCTTCGGGGTCTGAGAAGACCATCCCAATGGTTTGCTGTAAGGTGCCTTTGGGGTAGTCTTCCACTTCTTTGCCAAAGACTTCGATGTGACCCGATTTAATGCCGTGATACTGGCCGGGGATGAGGCCGTCAATGGAATAAGCCAGGGTGGTTTTGCCGGAGCCGTTTTTGCCGATGATGCCGACAAACTTACCTTCTTCAATTTCGAGGTTAATCCCTTCGACGGCGTTCTTTTCCTGGTTCAGATACTGCCAGGTGTAATCTTGAATTTTAATGACGGCGCTCACGTTATCCTCCTACTTTCAAGAGCTGTCCCAGCCAGGAGATCAACAGCGAGCTGTCGGTATCCAGGTAGCCAAAGCCAAATCGCACCATGAGGATGAGGACAAACAGGAGTGTGATTGCAATGGTGAGGATCAGATCGGCGGTTCGAAAATGGTAATGGGTGAGGATAAAATCGGCCCGTTTTACGCGGGCGGCTTCTCCGGTAAAAGCATAACCGCGCGCGACCAGTGCATTGGTAAATTCTTCTGAGCGGCGCAGCGAAAGGGCAAAGAGAGGGATCATATACATGACGTACTTGCGAACTTTGTAGACCAGCGATTTGCCGGTGGCGTCAAACCCGCGCGCCTGTTCGGCCTGGCGGACGATGAAGAAATCTTCAAGCACCATGCCGGCCGAGCGCAGCGCCATGGCAAACACATAGGTGACCACAAACGGCACGCGGATGCTGCGCATGGCGACGATTACGTCCCGTTCGCGGGAGGTGCTCAGGAAGAACACCATGGTGAAGATCATGGGCAAAACACGGAAGTACACGATGATGGCATCGCGGATCCGTTCCCAGTAAAAATTAATGCCAAGCACCCGCGCCAGCAGGTGATATTCGGGATGGGTGCCGCCCAGCACGGTGTAAGAGAGCAGGATGATCATGCCCATCGAACCGGCCACCGGGCCGTAGATCTTGAGCGTGCTCATGTTCACTTTGCTGTAGGCCATCAGCAGCAGAATGGAAATCATGATGACAATGTTCCATTCGGGTGCAAAGATGAAGATGGGGAACAGGCTGACGATCAAAAGAAAATAGAGCTTTACAAAAGGATGAACCGCATAAATGGGAGATTCATTTGGAACATAACCCAGTAACGTTTTATTCATTGCGAGGTCCTTCTCAATCTCATGGAGCGGCCGCCGCAGCCTGCCTGCAAGGGGCCCGTAATCTTGCAGGCAGGTGCGATTGTGACAGAAGGTTACTGATAGCTCTGGCAAAAAAGAGCCGGTGAAGATTTCTTCACCGGCTCAACTGAACTACGCCCACCATTGCTTGACGAACGCGGTGGTGCGAATGACAACACCCGAGAGCGCCTTGAGCAGCACAAAGTTGAATACCAGCCCGGCGACCACATTGCCGCCAAACCAACCCCAGATGAAGAGGGGCAGCGAATCGGTGGTCAGCAGGCCAAAGCTGCGCAGCACCACCAGGGGTGACCAGAGCGCGCCAAAAGCACTGGAGACGATCATGGCGCCCAGCAGGATGAGGTAATCGCGGCCGGACTTGAGACGCGGATCTGCTTTAAAGCGGCGGAAAGCCCAGGCGGGGAGGAAGGCCTGCACGGCATTGGCCGGGATGTAAGCCAGCGAGACATAGAACGGAGTGCCGGCGATGGCGTTAGAGAAGAAGGGGAAGATTGCACCCGCGATAACGCCCCACATGCCAAACCAGATGGCGCCAACTTGCTGGACGGCAATACCGGTCCAGAAGAAGTTCACACCAAAGCCAAGGGGGAAGCTGATGCTGCCAAATGCGCCGACCACAAAGCCGATGCCGATTAAAAGTGCGGTAATGACGATGTGGATAACACCCACCGAGCGTTTTTCACCGGGGGCAACGGTCCAAATCTTTTCAGCCGTCAAAGTGTCCATAGCAGTGGCCATAAAAAACTCCTTATGAAAATTCAATTGGAAAAGCAGAATGGGAAAGATGGAAAAAACCGGGAATTCTGGAAGCGCATAACTCGATAACGACCTCCTGACACATATCATCTGCGGCGGCACGGCAACGACTTGCAATGCCTGGACAAGATCCGGTCTGAACCAATATCAATTGTAAAAATAGGGGGGCCCGTTGGCAGGTTGTGAATAACCTGAAGTCATTATAGGAGAAAAAAAGCCAAAAACAAACTGGATAAAACGCAAGATGTTTCCTAGCATTTTGTTGGTTTTTTTATGACCCCACCCGTGGGGCAGCCTGTGCGCCGGCGAAGGTCTCACCCCAGCGCTGGTGAAGGCCCCCAACCCGCCGAAACCTTTGCCGCCGGGGGAGGGCTTATGAAAGATTTTTTTGGGCCGGTACGTTGAAAGTAATGGGCCTGATTGATGACAAACTTCCCGTTGACATCGTGAAAAAAATCGCTATTATGGATATACAGCCAGTTTGTCTTGTTAGACATTGGTTGTTTACACAAGTTCGTTCCCTTTTTTGGTCTCTTAAACCTTATAAACCTATGATCATTGAACGCCCACTCTCAATCGTGGAGCAAGTCAATCAAATTATCCGCCAGCGGATCCGTGATGGGATCTATCCTCCGGGGGGTAGAATGCCATCGGAAGGGGATCTTGCTGCCGAAATGGGTATCAGCCGCTCTACCCTGCGCACGGCGATGGCATCTCTGGTCTCAGAAGGACTGGTGCTGCGCCGGCAAGGAGAGGGCACCTTTGTAAACCGCCACGGTTTTGAAATGCGCACACAGATCCAAAACTTTTGGAGCTTTACCCGTTTGATTGAAGAATCGGGGTTTTCTCCTGAGGTGCGGTCTGTGATGGTGACCTTCCGCGCTGGGAGCGAAAAAGAAATATGTGATCTTGAAATTCAAGACCCAGGCCAAGCGCGAATGTTTGTTTTTCAACGTTTGTTTCTGGCTGAAAGCCGACCGGTGATCTTCTCTACCAATGTGATCCCGGCGGCTTTCTTGGTTAAAGACCCCGGTGAATACCGGCCGCAGTCTTCTTTGAATGATTTTTTGCATGCATACACCGATCAAGAGATTGCCTATTCAACTTCAGATGTAACCGCGGTGCTGCCTCCGAATGAGGTGGCGCTTGCGTTGCAAATTGACCCCTGCATCCCCATTTTGCAATTACACGATGTGTTTTTTAACCGCGCAGGGCAGCCGGTGGCGGCCGGAATCAATTACTACAATGAGAAAATTCTGGGGATGCGTCTGGTACGCACACGCGACGGCTGAGTTTACCGGTAGGGCTGTGAAAAAAACACTGAACTGGAGGAATCAAAGTATCATGCCGGAAAAACCGGAATTTAAATCAATCTGGAATCGCACGGTGGATGCACTGCTGCCGCTGGTTGCGGTGCCGCTGGCGCTGCTGATCGGTGCGCTGATGCTGCTGGCTTTGGATAAAAATCCGCTGGTGGCTTATGGTGCGCTGCTGCAGGGGGCTGCGGGTGATGTATCGGGTATTACCCAGACGCTGGTAAAGGCGACCCCGCTGCTGTTGGTGGGTCTGGGGGTCTGCATTGCCTTTCGCGGTGGTGTGATCAACATTGGTGGTGAAGGACAGCTTATTGTGGGCGCTCTGGCGGCCTCGGCGGTGGCGCTGGCGCTGCCTGAGGGCGCGCGCTGGTATATGCTGCCGCTTTCTCTGCTGGCCGGTGCATTGGCCGGGGCAGTGTGGGGAGGGATTCCAGGCATCTTGAAGGCCCGCCTGGATGTGAACGAGATTCTGAGCACGGTGATGATGAACGCCATCGCGGTGCAGCTCTCGAACTTTTTGCTGCGCGGCCCCATGATCGACCCCAAAGAAATTGAAGCCGGAACGCGCATTGCGCAAACCGCGTTGCTGCCCAAGGCAGTTTGGCTCACCCGCCTGGTGCCAAAGACCCTGCTTCACTCGGGCGCCATTCTGGCAGTGGTGCTGGCGATTCTGGTTTATATCTTCCTGTGGCGCACCACCATTGGTTATCGCATCCGCGCGGTGGGTCTGAATGCGGCTGCCTCGCGTTACGCCGGGATCCGGGTTGCGTTCTATCAGGCGCTTGCGCTTGTTTTGGGCGGCGCATTCGCCGGGCTGGCCGGAGCGGTGGAAGTGATGGGTGTGCAGCACCGCATGTTGGAAGGTCTCTCGGGCGGTTATGGTTTTTCGGGAATTGTGGCAGCGCTGTTTGGCAAGCTGCACCCGCTGGGAGCGATACCGGCTTCAATTTTGTTTGGCGGCCTGCTGGTGGGCGGCAATAAGATGCAGCGCGCCGTACAGGTGCCTTCAGCGTTGATCGACACGATCCTGGGTCTGGTGGTTCTGTTTGTGGTCAGCGCTGAAATCTGGTCGGTCTATCGCGCCAGAAGGAGAGCAACCCATGGGTGAGTTATTTACACTTCCGGTGCTGTTGGGAATTTTATATTCAGGCATCCGCCTGGCGACGCCGTATTTGTATGCTGCTTTAGGCGAAATGTTTGCGCAGGCCTCAGGGGTATTAAACCTGGGCGTGGATGGCATCATGCTGATGGGCGCATATACCGGCTTTTATGTGGCCATAACCACCGGCAACCTGTGGCTGGGTGTGCTGGCTGCGGCTGCGGTGGGCATTTTGATGGGTCTGTTGATGGGTGTGGTCAGTGTCACCCTTAAAGCCGAGCAGGGCATCAGCGGTATTGGCCTGTCTTTGTTTGGCCTGGGGTTATCGACCCTGCTCTTTAAAGTGACCCTTGAGGGTACGGTCAAATCGATCAGCGGTTTTCAACCGGTGAAGATCCCATTTCTGGGCGACCTGCCCTACCTGGGTGAGGCCCTGTTCAACCATAACCTGCTGGTTTATGGCGCTTTTCTGCTGGTGCCGGTGGCGGCTTTTGTGCTCAACCGCACCACGCTGGGGCTTAAGATCCGTGCTGTGGGGCAAAACCCGCAGGCCGCCGATTCGCTTGGCGTTTCGGTGACCGGTATTCGCTATCTGACCATTTCTCTGGGCGGTATGCTGGCGGGCATCGCGGGCGCATCGCTTTCAATCGGGTTGATCAACCTGTTCCAGGAAAACATGACCAACGGAATGGGCTATATTGCGGTTGCACTGGTTTACTTTGGAAGCTGGCGGCCGAGCGGTGTGCTGCTGGGTTCGTTGATCTTCAGTTTTGTGAATGCCTTCCAGTTGTGGGTGCAGGTGAAGGGCATCAACATTCCGTCGGACCTGGCGGTAATGATGCCTTATGTTCTGACCATTCTGGCGCTGGCATTTGCGGTTCGCCGCGCCACACCGGCAGCGCTTTCAAAACCCTTTGAGCGCGGTGAAAGTTAGCGTGGTGGAAAACATGCCTGTCTGTAAAAAAACGGCGGCATGATAATCCTGATATTTCGCTCCGATTGTATCCAGTTATCAGAAAGAAGAGGAGAGTAACATGAAATCTGTATTGTATAAACTTGGGATGATCCTTGTGATCGCGGTGATGT